>NZ_JQBD01000072.1 GCF_001437255.1 Pediococcus damnosus | reverse complement strand
TTGGTAATATTTATCGCTTTCCCAAAGCCGGTTTAAACTTTAAATAAATCGGTCATTTAAGTAAGCTAGATCAAAATAAAATTTCAGATTTTACGCTTGACCTAAAATCAAAAAGACGCGCATTTTAGAATCAAGTTAGCCACTGTCTCAAAATTTTTTGGACAATAAAAAACATCAAGAACAGATATCCTGTATCATTGAGGTTCCTACACAAACAATGGAAGAGGATATTGTCTTGATGCAGAAACAGGATAGCACACACCGCCAAAAAGGTCAGCACTTAACATCACTCGAGCGCGGAAAAGTGGCCGGATTCCGCCAAGCTGGGAAGTCCAATCGTTGGATTGCTGCTGAAATTGGCCGCCTAGAGATTCGAAATATCGACCTGTTGGAGAAGACTAAGCGGAAGACCTCTCACCAGCACCACACCAAGGCTAAGCGCCTGGCTGGCCGCAGTATCGAGGAACGGCCTAAGGTCGTTGAACGACGCAGGCAGTTCGGTCACTGGGAGATGGATACCATTGTCGGTAAACGCAATGGCAAGGAGAGCGTCATCTTGACTCTGATTGAGCGCAAGACCCGTTGCCAACTTCTCCGCTTGATCGAAGGACGAGATGCAGACTCTGTGAGCTATGCATTGCGTGGAATCAAGCGCGAATGGGGAGCTTGCATCAAGACCATCACAGCCGACAACGGACCCGAGTTCACCGCCTTAAATACTGCTTTTGCTGGGACGGAAACTGAGATCTTCTACGCCCATCCTTACACGTCCTGCGACCGTGGCACCAACGAGGCACATAACCGGATGATCCGCCAGGACTTCCCTAAGGGCATGTCCCTAGATGACATTAGCCCTAGTCAAGTGCAGGCCACGCAAGACCGCTTGAATCAGTTGCCTCGCAAACAACAGGGCTACTGCACACCCCAGCAAAACTTTGAGGCCGAAGCTCGGCGCGTTCGCCGCATGGCCCAGTAGTCTCTCTAGCGCCACAACTTCTATTTGATAACGGCCTGTTCTGGGATTGTCCTCAACGACTGGCTAACTTGTTCTTGCAATTTACGCTCAGAAATGGGTAGGTTCGCTTGGACTTTTTTGAGCGTGTCCTCTATAATGGGTTTGTAGCGATAACTCAGGTCAACCTAGGAAAGGCAGGTGGGTTTTATGTCAGACGCAGATTATCATATATGTTCAACGAGTGATGACGGTCCCGCGTGTTCGCAATTCATAACTGGATATTTAACCCATGCTGTGAACTTTGCCGCACGTGAAATTTAGCATTTACTGAGGTGTTTTAGTCTAATGCAAGAATTGAACGGCACGGTTTACTGTCTCGTTGATCATAAAGAATATGATCTCGTAGACGGTGTTTTCCTAGGAGATTTGGATGGTCCGTTGAGGGCGTTGATTCGTCTCGACTTTCCAAAGGCGACAAACCAAGATTTTATCTGTAGTGAGCATTTGGTCCACTACCGTTTATTAAAGATGGATCAGATGATTGCGAAGGACTATCGCCAGAATCATAAGCTGAACCAAAAGCTTACACGGGTACTTCAAAAAGATACCTATCAGGTGGTTGATGTCCGTCAGCAATTGGAACACTCACTAACAGTTGGTCAGCGGGTTGCGGATGCTGTTGCCCACTTCGGGGGTAGCTGGCCTTTTATTATTTCCTTTGTTCTCATTATGTTATTGTGGATTACTGTTAATTCATTACACCTATTTGGTGTGCATTTCGATCCGTATCCGTTTATTCTTTTGAACTTATTCTTGAGTATGGTTGCCGCAATCCAGGCACCACTCATTATGATGAGTCAGAACCGGTCAGCAGAGTATGACCGGATGGAATCGGCTAACGATTATCACGTTAACCAAAAATCGGAAGAAGAAATTCGGGTACTGCACTCCAAGGTTGACCATATGATTCAACAGGATCAGCCGAACATGTTACAGATTCAAAAGATTCAAACAGAGATGTTGGGTTCGATTGAATCGCAGGTTAATGAACTACGGCGGTTGCAAACGTACTTCGACGATCACATCAATGATCAAGAAAGTAAGCAACCGAAACAACAGAAATCGTCTCAACCGGCACGTCGGCAAACGGATTCGCCACAATCGGTTTCACATAATGAGCAGAGTCACAAACAATCAGATCACGGTTCACTTCATGTGGATAAATAAGTGATGATTGGGAAGACAAAACCACAATTGATTAATGCTTAAATCGGACCAAAAATTTATCAGGATGCCACCCTCGTTGCGGGTGGCTTTTTGCTTTACATCGGCTTTTTTTAGCGACATTATGAGGGTCGGGACAAATTTTTTACGGGGTGGTCACAATGGGGTATGTATATCTGGCTTTAGCCATTGTTGGTGAATTGATTGGCACAAATTTATTGAAGGCATCATCTGGATTTACACTATTATGGCCCAGTTTAGGGGCCTTAATTGCTTATGGTACCTGCTTTTACTTTCTGGCGGTGTGCATGAAAACAGTCAATCTCAATATTGCTTACGCATTGTGGGCTGGCATTGGCGTTGTGCTGTCAACGTTAGTGGCCGTTTTGTTTTGGAAGGAACCAGTCAATTTGGCCAATGTGATTGGGATTGGATTCATTCTGGTTGGCGTTGTGATTTTGAACTTGTTTGGTGCCAATGGCTAGTTCATTTGACACAATAGTGGACAAGACTGTGGGCTATGAGTTAAAGTCGACTTTAACTAATGTGAATATCAACTTCTGGAGGGAATGTTAATGGCGACAAAGACAGCTGTAACAGAAAAGCGCTATCGAATCGGTGAATTTGCAACTAAAACCGGGTTGTCAGGCCCAACGCTTCGTTATTATGAAAAGGAAGGTTTGGTCAAACCACATCGGTCTGACAACGGGTTACGTTATTATACGGATGCAGATGCTAGCTGGATCAAATTCTTGTTACACTTAAAGGGTACAGGAATGACTATCGAACAGTTGAAACAGTATGTGGCTTGGCGCGCTGAGGGGGATGCAACGATCACCAAACGGTTGCAGTTATTGAAGAATGTACGGCGTGGTTTCCTTCAGGAGTTTGAGGAATTGCAGCATAGTATGACGATTTTAAACGACAAGATTGATTGGTATCAGGGAAAAGTAGACGGGCATATTAGTGATAACGAAGGTTTTGCTAATTACCTTGCCAGTTTGAATCATGAAGAATAAATGATAGCGGTGAATGCCGCTTGCGGTTGTCTCCATTGACACGCTTGCCGTGGGACCGGTTTAAGCTTCCTAAGTTCGGAGACTTTCACCTCGTCGCAAAGCCTCGTGGAAAACTGAGTCTTTTCGACCGTCCGTATTGTAAATCTGGCAAAATGCATTCCGGATTAACAATACCTTCACGGTTCGGTATCAATGGGGACGCCCTCCAGCTAATACAGTCGGGACTTCATAATCAACGGAATAACGATTAATTCGGGCGATACCGCAACGAGTGTTTCAGGCAGTGTAGGCATTTTGAATTTCTATAATTTTGATTTAGAGCGACTTAGCAGGTTATGTACCTGTTAAGTCGCTCTTTTTAGTTTTTATGAAATTTAGGGCTTTACTTAAAGTGTACTTTAAGTGTTTCAATGAATTTAATCGCGTTAATCACTTTGTTTTTAATCGAGGAGGAATTTAACATGGCTAAAAAACAAACAGCAGGTCGCAAACAGTTGGGTGATTTTGCCCCACAATTTGCTGCTTTAAATGATGATGTTTTATTTGGTGAGGTTTGGTCCAAAGAAGACGCTTTGTCTGCTCATGACCGTTCCTTAATTACGATTGCTAGCATTATTTCAGCCGGCAATACAGAACAATTAGAAGCTCATTTACGAATTGGCAAACAAAACGGCATTACAAAAGACGAGATTGTTGCTGAAATTACCCACCTTGCATTTTACGCTGGGTGGCCTAAGGCATGGTCGGCGTTTAACCGTGCTAAGGAAATTTGGTCAGATGAAGAGGAGACACATAAGTAATGGCAAACGAAAAATTTGAAACACAAAATGTTTTTGGTCAAGGTAATAAAAATGACGCTTATGCGCAGTATTTTATCGGTCAAAGTTACTTAAAAAATTTAGTTAGTTCAGATGACAATGTCAATGTAAATGTTGGCAATGTGACATTTGAACCAGGATGCCGCAATGACTGGCATATTCATCACAATGGTTATCAAATCTTGCTTGTTACCGGTGGTGAAGGTTGGTATCAGGAGGATGGCAAGCCAGCACAACTACTGCACCCAGGCGATGTGGTTACCATTCACGATGGCGTTAAGCATTGGCACGGTGCGACAAAAGACAGCTGGTTTAGTCATGTCGCAATCACTACGGGGACTTCTGAATGGTTGGAACCGGTCAGTGACGTGGCGTACGATGCATTGTCAAAGGATTAATGGTAGATTGTAAAATTAATCCGAACGCTGTTCGGACAAAAAAGATCAGCTTCCTTTAAAATGGTGTTTACCACAAACCCATCTTTTAGGAGCTGATCTTTTGTCTAGTATAACCTATTCCGAACGAATTAAAATCGAAACCTTTTGTGAACTAGGGCTGTCCAATATCCAAATGGGCGTTCGGCTGAACCGATCACCGTCAACAATTTCTTATGAATTATCTCGATGTCCACCTTATCAGGCTGAATTAGCACAAACAGATGCCGAATACAAGTGGATTGAACAAGATTTTGAAAAAGATCCAAAACATGAACTGATCATTACGATTGGTTCTTACAATTATTCAGGAACCGCTGGAATGGGTCGCGGTTATCATATTCATGGCAGTGGTCAATTCATTAATGAAGGCGCATATTTTGACCAAATGAAAGCCCAATTTGATTGGATTCGCACTGTATTAGTTGTGAAGATTCATGATGTTGAGCAGAAAATATAGCAAAAAAGTTTGGAGCGTCAACTCCAAACTTTTATTTTTAATCAATTTATTGAGCAAAATATGATAGACATTAAGTAATAAGTGTTACCCTTGAAAATGTAATGAAGAAACTATTGTGTTAGGAGGATTTTATGGATAAACGTAAAATTGTAATTGTTGGTGCTTCACATGGTGGTCATGAATCAGCAATTGAGCTGTTGGATAAATATAATGATGTAGATGTAACTGTTTATGAAGCTGGCGACTTTATTTCATTTATGTCCTGTGGTATGCAATTATACTTAGAAAATAAAGTTACGGCTGAAGATGACGTCAGAAACTTTGCTCCTGAAGATGTTGAAAAGAAGGGCGGTCATGTTTATGCCAACCATGAAGTAACCGCGATTCATCCTGAACATAAGACAGTAACAGTTAAGGATTTAACCAATAATTCTGAAGAAGAAGTTCAATATGATAAGTTAATTCTTTCATCAGGTGTAACGCCAAAGTTTTTACCAGTACCTGGCAATGATCTTAAGAATATCTATTTAATGCGTGGACGTGATTGGGCTTCTAAGTTAATGAGTGCTGTTAACAATCCAGCAATTAAGAATGTTGCTATTGTTGGTGCTGGTTATATTGGTACTGAAGCTAGTGAAGTATTTGCTAAAGCTGGCAAGCATGTAACTTTAATGGACATGATTGATCGTCCATTAGGAACTTACTTGAACCCTGAATTGCTTGATGTTTTGGAACCTACCTTTAAGAAGAATATGGACTTGAAGATGGGCGTTAAAATTGAAGGCTTCAACGGTAATGAAAAAGTTGAAAGCGTCAAGACCGATCAAGGCGATATACCAGCTGACTTGGTTGTTGTTTCAGCAGGGGTAACTCCTAATACTGATTGGCTAAAGGACACAGTTGATTTAGATCAAAGAGGCTGGATTAAGACTGATCCATACTTGAGAACGAATGTTAAAGACGTTTACGCTATTGGAGATGCAATTTTGCCACTTTCTATTCCAGCAGGTAAGCCAATGCCAATTGCTTTAGCTACTACTGCTAGAAGAGAAGCACAATATGTGGTTGATCATATCTTTGAAGATAAGCCAGATCGCGCTTTCAAGGGTGTTATCGGTGCTTCAGCTCTTAGCGTCTTTGACTATCACTTCGCTACTGCGGGATTAAATAAGTTTTCAGCTGCTAAGAATAAGCTTGATTATCAAACTAGCTTCTATGAAGATCATATGCGTCCAGCTTATGTCCCAGAAGCAGATAATCCTAAGGTATATGTCAGCTTAACCTTTAATCCATATACTCACCAAATCTTAGGCGGTGCTGTCCTTTCTAAGTATGATATTACTGCTCAAGGCAATGTTTTAGCTTTGGCAATTAGTCATAAGATGCGCTTGGAAGACTTGGCTGAACAAGACTTCTTCTTCCAACCAGGATTTGACCGTCAATGGAGTTTGCTTAACCTAGCTGCTCAACATGCATTAGGTATGGCAAGATTCTAATTTAATCGTTAATAAAAATAAATTATAAAGATAAAAACTAGTCATGTTTTAACGGCTCTTTGTCAAATCCTGTTGATAGAGAGTAAATGAATAGAATCAGGCAGTCATTAAAAGGCTGTTTGGTTCTTTTTCTTTATATTGATTTTCCTCTAAACGAATTCTGGTTAATAGATTGATAAAATTGGAATAGCCGAAAGCTGTTCGTTCGATTTGTTTGATTTTGCGATTGAAGCCTTCAAGACAGCCGTTAGAATAAGGTAGAGCTGCTCCGTTAAGCACCGCTTTTAGATTGTATTTAAAAGTTAGCAGCGTCTTATGCATTAGGGTTCCAATTGAATCTTTGCTGGTAATCAATGATTTAAGCTCATGCGTATTGCCAGTTTCAACGGCTTGAATAAAGCTTTGCATCAGGTTATATGAATTCTCTAAAGTAGTGCTGGTGTTAATGCCTTCTGTAACTACTTGTGTTTGAGTTAAGCAGTCTTTGTAATGCCAGTTGTAGCGAGGATGAACTTTTTCAAGCTCATCAAACTTCTTCAAGTATAATTTCCAGGGAGATTTGAGTAGCTGATACTGTCTGGATCTTTTATCAAAGGTCTTCATGACTTGGACTCTCAGTGAGTTAAAAGAACGAGTAAGCATTTGAATCATGTGAAAGCGATCGATGACAATCTGAGCATTAGGGAAACAGGCTCTGACAATGTCCTGATAGTAAAAGTTGAGATCCATCGTAACGGTTCTAACGTTGGCTCTGGCTTGAGGCGAAAAACGTCCAAAATACTTAAGCAGATTCTTCTTATAACGCGTTCTAAGAATCTGCACGACTTGATGACTATCGCCGTCTAAGCAGATAAAGTGCAGCTGACGATCAACGCCTTTGAATTCATCGAAAGCCAAATGAGCTGGCAGATACTCATAGCTGTCAAGGAAACGGTGAGAGCAGCTGCCTAAAACTCTTTGAACAGTGTTGACAGAAACATTGTTTTCGCTGGCAATGCTGGTCATCGAACGATCTTCAGTTAACGCAGACAAAATTTTTAGCTTAGAGGCATTAGAAATAGAACAGTACTTGCTTGCCAATTCTGATTGGGCCATTGACCAGCGACTGCAATCACGGCATCTAACTCGCTGCTTAGCCAGTCTAATAGTTACTGGATGGCTGGCATTAGCTGTTAAATAGCGAATGTTGGTAATCAGATGTCCATTATGCAGGAGAGCCAAGGAGCCACAGTAAGGACAAGCAGGCTGAATCAATTCTGCTTCATAGATTTTGTGCTTTTTCATCTGGACCATTTTGTAGAAATAGTCTTTGAAAACAATATTTTCGTCTTTAATATCAAGCTCGAATTTAATACAATGATTAAGAGAGGACATAGAAATCACCTTTATTTATAAAATGTTTAGTAGGATAGATTTTTTATTACAGGGGACTATGTCCTCCTTTTTTATGCAATAAAAAACCTGTTAACTGCTGGTACTGCAGGCACCGCGGGCACTGCCGGTACTGCCGGTACTGCCGAAACCGCCCCAACTGCGCCTACTGAACCAAGCAAGCCAACTACTCCAACTTGCCAGCGTTACGTTGTGGTTGTAATTATCCGGGTTCACTACTACAGTTACCGCAGCTACAGCTGCCGCCCATTCTTCGCAGCGAACCGTTGCTTCCGCTCCTGCGCTTGGATGCCATTCTTCTTCTAAGCCGGCAGCTCTGACTTAAGTACATTTTTTTGGCTCTACGTCAACTGGTGTTGAAGAATAAATTTATCATTTGAGGCGGTTCTCCATTTGGGGAGCCGTCTTTGTCATGTTATGCCGTGATTTGGTAGATTCGTTTGAAGAAGTTCAGCTGATTCTTGAAGCCAAAACAGGATCGTTTGAGTGACTTGATGAGGCGGTTAACCCCTTCGATCGGACCGTTGGAATAAGGGCTGGTGACAGCGGCGAGAACAGCGACTTTGTGTCGCTTAAGCGTCGCGATCGTCATGTCCATTGCCGTACCGTTTGGCTCGTAAGTAGCTAACAGGTTTGCCAGTTCCGCGGGATGTTTCTTCACCATCAAAGCATCATGAAGCGCTAAGTAGGTCTCGTAGGTTTGCTTGAGCTTGGGCTCAGTATCAAGTGCGATATCGATGGCCTCCTGTTGCGTGACGTCTTCATTCAAACCAAACAGGAACTGTTTGTGTTTAGCGTCAGGCGCAGTTTGATGAAAAAGCCGCCAGTTTGTCTTCATGATCTTATAAGGACGGCTGTGCTTGTCATCAAGCTGTTTGAGCGCTTGGACGCGTACCTGATCAAGGGCACGAGCCGCAAGTTGAATGATATGGAACCGATCAATGACGACTTGGGCCTTGGGGAAAACCTCATGAATACTCGTCTGATAAGCTGCATTCATGTCCATGGTGACCGTCTGGACCCGAGTGCGTTCAGCGAGTGAATAATGAGCGATGAAGAAGTTTTTAATCGTGCGATTGAATCGGTCACCAAGCAAGGCAATCAGACGATGTGAATCGGCATCAAGACAGATAAACGACATCATGCCATGAGTGGAACGGAACTCATCAAAGCAGAGTCGCGTGGGTAGCCGGCGAGCCGGTCGGAGTTTGAGATTTTGGTCAATGATCCGTTGAACCGAGGAGGCTGAGATTCCGATAATACGGGCGACGGTTTTGACCGGCAACCGTTCATGCGCTAACTTCATGATTCGTTCTGTCATGTGAGCGGCGATCGTGTGGTTGGGTTGCACGAGTGGCGTCTTGGCACTGACTGTGTGGTAACAGTTATGACAGCGCCATCGTTGCTTGTACAAGTCAATGACTGTCGGCATTTCAACCCCGTTGAGGACGCGCACATGGGCCGTGTAAAACCCGTTAGGGTGCAAGGCCTCAAAGCCACACAGTGGGCACCGGGTTAACCGGTAAGTCAGCTCGGCATCAATCACATGATACTGGCGGCGACGTACCCCGTTGCCGCGATATTCATGACGAACAAAGGCTACTTTGATATTATGGTCTGGTATTCCAAGGACGGACAGTGTAGGATCGTATTGGGACATTTACTCATAACCTCGCTTGCTTTTGGTTTCGACGCTAACAAGCATAGCATGGACACTGAGTAGGTGTCTTTTTGCGTTATCCAAAAAGGGCCTATACGTTCAGTGTTGATTGTTTCTCAACACCAGAAAGTGTAGACCCAAAAANATGGGCGTTAACATAGTCAGCAAATATTTTTAAAAGTTCTTCGGTTTGTTCGACCGAGAGGTTATTAGCTTGGAAGTACTTTTCTAATAAAGCCCCTTTTTGAATTAATCGGCGAGAACGGGCTTTGCGGGCTTGCCGATTTTCATAGTATTTAGATTGCCGTAATTTAAAATCTTCCCGCTCAATTTTTTGTTTTAAACGCGCTTGCTGCTCGACTAGTTTTTCATATTGATTAGACATGGAATTTCCCCATCTC
>NZ_JQBD01000071.1 GCF_001437255.1 Pediococcus damnosus | reverse complement strand
TTTGAAGCCAAGCAGTTCACTTGTCTTCAAACTCGACCATTATCTAAGCAGCAAGCCACTAAGATAATTTCACCCCTGAGGCCCAAACGCCTCTAAACTGGGAAAGTCGTTGCTTTTAAGTAGTTCGCATAAAAGTTGCCAAAACAATCTTTGTATTAAATATAATAAGGTTTACAACTCGAAACAGTCTGGAAGCAAATGGGCTCAGTAGTGTCGTTTGTCTTAGCAATTTATTGCTTAGATAAAGGCCGAGCTTAGAGACGTGTATTTCGGCTCTAAGTCGTGCCCGCTACGTTCCAGCCCAATTTTGCTGGAAGACGACATTTAAACTAATTTAATTGTTGCTAACTCTTTTGTGGCAATTAATTAGGGAGAATTTTGTGCTTTCAAACTTTAGATTATTTTTTTTAAGGAACTTCATTAAATTGGGTGCCTAATTTTTGAAAGGCAATGTTACCGCTGAAAAGGTTTGTGAGAGTAGTTTCAAATTCAGTAATCTTGGGTTCTGCTACGGGAACCTGAACCGTCACTTTTTCACCATATTGACTATCGCTTACTTTAAAATGGTTAGCGTCGAGCCAGTGGACTAAAGAATCATGCTGAGCATATTCAATGGTTAAACTTAGTTTGATTTGTGAAACGAGTTCCACCAAGCCAATTTCTGTGAGTACCTGGGAAGTCGAATTGCTGTATGCCCGAATTAAACCACCGGCACCAAGCTTGATTCCACCAAAATATCGAGTTACCACAACCAACGTATTATGCACATTATTTTTTTGTAAAACTTCTAAAATAGGAACGCCCGCAGTTCCCGAAGGCTCGCCATCATCACTAGCTCTTTGAATATGGTCATCATTTCCCAACAGATAGGCAAAACAATGGTGATTGGCTTTATGATGTTGAGTTTTGATTTCCTGAATAAATTTTTGGGCTTCTTCTTCAGTTTGAATGCGAAATGCATTGGCAATGAAACGTGATTTTTTGATATCAAGTTCATGACTACCATTTTGAGCAATTGTAATTAAATGTTTGTCCATAAAAAAATAATTCCTTTCTTTTGCGTATTTTAAACCTGAGGAGAATAAATGGATAAATCAGAATTTTTTGGACGGCTGGTCTTAATGCCACGTGATTGGACAAACTTGGAAACTAGTTTTAAAAAATTGCCAACTATGCAAATTGCCGAGACGCGGGTTCGCTGTTTGCGATGTCATACATGGCATGATAAACAGGTGGTGGCGCTTCCACGAAATGAATTTTATTGTTCAGCTTGTATTCAGTTGGGACGAGTTTCAACATTAGAAAATTTTGTGACTCTGGAAGAGCCCAATCAATTTGAAATTTTAGATACTTATTTAACGTGGCAAGGAGAACTCACACCAAGTCAGAAAAGATGCTCAGAAGAGGTTTTGCGTGCCTTTAATCTTAGTCAAGATCATCTGTTGTGGGCCGTGACTGGAGCCGGAAAGACAGAAATGTTGTTTCCCGGGATTAATGATGCACTTCAAACTGGAAAACGGGTTTGTTTAGCGTCTCCACGAGTGGATGTGTGTTTGGAATTATTTCCGCGCTTACAAGCCGCATTTCAGGATGTCGACATTGCTTTATTACACGGACATCAAACTGATCCTTATCATTATGCGCAGCTCACAATTGCCACAACCCATCAACTACTAAGATTTTACCACGCATTTGATGTTTTGATCATTGACGAAGTGGATGCTTTTCCATATGCACAAAATGCCCAATTGTTGTATGCAACCAAACAGGCTAAGAAACAAACCGGAATGTGTTTATATCTAACAGCTACGCCTGGTGATATTTTATTGAAAAAAGTTAGGCAAAAGCAATTGGGTGTAAGCTACTTGCCACAACGCTTTCATGGCTTTCCCTTACCTGAAATTAAAACAAAGTTAGTTTTTAATTGGTGGAAAAAAGTTAAAAACAAAAGATTACCAAAGGCACTTAAAACTTTTCTTACTAATTGCCAACAAGCCAAGCGCCAATTTTTGGTATTTGTACCTCATATTAATCAACTAGCGGTAGTGCTAAAGGCAATTAATAAAGAGTTTCCTGATTTAAAACTGACAACCGTTTTTTCCGCAGATGAGCACCGACTAGAGAAGGTGCAATTGATGCGGGATGGCAGGATTGCGGGGCTCATAACCACAACAATTTTAGAACGGGGCGTAACTTTTCCTAAAATTGACGTATGTGTTTTGGGCGCCGATGATGGGACTTTTTCTTCGTCTGCATTAGTCCAAATTGCTGGGAGAGTTGGCCGAAATCCTAAACGGCCAACTGGGACGGTTTTATTTATTTGTAACGGTATTTCCCGTTCAATTAAACAGGCCCAACGGCAAATCAAATTTGTGAATCATAAAGCAAAGGAGGACGCATATGCAGTGTCTAATCTGTCATAGCATGATTCGGTTGTCATGGACGCTGAGTTATTTAATGATGCCGCAAAGATCAAAAACCGAAACTATCTGTATGGCGTGTCAGAAAACATTTCATGAAATCGACGAAGCCTCTGCATGCCCAAAGTGTGGAAGACAACAGGAATCACAAAACGTGTGTAAAGATTGCCAAAAGTGGCAGGCAAATGGTTCATATTACTATATAAATCATGCCTTGTATCAGTATGATGAAGCGATGAAGGCTTATATGCATGCTTACAAATTTCAAGGAGATTATCAATTAAGGCATGTATTTGATACCAAATTTTCGCAATTTATTAAAAAATTTGCTGTTTTTGATTTAATTGTGGCACTACCGATTGATAAAACTACGTGGACTACGCGGGGGTTCAATCAGGTACTAGGATTGATGGGAGACTTATCAAATAATGAGGTTCTTTACATGAAAAGGGACCGAGATGAAAAACGGCAATCTCAGAAGAAACGAAACGAACGTTTGCAAACTGGTAATCATTTTTATGTTGATGTAGAATGTCGGCAACAGATAGAAAACAAAAAGATTCTTTTAATTGATGATGTTTATACGACAGGGAGAACGCTTCGCCATGCGGCCGAAACTTTGTATAGGCAAGGATCCGATCGGGTAGAGAGTGTAACCCTTTGTCGATAACAATTAAAAAAATTTTGTTTTTTATTTGTTTAAAAGAGCGGTTTCATTTATAATGGAACTAAGCAAGATATTAGAAGAGTGGTCCTTTCGATATCGTGTTTGGGCGAGCACAAATGCTTGCTACTGAAGGGAGAGAAAATTTATGCTTGATTTTAATGTACGTGGCGAAAATATTGAAGTGACAGAAGCAATTAGAAATTATGTGGAAAAACGCATTAGCAAACTAGAAAAATATTTTGATAATAGTTTGAATGCTAAGGCGCATGTAAACCTCAAGGTTCATCCGGATAAGACAGCTAAGGTTGAGGTTACGATCCCACTTCCATATTTAGTACTGAGAGCTGAAGAAACATCACCTGATCTGTATGCAAGTGTTGATTTGGTAACTGATAAGTTGGAACGCCAAATCCGCAAATACAAGACAAAAATTAATCGTAAATCCCGTGAAAAAGGTTATAAAGGCGTTGAGGTTCCAGGTGCCGATCTTGATGTGGATGATAGTGACGAATCTGATTCAAAGGATTCGAAGTTTGATATTGTTCGTACCAAACGTGTTTCACTCAAACCAATGGATAGTGAAGAAGCTGTTTTACAAATGGATATGTTAAACCATGACTTCTTTATTTATCAAGATGCAGAAACTGATGAAGTTAACATTGTTTATCGACGCAATGATGGTCGGTATGGTTTGATTGAATCAGACGACTAATTATATAAACGAATAAAACAAAGAGCTGAACAGATTTAAAGCTGAATTTGGAGAGAGTCCAAGTTTACTTAGACCTGTTTCAGTTCTTTTTTGGTACATAAAATTAGTCACTTATTCAATACCTGTCTGGACTCTTAACTATTTTGTTTAAAAATGGTCTTAATAATGTTAAAATACTATATGGTCTACAAGAGTTTGGAATAATAAATATGTAATTTAAAAATAAAAATAGTCTAGATTTAAGAGAGGAACTATTGAATGGCTAATCTATTAAAGAAATGGGTTGAAAGTGACAAACGTGTGCAAAAGCGTTTGGATCGTTTAGCAGATAAAGTTGAAGCATACAAAGATGAATACAGTCAGTTATCAGATGCTGACTTACAGGCCAAGACGCCAGCTTTTAAGGCACGTTTAAAAGATGGGGAAACGCTTGACGATATTTTACCTGAGGCATTTGCGGTTGCTCGTGAGGGAGCAAAGCGAGTCCTTGGTTTGTTTCCATTCCATGTTCAAATCATGGGTGGAATTGTTTTACATGAAGGTGACATTGCCGAAATGAAAACTGGTGAAGGTAAAACTTTGACAGCAACCATGCCGGTTTATTTGAATGCCCTTGCTGGTAAAGGAGTCCACGTTGTAACAGTTAATGAATACTTATCTGGTCGTGATGCGACGGAAATGGGTGAGTTGTATAACTGGTTAGGTTTAAGTGTTGGATTGAATGTAGCCGAAAAATCACCTGAAGAAAAACGGGCTGCATATGCTGCTGATATTACCTATTCAACCAATAGTGAAATTGGGTTTGATTATTTGCGAGATAATATGGTGGTCTACAAAGAGGATATGGTTCAACGGCCTCTCAGTTATGCCATTATTGATGAAGTGGATTCCATTTTAATCGATGAAGCGCGAACACCATTAATTATTTCTGGACAATCCGAAAACGGTACTCATATGTATAAGCGGGCAGACCGTTTTGCAAAGACATTAACAGTTGATAAAGATTATAAAATTGATTGGGAATCTAAATCAATTTCTCTAACTGATAAGGGTATTGAAAAAGCCGAAAAATATTTCAACTTAAAGAACTTATATGATGTTGATAATGCTTCATTGACCCATCATCTTGATCAGGCATTACGCGCTAATTATATTATGTTAAAAGATAAGGATTACGTTGTCCAAGATGGCGAAGCACTTATCGTTGACCAGTTTACTGGACGAGTTATGGAAGGCCGGCGTTTTTCTGATGGCTTACATCAAGCGATTGAAGCTAAGGAAAATGTTGAGATTCAAGAAGAAACTAAAACTATGGCTAACATCACTTATCAGAACTTGTTCCGGATGTATCATAAATTAGCCGGGATGACTGGTACTGCCAAAACGGAACAAGATGAATTCCGAGAAATTTATAATATGGAAGTTATTTCAATTCCAACCAATCGGCCAATGATCCGTGATGATCGTCCTGACTTGCTCTATCCAACATTGGAAAGTAAGTTTGGAGCAGTTATAAAGGAAATCAAACAATTGCATGCCAAGGGTCAACCGATGTTAATTGGTACGGTTGCGGTCGAAACTTCTGAGCATCTTTCCCATCTATTGGATGAAGAAAAAATTCCCCATGTTGTTTTAAATGCGAAAAATCATGCCAAAGAAGCTGAAATCATTACCAATGCGGGCCAAAAGGGCGCAGTTACAATTGCGACTAATATGGCTGGTCGAGGGACTGATATTAAATTAGGACCTGGCGTTACAGATTTGGGTGGATTGGCTGTAATCGGAACTGAACGTCATGAGTCACGACGGATTGATAATCAGTTGCGTGGCCGTTCTGGTCGTCAAGGTGATCCTGGTATGTCACAGTTTTACTTGTCATTGGAAGATGATTTGATGATTCGTTTTGGTTCAGAACGAATCAAAAACTTATTACATCGTATGAAGGTTTCTGATGATGATGCTGTTATTCAAAGTCGCATGATTACCAAACAAGTAGAATCTGCTCAAAAACGAGTAGAAGGAAATAACTATGATTCACGTAAAAACGTTTTGCAGTATGATGATGTAATGCGGGCTCAACGTGAGGTCATTTATGGTGAACGTCAAGAAGTTATCTTGGCCAAGACTTCATTAAAGGATGTAATGGTTCCAATGATTCAGCGGACCGTTGACCAAGTTGTGGATGTTCACATGCAAGGCACAGAAAAAGATAAGTGGGATTTAGAAACAATTTTAGATTTTGCAAAATCTAACATGGTCAATGAGGATACGATTTCATTAGATGATTTAACAGGTAAGACACCTGATGAAGTCAAGAGCTATTTATTAGGTCGAGCCAAAGAAATTT
The DNA here is from genome assembly GCF_001437255.1 of Pediococcus damnosus. Taxonomy (GTDB): domain Bacteria; phylum Bacillota; class Bacilli; order Lactobacillales; family Lactobacillaceae; genus Pediococcus; species Pediococcus damnosus. The sequence goes on along the minus strand of NZ_JQBD01000071.1, from coordinate 3,753 downwards.
ATACCCAGAAAGAAAAGCAACTTTATGATCCTGCTCAAATGCTGGAATTTGAAAAAGTTGTAATCTTACGAGTGGTTGATTCTCATTGGACAGAACATATTGATGCGATGGACCAGTTGCGTCAATCAATTGGCCTTCGTGGCTATGGGCAACTAAATCCATTGGTTGAATATCAGCAAGATGGTTATCGGATGTTTGAAGAGATGGTATCAGATATTGAGTACGATGCAACTCGATTATTCTTGAAGTCTGAGATTCGTCAGAACATTCAAAGATAAATTAAGTAAAATACGTCACAGAGGAGGATTGGCCAAAACATAGTGTTTTGATTCCAATCCTTTTTTGCAGAAATATTTAAGGGGTTTAACAAAATGGAATTAAGCGAAGCAAAAAAACAAATTAAACAAATGCAAGAAGAAGTCGATGACTTTAGGAGGTCACTTTGACTTCGATAAATTAAGTGAAAATATATCGATTAATGAATCAAAAATGGGAGAGCCTGATTTTTGGAATGATCAAAAAAAAGCGCAAAAGCTTATTGATGAGACCAATATTTTAAAACAAAAATATGATCAATTTCATAGCCTGAAATCACAGGTAGAAGATTTAGCTGTAGCAGAAGAATTGCTTGAAGCGGAAGCTGATTCAGATATGCAGCAAGAATTTGAAAAAAACTTTGAGAGCACCCAGAAAGCTTTACGACAATATCGATTAGGCTTATTGCTTAATGGAAAGTACGATGCTAATAATGCAATTCTAGAAATTCATCCAGGTGCCGGTGGGACTGAATCTCAGGACTGGGGTGCCATGTTGTTACGCATGTACACACGTTGGGCTGAAAAACATCAGTTTACTGTGTCAATTGAAGACTATCAGGCAGGCGATGTTGCTGGGCTTAATAGTGTTAGTGTCGTGATTAGTGGACACAACGCATATGGTTACTTACTTTCTGAAAAAGGTGTTCACCGATTAGTTCGAATTTCCCCATTTGACTCTGCTGGTCGGCGCCATACATCATTTGCATCAGTGGATGTGATGCCGGAATTGGATGATTCTGTGGAAATCAACATTAATCCTGATGATTTGCGTGTGGATGTTTACAGATCTAGTGGTGCTGGTGGTCAGCATATCAATAAAACTTCATCGGCGGTTCGAATCACTCATTTACCAACAGGAATTGTAGTTGCAAGTCAAGCACAACGTTCTCAACTTCAAAATAGGCAGACAGCAATGTCTATGTTACGGGCCAAACTTTATGAACGTGAAGAACAGAAAAAAGCAGAGAAACGTGCTGCCATTGAAGGAAAACAGTTAGATATTGGGTGGGGGTCGCAAATTCGGTCCTACGTTTTTCATCCATATTCAATGGTTAAAGATCATCGAACCAATTACGAAACGGCCAATGTACAAGCTGTCATGGACGGTGATTTAGATGGATTTATCGATGCCTATTTACAATGGAAACTGCAACAGGAAAATCCGCAATAGTTTAGTTTTACAAACAAATGGAGGCAAAATTAATGAATGAAAAAATTCTGATAGTTGATGATGAGCCTTCAATTGTGAAACTAATTACGTATAACCTAAAAGATGCTGGTTTCGAAGTGGCCAGTGTTTCTACTGGTCTTGAAGCTTTAGATTGGTTACAAAAAAATCAGGCGAATTTTGTGATTATGGATTTAATGTTGCCAGGGATTGATGGGTTAGAAACGATTAAACGAATTCGAACAACGCAAAAAGAAATTCCAATCCTAATTCTAACTGCTAAGAATAATGAGCTAGATAAAATAGTTGGTTTTGAAATTGGAGCGGATGATTATTTAACCAAGCCTTTCAGTCCGCGGGAATTAGTGGCGCGAATTAAAGCTATTTTACGGCGAACACAAAATAGTCACCATAAAGATATTTCAACAAAGGTAGAAACAAAACGCAAAACAGTTGGACAATTAGTTCTTGATCAAGAGCGTTATGAAGTGTTTAAGGGCCATAAGAAAGTTGCTTTAACACCAAATGAATTTAAACTACTTGACTACCTATGGGAGCATGCAAATCATGTTCTAAATCGGGATACGATTTTAAATGCGGTTTGGGGTTACGACTATGCAGGACAAACACGCATGGTTGACATTCACGTGAGTCATTTACGTGATAAAATTGAAGATGATCCGAAAAATCCAAAATTAATTTTAACAGTGAGAGGCTTTGGCTATGAGTTCAACACAAAAAAGAATGCTGAATAGAACCGTACGTTTTTCTTTAACGAGTTTGATAGGAAATCTTTTGATGGCGTTTTTAGTATTAAAAGCGGTTCAAAAGGGACAACATAGTTTTAGTGCAAATGAAATTAACTATGTTTTATTGTTTGCCATCACAATATTTGTAACCTCGATTGAAGTTGTTGTTTATTACAGCAATTTACGCCAATCTCAGTTACGTCAAGATGCCTTGAACGAGAAGTTGCAAGAAGTTTTAAAGGGTAAAAAGGCTAGTCAAATTGTTTTGCCAAAAGATGATCCGTTTTATGAATTAACGATGACCGTTAATAAAATTGAATCTCATGATCGGCACCAAATTCACAACTTAACTAACCAGGGGAACGAATTAAAAGCGATTGTGAATAATTTACCAGTGGGAATTTTAGTTATTAATCGTCACCGGGAGGTTCAGTTGGCAAATCCGGCTACGGTCGATTTACTACAATTACAAATCAAGACTGATCCGCATCCTTATAAAATGGATATCAAACAAGCTGATCTTCAAGATTTGATTGAACGCACCTTTGAAACTAAAAAGGACCAGCATCAAACAATTCATTTAAAACGTGAACCGAGTGAAAAAGTTGTTGAGGCGATGGTTGTTTATAATAAACAAGTCCATCACCGTTTTGAAGTTGTTGTTTTGCTTTATGATATTACTGAGGCGTGGACAGTTGAACAAATGCAGCTAAACTTTGTTAGCAATGCCAGCCACGAGTTGCGAACTCCAATTACGGCAATATCGGGATTCGCAGAGACATTAATGAATGGTGCTAAAAATGATCCCGACAAATTGGATGAATTCTTGAAAATTATTCAAAAAGAAAGTCGTAAGCTCGTTCATCTAAGTGAAGATATTTTATCAATTTCGCAAACCCAATGGGATGGGCAAAGATCCTTAGAGGTTGAAGAGTGTGACTTGGCAACCTTGGGTCAAGAAGAAATTGATGTGTTACACAGAGGAATGCGACTGCATCAAGTGCAGGTTTCCAATCAAATTCCTAAAGGAACCAAAGTGCAAACGAATAAAGAACAATTAGGTCAAATTATTAAAAATCTTGTGGCCAACGGAATTCGGTACAATCGTCCCCAAGGTAACGTGACACTTTCGTATACAGAAAAAAAGAATCGATGGGAACTAATTGTGCAGGATAACGGAATTGGAATTGCTCCAGAAAATCAGCACAAAGTTTTTGAACGTTTTTATAGGGTGACTGCCGATAAGCCTGGTGAAATGATTAGTGGAACCGGCTTAGGACTACCTATTGTTGCAGAAAGTGTCAAAAATTTAGGTGGAGAAATTCATCTTAATTCCGAACCTGGGAAGGGATCTCAATTTATTCTATCGTTTCCCAAGGTTTTGCAACCACATACAGAGCTATAGAGCTAGATTCAAATGACAGCAGCTTGAAATTGAAATTAAATAATTGTATCCATATTTGGAAGAACAAAATTCTGAATGTGGATTTTTTTGGGTCTCTGTCAAATCGTATTGGTG
>NZ_JQBD01000070.1 GCF_001437255.1 Pediococcus damnosus | reverse complement strand
ATCTATTACCAACAACAGATATTGTAGAATCCTAAAAATGATGTCACATAATTTCGGAGAGATGTTTGGAGGAAGAAAGAAATTGAATAACAAAAACGACGTGAGCGATGATAAGTCCTTCTTTGGACAGCCAAGGGGATTATCAACGTTGTTCTACACGGAGATGTGGGAGCGTTTCAGTTACTATGGAATGCGAGCCATTTTACTCTTCTATATGTACTACGCAGTATCAAAAGGCGGACTTGGTTTTAGCCAAACAACCGCCGCTTCAATTATGTCCATTTATGGATCACTAGTATATCTTACAAGTGTTATCGGTGGATTTGTTAGTGACCGAATTTTGGGACCAAGAAGGACCGTCTTTTTAGGCGGGATCTTCATTATGTTTGGTCATATTGCCTTATCCTTACCCTTGGGTGCTCCGGGCTTATTTATATCAATTGCTTTGATCGTAATAGGTACTGGTTTATTGAAGCCTAACGTTTCGGAAATGGTCGGTGGATTATATACAGAAGATGATATTCGTCGTGACTCTGGATTCAGTATCTTCGTTTTTGGTATTAATTTAGGGTCGTTAGTTGCGCCTCAGTTAGTTGGCTGGGTCGGCGGGCACGTTAGTTTTCATGCTGGATTCTCTCTTGCAGCGATTGGTATGTTCTTTGGATTAGTACAGTATTATTTTGGTGGTAAGAAGTATCTTAACAAAGATAGTCTGTATCCTTCAGATCCTATTGATCCTAAAAATGCCCGTAAAATTGAATGGTCGGTTACCCTTGGAATAGTCGTTTTTGCGTTGATTTTACTTGCGATGAAACTTGCAAATATTATGAACATTGAAAATGTTATCTTGTTATTAAGTGTGATTGCTGTAACGACGCCAATCGTATACTTTGTCCTCATGTTTTCAAGTAGTAAAGTTACTAAAATTGAACGTTCACGATTATTAGCTTATGTGCCTTTGTTTATTGCAGCTGTTATCTTTTGGGCTATTGAAGAACAAGGTTCAACCGTTCTTGCTTTATTTGCCGCACAAAGAACTCAATTACATTTAGGCGCTATAACGTTGTCGGCATCGCAGTTTCAATCCTTAAATCCATTGTTTATTATGCTTTATACACCATTCTTTGCATGGATGTGGATTAAATTAGGAAACCGCCAGCCATCATCACCACATAAGTTTTCTTATGGATTAGGGTTTGCTGGACTTTCGTATCTGTTCATTGCCCTTCCTGGAATCCTTTTTGGAACATCCGGGAAAGTTAGTCCACTTTGGTTAGTTGGCAGTTGGGCAATTGTAGAAATTGGCGAAATGCTTATCTCACCAATTGGATTGTCGGTTACGACAAAACTAGCGCCAAAGGCTTTTGGATCCCAGATGATGAGTATGTGGTTCTTGGCTGATGCAGCTGGGCAAGCTATTAACTCGCAGATTGTGCGCTTTTATAGTACTGCTACAGAAGTTCCTTACTTCTTAATTGTTGGCTCTGTCAGTATTGTTTTTGGCTTCCTGCTGTTACTTATATCGCGGTGGATTTCTTCAAAAATGGTTGGTATCAATTAAAACTAAAAAGATTAGATCAGTTTCTGCTCTCAGAACTGGTCTTTTTATTTACATTGAGTCTTTCGTGAGATGTCGACTAATGGTTAGTGTAAAATTAGCTTTAAATAGATTCAGATTGTTAGGGGTGAGATTATGAAAATTGCAGTTACTAGTGATAATCATTTCGATGTTAATCGCCTGGATGTTGACGAGATGATAAAAAGACAAGCTGAGTATTTGGCAAGTAAAGAGGTTGGTATTTACTTGATTGCTGGAGACTTATTTAATGACTTTGAAAAAAGTTTAAATTACGTGCATCGTTTGCAAACAGAGTTGAGATCACAGACAGTTGTTAAATTTATTGCCGGTAATCACGACATGGTTAAAGGAGTTACTTTCAGTGAGCTTGAAAGTGCATTGGATGATAGTTACATGCACAATCAATTTTTAGATGTCCCTGGAACAAATTGGCGTGTGATTGGCAATAATGGCTGGTATGATTATAGCTTTGCCGATAATGTTTCTGGCAAAACAGTTGCTGATTTTGAAACTTGGAAACGTGCCTACTGGATAGATAGCTCTATTCAGCAACCAATGACTGATACTGAACGAATGGACTTAGTTTTGGATGAGAGTACGAAACAGCTGAAAATGGCTGAGAAGGCTCAAAAACGCGTTTTATACTATACGCATTTTGTACCAAGACGGGATTATATTCGATATGCACCAGAAGGCAACTTGTGGAATATGGCTAATGCCTATATGGGTAGCGAACGCCTGGGAAAATTGTTGGAGCAGTTTGGAACAGAAATAGTGGTGTTTGGACATATGCATATTCATCCTAAACCGAAAAAATTCGCAAAAACGGTGTACTATAATCAAGCAGTGGGGTATCATAATAAGAGGATTAATGAATGGCAACATGAAACGTTTTTAGAAGAATGGCAAGCGCGATTAGCTTGTTTTGAATTATAATTTTACAAATTATTTTAACAAATTTGCTGAAAGTACTTGATATTTGTCTGGATTTTCGGTATCATATTTTAGTCGGATGCGTTTCAAACGTTGAAGCAATTCATAGGGAAGGGTAGCGAAGTCTGGCTAAACGCGGCGGACTGTAAATCCGCTCCTTCGGGTTCGGTGGTTCGAATCCACTCCCTTCCATTTTATGAATGGGCTATAGCCAAGCGGTAAGGCATCGGGTTTTGATCCCGAGATGCGATGGTTCGATCCCATCTAGCCCAATATATATGTTAAGAGCTGTTATTCAATCGTAAAGGTTGATATAACAGCTCTTTTTTAAAATTATCCCTTAACTTTGAATGAGAATCAATATTGTTGAAAGCTTGTTCTTTCAATTTCTATTATGATCATAATAGAAATTGAAAATAAAAAATGGCTACCTTAGTCGGCAGTCATTTTTGTGTATCCATGGTAATTATTTATTAGTTTTAACGGAAGTTAGATAATGCGCCGCCGTAAATCCAACCGATATTTTTACCACTTACTGAACAACGATAATAAGGGGTCTTGGTTCCTTGGCGGGTAGCTTGCATGTTGATGGTTACTTTCTTGTTTTTGTAAGTTTTACCAAAATGCGTTAATTTGGTCGCGTAGGTACTTAAAGTTACGTGGTTGTAAAAATTGTTTGTTGGTTTTGCAATCACAGTAGCAGTCTTCTTTACTGTTTTATAACTTGTCACGTTTGCGAGGGCACCACCGTAAATCCAACCAATATTTTTGCCTTTGTAAGAGCAACGATAGTAAGGTGTTTTGGTACCTTTCTTAACGCCACTCATATTGATGGTGATTGTCTTGCCTTTGTAGGTTTTACCGTAATGAGTGCGTTTGGCAGTGTATTTGCTGCCAGGAACATGGTTATAAAAGTCATGGCCGGGTGCTAATTTAACTTGTTTTGATAATTTTTGGTTTTTATAAGTTACTGGAGTTGCTGTTTTTGTGTAATATAACTTTTTGGATAGTTTGGTTAACTTAGTAGTTCCGTTATACGTGAAATTTATTGAACCTTTGATATTAGGAGTATAACCTGAGATATTTGGTGCCCATAATATTCCTTTCATATTCTTTTTTCCAACACCGTTACCTGCATAGGAGGGAATTAGATCACGCATCTTATTGCCAACCATTACTTTAATATGGATCGTAGGTGAATATTGAGAATTTCCAGCAATGGTTTCTGCATGTACACTCACTGAATCATTTAATATAGAGCTTGCGCCCACACCGATCCCCAGCATTGAAACGCCTGCCAGTAAAGCAAGTATAGATTTCTTGATTCTTAACTTTTTGTTCATTGTAAAACTCCTCCTGTTTTTCCGTTTAGTTATTTAAAATAACCATGGACAGTGTACAATAGGCAGATGACACAATATGTCATTAAAATAAATAAAATGAAATGTTGTACAATAATAAATAGCTGGATGAGCCAGTAACAATAATTTATAAGTAAGGATGGATAAATTGGAAAATTTTAACAAATGGGTCAATAAATGGGGAATGATGATTGTTCTTGCGTCAATCGTAGTGACACTGATTTTCCCAATTACATATTATCCCATCTTGATATGTTGGTATATCGTCGTCTTCTTTTATTTTTTCTTATCTTTGAGGGCCAAGAATACTCGCAATATTGTTTTTTGTATTCTTTTGATTTTACTAATTAGTTGGATCTTAATTGGGCATTTTGCTAGATAGTTTCATAATAAATTAGCCTTGTTTGATTCATAATAAAAAAGAGGTTTTAGATTACAGTTGGTGTGTTTAGCACACACTAGTTGTTATCTAGAACTTCTTTTTTCTAAGCTAATTTTTGATCAATAACGGGTCTCAAGGCAAGATCTTTAGCAGCTTCCTCACTGTCATCAAAGTGATGCTTGGTACAACCGATGAGCTGGTAATCTTCATGTCCCTTTCCTGCAATTAAAACGACATCACCTGGTTTAGCATCCTGAATGGCCTGTTGAATGGCTTCATGACGGTCAATATATACCGGAACTTTTGTCTCTGGGACACCAGCAATCATGTCACAAAGAATATTTTCTGGGTCTTCGGTGCGAGGGTTGTCTGACGTGAAAATGGGCTTTGTACTGTTTTCAACGGCAATTTTTGCCATCTGCGCACGCTTTCCATGATCACGATCGCCACCGCAACCAATAACACAATAGACGTCTTGTTTTGCAAAGGAATGAATGGTCTTTAAGGCGTTTAAAAGGCTGTCAGGTGTGTGTGAGTAATCCACAATCACACGAACGCCAGTATGAGAGGGGATGGATTGAAACCGACCCTTAACTCCGGTGACCTTTTCTAACGACTTAATGATCTGATTAGAAGGTAAACCGCTGGCATAAGCGGCCGCAAACGCCGCTAACATATTGTACACATTAAATTTCCCAATCAATTTCATCGTGACATGAGTAACCTCACCAAAAACGGCTAGATCAAATTCAGTGCCGTAACTACAAATTTGAATATTTTGGGCTCTAATCATGGCATCAGGGTTTAGCCCATACGTTAACACGTGTGCGGCCGTGTATTGTTCAAATTCACGACCAACCGGATCATCCGTATTCAAAACAGCTACTTTGGTTGTTCCGCTTGCGGTATATTTATTTCCTAACTGGGCAAACAAGAGACTTTTGGCGTGAATATAATTTGCCATTGTTTTGTGAAAGTCAAGATGATCACGGGTAAGATTTGTGAAAACAGCTATATCAAAATCAATGCCCCAAACGCGGCCAAGATCCAAAGCAATCGAAGAAACTTCCATGGCAACTGTTTCAACGTTTTCTTGATGCATCTTTGCCAGAGTCCGTTGGGTCGTAATGGCGTCCGAAGTCGTATTATTCGTTGGCAGAGTTTCATCCTTAATTTTGCGATACATGGTACCCATTAAACCAGTAGCCTGATTTTGATCACGATAAATCTGTTCAATTAGGTGGGTTACCGTTGTTTTACCGTTAGTACCCGTTACCCCAATCATACGCATTGACTGACTTGGTGCTTGATAAAAAACGTCAGCTAAAATGGCCATGGCGCGTTCAGTATTTTGAACATAGACAACGGGAACGGAAACATTAATCCGTTCTTGAGCAACAACGATTATGGCTCCTTTTTCAACGGCCTGAGCGGCTAATTTGTGGCCATCAATGTGATACCCATTTACGGCAATAAACATGGCACCAGGTTGCACTTCACGGGTATCTTGGGTCAGCATGGTCACATCAAAATCCGTGGTAATTGCTGGATAAATTTGTTTGAATTTGAGACTGTCAATTAATTGGGTAACTTTCATTGAGGGTTCCTCCTTAGATTTATTGTTCTTGAACTTTTATGTGTTGATACACGTTTAAAAATTCATCATGTAAAACATTTAAAGCGGTTTTTAAATCAGATTGTTTGATAAGGATCCAGATGGTTGTGTAGCTATCCGCCGATTGCAAAATGTCGATGTGATTAGCTAACAAGGTGGTCACGATTCGGGCAGTGATGCCGGGTGTGCCGGACATGCCTGCACCAACAATTGATACCTTGGCGCAGTCCGTAATAGTTTGATAAGCAATATTCTCTCGTGATAAAAGTTTTTTGGCATTGCTGGCAGCACCGTTAACTAAATTAAATACAACTCGGTGACGGGTGATACTAATGAAATCAATGCTTAATTTATGGGTTGCCAGTAATTGAAATATCTCTGCAGAAGTATCTTCATTTGTTGAAACTGAAAACTGAGTAAGGCCTGTCTGATGCGCAATCCCAGTTACGGAACGGTAACGTTTAATAGGTGCCAATTGATTGGTCACCAATGTTCCTAATTCAGTTGGTGATTGATAAGTTGCTCGAATGTGCATCGGAAGGTTGGCTTGCTTAGCAATTTCAACTGCTTGGGGATGAATCACGCGAGCACCGTTGATGGCCAAATTAGCCAATTCGTTATAACCAATAATTTTGAGACAGCGAGCGTGAGTGACCAGACGGGGATCGGCTGTCATAATGCCTTCAACATCTGTGAAGATGTCTACGCGCTTAGTCTTTAGCGCTGCTCCTAAGGCAACAGCAGAGACATCGGAACCGCCACGGCCAAGCGTGGTAATTTGACCGTTTTTGGTGGCACCTTGAAAACCGGTCACAACCACAACGTCAACTTTTTTAAAGGCGTTTTGAATTGGTTGTGGATCGACTTTTAAAATTTTAGCGTTTTGAAATTCGTTGCTTGTGATAATGCCGGCGTCGTGACCAGTTAGCGCCATGGCAGTTAATCCTTGCTCACGAGCCAATTCGGTAAATACGGTGGCAGAAATGGTTTCACCAACTGACATCAACATGTCACGTTCACGATTGGAAAGCTTATTTTGGTCACCATGAACGAGGTTTAAAAGTGCATCGGTTGCATAAGGAGTTTGCCGGCTTCTAAAGGCTGATACGACAACGATAACTTTATTACCTTGGCTTACTGCTAATTTCACGTGCTGCAAGGCTTTAAGCCGGGTTGGTCCATCTTTAACAGAAGACCCACCAAATTTTTGGACGATGATGTTCGTTTTCACTTTATCAACTCCTTCGGCTGCTCGAGTATCGGTGCTTCTACATAAAGTTTGTGCCAGGTCATGAATGTTAAGACCGTCCATAACTTTCGGGAATTATCACGAACATTATGACGATGATCTTCTAATAATTTTAAAAAATAATCTTTATTTAGGTATTGACCAGTTTGCGATTCATTAATGATTGAACGAGCCCAGTCGTACATTTCGTCTTTTAACCAAAACCGAATCGGAACTGGAAAACCGAGTTTTTTTCGATTTAAAACATGGTCAGGAACGATTCCTTCAGCAGCCTTTCGTAAAATATACTTTGTGGTGTCATGCGTAATTCGCAAATTGGCGGGGATGGTTGATGCCACTTTATAAACTTCCCGATCAACAAAAGGGGTGCGCAACTCTAAGCTATGGGCCATGGTGGTGCGATCAGCATTGTGCAATAAATCGCCGTTTAACCAAGTGTGCATATCGATAAATTGCATTTGCGTAATCGGATCATATGATTTAGATTCGTCATAAAAAGGCTTGGTAATTTTTTGAAATGGATGATCATAATCATAGTTTTTAAAGAAACTTTGTTTTTCATGTTCATTGAAGATAAAGGCATTGCCAACGTAACGGTCCTGAAGAGGGGTTGTGCCACGCAGTAGAAATGAGCGACCTTTAACGCCCTCAGGTATCAACGTCGCAAGGTGGTTCAGCGCCCGGTTCAGCGGTTGGGTATAACTAAACATTTTCAACGACTCCGGTTCGTGATAGATGGTATAGCCACCGAACAATTCGTCAGCGCCTTCTCCTGTTAAAGCAACTTTAACGTGTCTAACAGCTTCCTTTGCTAAAAAATATTGAGGAACTGCCGCCGGATCGGCTAAGGGATCATCCATACTAAAGACAAAATTAGGGAAAGCTTTCATAAACTCTTCTGGAGTGATGATCATGCTGTAATTTTTGACGTTTAACTTTTCGGCCGTTTCTTTGGCAACATCTAGCTCACTGTAGCCAGCACGTTCAAATCCGACTGAAATTGTTTCCAAGTGAGGATTGAAATTTCTGGCGATAGCGACAATAATTGAGGAATCAATGCCACCAGATAAGAAAGAACCGACCGGGACATCAGAACGCATATGCATTTTGACCGAGTCAATGAGGCTATCACGGACACTCTTGATATAATCCGCTTCAGGTTTGATAACGGGATGAAATTCACGATAAAAATAGCGATTGATGACAGGCGCTTTTTTCAATTCTTTAGTCAATGTGCAACCAGGAGCCAACATTTGGATTTCGTTTGTGAGCGTTTCTGGTTCAGGCACAAATTGAAAGGTCATGTAATCTTGCAGAGCATCCTCATTAAAAGTCTTTTCTTTCAAGATTTTATAAATGGCCTTACTTTCGGATGCATAATAGAAATTATCGCCTTGAATAGCGTAGTAGAAAGGTTTGATTCCAAATTGATCGCGCGCTGCAAAAAGGGTTTTAGTCTTTTTATCCCAAATTACGAAAGCAAACATACCACGTAAATATTTGGTAGCAGCTGCCTGATATTTTGCGTATAGAGCCAAGATAACTTCAGAATCGGATTTAGTTTTAAACGTGTAGCCATCTTTAATGAGGTTTTCACGTAATTCAATAAAATTATAAATTTCGCCATTAAAAGTTAGCCAATAACGTTCGTCATCGTAAGAAAGCGGCTGGTGGCCACCGTCTAAATCAATAATGCTTAGCCGGCGAAAACCCATAGTAATGTGATCATCTGAAAAGTACCCACTGTCATCAGGGCCACGATGAACCAACATTTTCGTCATGGTATGCACGGTTTGGTTATCTGAAGCTTTTTCAGTTAGAGAATGATTGGTTAAACAGCCAGCAAATCCACACATGAAAAATGACCTCCTTATTTTCCTTGATCTTTCGTTTGGATTACGGATCATCAAAAATAGATATTTGACGAATCACAAACGAAGTTACTATATGGTGCATACTCAGAACTATAAGGGGATCAGATTAAATCAACTTTAAAAAGGGTTGTAGGCACCGCAATTTTTACAAGTGAAAGTAGATTTAATTTTAAGCTAGCCTAGCAGCAAACTAAAGATAGACGCTTACAAAGAACGTTATTACCCGCAAGCATGATAAAATAAAGATATTTAATACGAAAGCGAGAGGGTTTAAATATGAAAGTTGGATTTATTGGGGTTGGAAACATGGCAAAGGCGATTATTACAGGAATGGTTAGGGCAGGATTCTCTGGCGAAGATATCTTGGTACATAGTGGTCATCTGGAGCACTACGAGGGTTTTGCAAAACAGAACCAGTTAGTAATTGAAACTAGTAATGCAATGGTTGCTCAAAAGGCTGACGTTGTGGTGCTAGCAGTTCAACCAATGATTGCAGAAAAAGTGCTAGGTGAAATCAAAGATGCCTTGCAAAGTGACGGAAAACTATTGGCTTCAGTAGTTTCCAGATTAGACATTGCCCACATACAGACGATTATTGGTGAACGACCGGTTTTACGCGTGATGCCTAATGTAAACGTTGAAATTGGTGAAGGGATGACTGGTCTTGCAGCTAGTGGACAGCTTAATCTGAATTTAGCACCATTTAAAAATGGTAAAAAAGTTTTTGAACTGGTCGGTAAAGTAATGGAAATTTCTGAGGATGATTTCAGTACATTTGGTGCCATCGCTGGTAGTGCGCCCGCATATGCCTATTTTTTCATTGATGCGTTATCACGAGCAGGCGTTAAATATGGGTTGAATAAGCAGGCTGCTACTGAAATTGCTGCCCAAGTGGTTAACGGTAGTGCCAAGATGGTTCTTGAATCTGACGAAAACCCGGCAGCCTTGATTGATAAAGTGTCTTCACCTGGTGGTATCACAGTGGCAGGCTTTTTGGCGATGGAGGAGGCCGGATTTATGACTGCCGTTGTAAAGGGAATTGATGCAACAATTGGCAAAGAAAAAGAAGAATAGAATATTTTACGAGAACTGAAAACCCCCTTAGAAATTTGATTGTAAATTTCTAAGCCTTGTGGTGATAAGTCAAGTATGTAA
>NZ_JQBD01000007.1 GCF_001437255.1 Pediococcus damnosus | reverse complement strand
TTCACCAATACCAGAAAGTGTAGACCCATTAAAAGATAAGCAGGATTGACTGTATACTTGAATACAGATGATCCTGCTTTTTTGTATCAAAAAATAAATTTCAAGGAGGTTAGAAGTAACATGTCAATTGCTACACAATTTGACTTGATTTTACGTGTGTTAATCGCGGGCGCTTGCGGATTTGCGATCGGATATGAACGAGACGCCCGCGCTAAAACAGCTGGATTGCGAACGCATATTATTATTGCGGTTGGTTCGGCGTTAATGATGATTGTATCTAAATACGGATTTATGGATTTGTTGGGCAATAAAGGGATCGAGTTGGATCCTTCCCGGATTGCGGCTCAAATCGTCAGTGGCATTGGGTTCATTGGTGCTGGAACAATCATTGTCAAACATGAAGATGTCAACGGGTTAACAACCGCGACTGGCTTGTGGACAACGGCTGGCGTCGGGATGGCTATTGGGGCGCGAATGTACGTTGTTGGAATCTTTTCGGCCTTGTTAGTTCTGGGGACTCAGATTATGTTACACCGTGACTTGGCCTGGTTACGATTACCCCACTATAGTGAAATCAGGTTGAAGGTTAAACATGGACATCACAACATTTCGGTGATTCAAAAAGCACTTCAAAAAAATGATATTACCATTGCTAGTATTCGAGTCAGAAAGGCAGAAGCACTAGATAATGTGCGAATGACGGTTCAATACCCAGAAACATTTAGTAAAGAAAAATTAACGGAGATTCTGGAAGCCATTCCGGAAATTGTGGCGATGGAAATTTATTAGAGTCTTTCAAGCATTTTTGTTTTCACATTGGATGGGGAAATGATAGTGTAAATTTAAGAACATAAATAATTACTCAAACTTATCTATAATAGGAGGTTTTTACATGAAAGTATTTGTAATTGGAGCTCATGGCCAGATTGGCAAACTCTTAGTGGCACAATTATTGGCACGTGGCGATGAAGTTGTCGCTGGAATTCGAGATAGTAAACAAAGTGCCTTTTTTGAAGATCAGGGGGCCGAAACTCAGCTGTATGATTTAAACGAACAGCCTGAAGAATTGGCTAAATCCCTAACGAATGTTGATGCAGTTGTGTTCAGTGCCGGATCTGGTGGTAAAACAGGTGATGATCAAACACTTTTGATTGATTTGGATGGTGCTGTTAAAAGTATGGAAGCTACCGAAAAGGCAGGCATTAAGCGATTTGTTTTAGTAAGTGCGATGAATGCTGAAGACCGAACCCGTTGGACAGCGATTAAACCATATTATGTTGCGAAACATTATGCAGATCTCTATCTTAAGGACGAAACAAGTTTAGACTATACCATTGTAAAACCTGGTGCATTGACTAATGATGCTGGCAAAGGTGGTGTTGTTATTGATCAACAAACTGGTAAAATTGCGCGGGAAGATGTGGCAGAAGTACTTATATCAGTATTGCATAATCCTAATACAATCAAAAAAGAATTCGCAGTTAGTACGGGAGAAACGCCAATTAATGAAGCAGTGAGCCAGCTGTAAGCCCTCGTATGAAAGTAGTTAAATCGTTTTCATGAAACATGTTCCAAATAAGGTACTTGAACCTTAAATGGAACATGTTTTTTATTTTGGAAACGCCTGTACAACGGCCAAATATTGAGGTTATAATGTACCTGTTGAAAGCGCTTCATGCTTTGTAACCATTGGCCAAAGGTTTTTCAATTATTTTCTTAGAACATATATAAGCAATTATTATTTGAGGTGATATTAATGAACGATTGGATTAACAACAAACTTCTACCACCAATTATGAAGTTTGTTAATACCAAAGCGATCACAGCCTTAAAGAATGGTATGTTAGTCAGTTTACCATTCATTATGGTTGGATCTGTATTTTTACTGTTGAGTTCATTTCCACTGCCAGCTGTTGCTAATTGGATGAATGCGACAGGGCTGACTCCATATTGGACACAAGCATATAATGCTTCATTTGGTGTTTTAGCTATTTTTGCGGTTGTTGGTATTGCATACAACTGGGTAAAAGATGATGGGTTTGAACCATTACCTGCCGGAATGACAGCATTAGTTAGTTTCTTTCTTGTTATGCGTCCATCAACACCAGTACTGAATGCAGCTGGTAAAACAGTTATTTCAGCAACACAAGCTCCTACAATGTTAGGCGGATTTATTGATCGAACTTGGCTTGGTGGCCAAGGTATGATTGCCGCAATCATTATTGGATTGTTAACAGGCTGGGCTTATTCATGGTTCCTCAAGCATCATATTACGATTAAGTTGCCTGAGCAAGTACCACCTGCAGTATCTGATTCATTTGTAGCTCTGATTCCAGCTTTTGTAATTGTGACAGGCTGGTTGTTAGTGTACATTTTGTTTGATGTTACTGCTCACACAACAATGACACAGTGGATTTATCAAGTAGTACAAACACCATTACAAGGTATGACTGATTCATTTGGTGGTGTCGTAGTTATTGCATTACTGATTCCCTTTTTCTGGTTTTTCGGTGTTCATGGTGCAGTTATTGTTGGTGGAATTATGGGTCCCATTTTGCAGGCCAATGCTCTACAAAACGCTGCAATCTTCAAGGCACATGGTGTTGTTACTGCTGCAAACGGTGGCCATATCTTTATTCAATCACTATTGGATCAGTTTGGTACTGTTACTGGATCTGGTATGACAATTGGATTAGTTGTATTTATGGCGTTCTTCGCAAAATCGGCGCAGATGAAGAGTATCGGAAGATTATCTTTTGTTCCAGGATTGTTTAATATTAATGAACCTGTTCTTTTCGGTGTTCCGGTCGTTATGAATCCGTTGTTGATTGTTCCATTTATGGCGATGCCGCTTATTTCAATGGGATCAACTTATTTATTAATTAAAGTTGGTTTTCTACCATATTTGAATGGTGTCTATATTCCATGGACTACACCACCAATTATTTCTGGATTATTAGTCGGTGGTTGGAAAATGATGATTTGGCAGGCATTTGTACTAGTACTTTCGTTCTTTGTTTACTTGCCTTTTGCACGCAAACAAGATCAAATGTTATTAGCACAGGAAAATGCTGCCGAAGATTCAGAGGCACATACTAAAGAAGCAAATGCCGCTGCAACAACAGAACATGCAACTGATTAATTTAACTAAAAAGTCTATTTATGGCGATGAAAATCAAAGTGAATAGATTTTTTTATCAGAGTAATTGTAAGCGCTATGAAACTTTTGGAAAAAATAAGCATTTTAATGTAAAACGCTTGCAAAAAATCTTATGCTAAAAATATAAAGAATTATAAAAATGAGAGGAGTTTATTGAATATGAGTAAATTAAAGGATGGTTTTCTATGGGGTGGCGCTGTTGCTGCTCACCAACTTGAAGGTGGCTGGCAAGAAGGCGGCAAAGGTGTCAGCGTCGCAGATGTAATGACGGCGGGAGCTAATGGTGTTCCACGTGAGATTACAGATGGTGTACTACCTGGAAAGAACTATCCTAATCATGATGGGATTGATTTTTATCATCGCTATAAGGAAGATGTAAAGCTTTTTGCTGAAATGGGCTTCAAGTGTTTCCGAACATCCATTGCTTGGACACGGATTTTTCCAAACGGCGACGAAGACAGACCAAACGAAGCTGGATTGCGTTTTTACGATGACTTATTTGATGAATGCCACAAATACGGTATTGAACCAGTCATTACATTGGCACATTTTGAGATGCCTTACCATCTTGTTAAAGAGTACGGCGGTTTCGCAAATCGGAAGGTGATCGACTTTTACATGAACTTTGCTGAAACATGTTTTAAACGGTATAAGGACAAAGTTAAATACTGGATGACATTTAATGAAATTGATAACCAGAGTGATTTTAATAGTGAATTTTCACTTGCAACCAACTCGGGAATTTTGTTTAGCAGTGTGAAAAAAGAAGATCGCGAAGCTGCTATGTATCAGGCCGCTCATTATGAACTAGTGGCAAGTGCTAAAGCTGTTAAAGTGGGTCACAAAATTAATCCTGATTTCCAAATTGGTTGCATGATCAACATGACGCCAATTTATCCATTAAATGCGGATCCGAAAAATATTATGTTGGCAGAGCGCATGATGCAACGCCGTTATTGGTTCTCTGATGTGCATGCTAATGGCGTTTATCCAAATAATATTGAAACTTATTTGAAACGCAAAGGCTATCGTAAAGATATTACCGATGAAGATCGCGAAATCTTGAAACAAGGAACCGTTGATTACATTGGTTTGAGCTACTATAACTCTATGACCGTTAAGGCTGACGGCATTGATTTGGATGGCGATATTAATCCGGAAGAGCCAGTGACCAAGAATACGACTTTGCAAACGAGTGAATGGGATTGGCCAATTGATCCAGTTGGATTGCGTTATTCTCTAAACTGGTTAACTGATCGCTATCATTTACCATTGTTCATTGTTGAAAATGGTTTAGGTGCCCGTGACAAGGTTGAGGCCGATGGTAGTATCCATGATCCTTACCGAGTAGATTACTTGCGAGCTCATATTGCTGAAATGGAAAAAGCAGTTGCACTTGATGGCGTTGACCTGATGGGTTACACACCATGGGGCTGCATTGATCTTGTTTCTGCTGGAACGGGTCAGATGTCCAAACGTTATGGCTTTATCTATGTCGATAAAGATGATGACGGAAAAGGCACGTTGAATCGTTCAAAGAAAGACTCATTTGATTGGTATAAAAAGGTGATTGCCAGCAATGGTGAGGGCCTAAAGTAGCGTGTTTCAAAAGGCAAATAGCTTTTGAGCAGTAGCCTAGATAACCGAATGATTCGGGTTAGGAATCGTTTGGTTATCGTAGCTAGGCGGAGAAAGGTGCGACTTGTACTTACCGGTTTTTGGTATAGTACAATCGACATCGACGTGAATACTAGTGCCTTTTTAAACACATTTCAGATAAATTAAGACAGTATATTCAAAAAGTTTAGAAAAAAGAGGATCTGAAATAAAGCATTCCGGTCATCTTGTTGGAACGGATGGCTTAATTTCAATCCTTTTTTCATACATAACATAAATATGAAGGAAGTTAATCACATGAAATATTATATTGGCCTTGATATTGGTGGGACAACGATTAAATATGGCTTGGTTGATGAAACAGGTAAGATTTTGGAGAAAGATGCCGTCAAAACTAGCATTAAAGGCGAAGAAATTCTCAAAAATATTGCTACGATTGTCGATAAGTTTAAAGCAGAAAAAAACATTACAGCAATTGGGGTAAGTGCCCCTGGAATTGTCCAAAAAGATGGTTTCATGACAACCGGTGGCGCCATTAAAGACTTTTTTGGGATTAATTTGAAACAAGAAATTGAAAAGCGCACCAATATTACCACTACAGTTGAAAATGATGCGAACGCAGCTGCTTTTGCAGAACAATGGAAAGGTAATGCAGTTGGTTTTCATAGCTATTATTGCATGGTTGTCGGAACTGGCATTGGTGGTGGCCTGGTCATTAACGATCAGATTTATCGTGGTGGTCACGGGATGGCCGGTGAATTTGGGATGATGTCAGTCATGGATGTGAATGATGATCAGGATCTGCAACTTAACAGCCTTAGTTTCACAGGGGCAACTGTATTTGGTCTACTGAATTACTACAACAAGCACAGTGGTAAGCCAAAAGTGACGGATGCTAGAGTGGTTTACGATTTGGCAGATAAGCAAGACAAAGTAGCGTTAGAAAGCCTGGACTTTTTCTATACAGCCCTTGCAAAAGGAATCATTAATTTGATGGTTGCAATTGATCCAGAAATTGTGCTGATTGGTGGAGGGATCTCTGCTAATCCTAAGTTTCTTGATGGATTGCATGCAAAAATTGCTGACATGAAATCGCGTAACTCTGATGTACGTGATTTAAGGTTTGCGGAAGTAAAACCGGCTAAATTACGGAATGATGCTGGCATTATTGGTGCTGTTTATCGCGCTATTCAAGCAGAAAAATAATCTAAAAAACGCCGGAGATAGACATGCATTGTCTGTCTTTCTGGCGTTTTTATGATCCTAGGAATTTTCGGTTTACCAATGGGGTTATTGCCGTGGAAAAATGAAAACTTGTGTTAAAATGTAAGTGTAAACATTAACAAGGAGGTCCGATCGAATGAAATTGGATTTTTCAGTTGCGGTGCACAGTTTATTTTACTTAGAAGAAAACAGTCCGCGTAAGATTGCTAGCCGAGAATTAGCCGCTTCTTTAGATCTCAATGCCGTGGTCATTCGTAATATTTTATCAGTCCTCCATAAAAAAGGGTACATTGAGGGAACAGTTGGGAAAAATGGCGGTTATCAACTAAAGAGAGCGCTCAAAGATATTAACGTGGGGGAGTTATACGATTTAACAATCCCACCAACTTTAAGTTATGCGCGATTTATTACGGGAAAATCGGAAGGTGTCAATCAATCAGATCATATTTCTGATAATATGTCGGAAACCTTAACTGATTTATTTACACTTGCCGATGATCAGTATCGAGCATTCTATCACCGCTTTACCCTAGCGGACCTGAAGCAGGATTTATATCACCATGGATATTTTAAACAATTAGTCAAAAAAAACGATAAGTGAGATGAGTTTTCTATGGATTATTATGATCAACATGTACATACAGATTTTTCATTTGATTCAGATGAAAAAATGGCTGCATATTTAAAGCTGGCTGGTGAAAACTTTGTCAGTACAGAGCATTTAGATTTTAAGGCAAAGGATGATAAAAGTGGGGATGACCTGTTTGATTATGACGCCTACTCACGTGAAATTAAACGTTTAGAAAAAGAATCCGGTAAGCACATTTTTAAAGGCGTGGAAATCGGCTACTTTGCTGGACGTGAGGCCGACATTCATGCTTATCTGAAACAACATGCCTTTGATATTAAGCTTTTGAGTTTCCATCGAAGTGCTGAGTATGACTTTAGTGACAACATGATTTCCCAGATGGATCCATTGGAAGTAACGGATAAGTACTATCGATTAATGTGGAAGGGAATCAATGCCTTTCACGATGCCGATGTCTTAGCTCACTTTGATTACGGTGTACGTAACCTTAATTTAACTTCAGGGATGTTTGAAACAACGGCGGGTGTATTGTTAGCTAATATTTTGAAGCTTGCTGTCCGTTATAATATGGCCTTTGAATTGAATACAACTAGCATGTATAAATATCATAATATCGGTTTGTACGATTATGCAATTGAAATTTATAAGCAGCTTGGTGGGAAACGTTATACGATCGGGTCAGATGCCCATGAAGCTAATTCATATATGAACAATTATGAAAATGCGGTTGAAATGTTGAAAGCTCATGATATTCATCATGTGAATGTCTATCGGAAAAATGCCATGGTCGTTGTGCCATTGGACGATGTGGATGAAGGTATTAAGTACTAAAATAAAAGAAAAGGCGTTTGAAAATCAGTTTTGATTTTCAAACGCCTTTTTTGCATGAAATTGAAAAGAATGTATAGCAGGCAAACGTTTATTGCCAATTTTTTAACGATAATATTAAAATGTGTTAAGTGAAAGTTTAGTGCCTATACTGATAGATAGGGAAGAGCAGTTGAATTCAACTTTTTAAATGTAATAAAACTCGTTTGTTAATTATTTATGGGGGTGGCTAATTTGAAAAAACACGACAATAACAAGCAGACAATCATTGAGTTGTTTAAGCAACTTAGTATTTTATTTGAAACAAGAGATGATTCAATTAAGATAAGCAGATTTACTTCTGTTTTAGATCAAGGGATTAAAAAAGTCGAATCAGAACAACAAACACCACAATTGGAGGTTCGGGCTGTATACACGAATATAATGGAGTATACATTTGTAGATAAAATAAAACTATCTAAAAAAGAAGCCAAAATATTACAAGAGATTAACGACTTTTCACATTCTAAAGGGGTGTGGGGTGAACTTAACATGTTGTCTACTTCAAACTTTTGGCCAAGTAATTAATAGAGCGTTTTAAAAATTCATAATTTTGGTAATTTGCAAGAAACAATAGAAGATATATTTTTTTACCGTTCATAATTCACGTTGAATTATGGACGGTTTTTCAACTGTATTTAAATTGATCCTCTGAAAAACGCAAATGGTGTAAAATGGGAAATTAGCGGCATCGAAAATAAATTTTAAATTGTCTCACTTTTGAGGGGGAGTAAGCTAATGACTGAAGAAAAAATAATGAAATATGGTTTCTGGTTTGCGATTGTTTGTCTGATTGTATCTCCATGGATAACAGTAGTTGCGGGAAATTGGGGAATTGGAATAATGACGACAGGAATTCTTGCAATTGGAACTTACTATGAATTTTTACCGAAATTTCGCGGAAGTTTCCTTAGAGTATTGGGCGGCATTTTAGCTATATTAGGAGTCTCTTTTTTGGAAATTATTTATACTTTTATCGTTTTAGCTATCTGTCATTCCTAAAATTGACTAAAGAATGACAACTAATAGTTTTAATTTTTAAAATTGAGGAGAAAAATTCGAATGACCAAAGAAAAAATAATGAAATATAGTTTTTGGTTTGCAGTTGTCTGCCTGATCGTGTCTCCATGGATAACAGTAGTTTGGAAAGGATGGGGCAATAGCGTGACGGTAGTTGGGCTCTTTTTAATTGGTACTTATTTTGAATTTTTACCAAGATTTCACGGAAGTTTTCTTAGAACGTTAGGTGGCATTCTAGCCATTTTGGGAGTAATTATTCTGGAAATTATTTATAGCATAATTGTTTCTGCAATAGCTATTCCTAGTTGTTAAGTTCATAAACTTAAGCAGTCTCTTATTAAAAAAGCGGAAGTAGCGTTAAACAACAATTATTCAAAGTTGAGCATCATTCAATTTAACCAAAAGAGGGAAATGATAAGTATGCATA
Organism: Pediococcus damnosus; assembly: GCF_001437255.1. Classification (GTDB taxonomy): domain Bacteria; phylum Bacillota; class Bacilli; order Lactobacillales; family Lactobacillaceae; genus Pediococcus; species Pediococcus damnosus. The sequence goes on along the minus strand of NZ_JQBD01000007.1, from coordinate 42,571 downwards.
TGAGACTTTTAAATTTTAGAACATTACTGCTAAGCCTGTTAACGGCATCTTTAATTGTGATGGCAATTCCCGGTGGTAATCCTGGGAAGACCAATGATTTGCTCCGAATGGTTTCTTTTGGATTAATAGCACTAGCAATGATAGTCGCACTTATCAGTTATTATCAAGATACGCAGATCTGAATACTCAGTAGTTTCTATTTGAGATTACTTGCATAAGAGGAGCTTTTTTAAATGCAAGCGCTGAATTAATAGGAGTAGAGGTGAAAGCATGAAAAAGTTTATACGATCGAAATCGTTGATCACAGTTTTGATGTTTGCCGGTTCTCTAATTATAGCTGCCGATCCGTTGGACAGCTATAATACACGTAATATTGTGGATAATATCATTGGCTGGGGGCTGAATCTAACTGGGGTAATTTTGTACATAATACGTTTATCAAGAGATAAAACAATGACAGCTAGAAAAAGATATTGGTACACGATGACGATATTTTCAATGGCTTGTTTAGCATTTATTTTGTTGGCGCCAGATAATCTAAGACCATATTCACTGAGTATTATTGTTCTTGGACACTTTGTTGCTTATTTTCTAAATAGGTCTCAATCATTAAAAAAATAAGATTATCGAATTTGACGTTAATCACGAACTATCGCACGTTAATCGAAAACATCACTGTTTCTATTGTGTCGTTGATACAATTTAGTTAAACTAAAGAATGTGATGCAAGACGCAGATTTGGTTTAAAGGGAGCCAGGATGAATGAATTTTATGATTCATCTAAACTAACAGATAATGGTAGAATTTGGGATTGGTGAATATCTTGTTGAGAATTTTGCGCTAATTTTTATTGTTTTAAGTACAAATACTTATCTGAGACATGATTTTGGGTTGAAAGTAGTCGCTTTAAATTTTGGTATCAGTATTTTTTGCGCAATTTTAAGTATGATTTTGGAAGATACTGCTCACTTACCGCTAGTTTTGGGGGCAATCATCATCGAAATTGTCAGACAAAGAAAATTGAAAATCAATCCCAAATACGTGAATATGATGCTAATTAGTGTCATTATTCAAATAATCTTAATCTCCATTAGCGGATACATTAGTACGACAATTTTGATGTGGGCAAATCATTTCCATTCCATTAAGGCACTTTCGCATGTCGGCGGGATATTGGTATTTCAGGATATAACAATTGATTTATTTTTTACCATACTCTTATTCATTTGGTTTTATCGACATCGCGTGTGGTGGCGTCATTCGATGAATCAGATTGAAGATTTAGGCTTATCCACTCGGATTTTTTGGATGCTAGTGATGATTTATGGCTCTATTCAAACCATTTTGATTATTAGCGATATTCAGGACATCACAGCGACGATCCAGGCCGCTAGTATCGTTATTTTTATGTTGATTATCATTTTGATGAGTTGGCAGATGCAGTTTTTCATCAAAACATATGCTGCTCAACAAAATATTAAAGATGAAGGAATCAGAAATCAGCAGTTACATGACTATTTAGCCAGCATAGAACAGCAGTATACCGAGCTACGCCAGTTTAAACACGATTATCAAAATATTATGCTTTCAATGACAGAATTGGTAAAACATGATGATCAAACTGAATTGCAGGAATATTTAAACGAATTAAAAAATAAAAAGCATTTAAATGAGTCGCTAAGCAAAGTTAGCATCAGTGAACTCGATCATCTTAAAAATGAAACTCTGCGTGGACTAATTATTCAGAAATTCTTTGAAGCACGCAAGCAAAAAGTTGAGTTAGATCTGGAAATTGAACAAGATGACCTCTTAATCGAAAAACAACTTGTTGATATTGTTAGAATTATGGGTGTCCTTTTAGATAATGCGATTGAAAAGGCCGAAGAGATGCCAGATCATAAGGTTAGCTGTGCGCTTATTAAAACAGACGATACAGTTGAAATCTCAGTGGAAAATTCTGTCACTTTGCCATTTAATCTTCAAAAAATATTTGAGCGCGGTTATTCATCAAAAGGATCAAATCGAGGCTTGGGTCTGGCAAATGTCAAAGAATTGGTTAACCAAAATACAAACTTTTATTTGGACACACAGTTGATACAACAAAAGTTGCGGATCACTTTAATTATTACGGGGGAGAAATAAGTGTTTTCAATCTATTTACTAGAAGATAATGTTGAACAACAAGCGTATTATGCGAAAGTTATCAAAAATACCATCATGATTAACGATTATGCAATGAAGTTGGTTTGTGCAACAAATGATGTTGAAAAGTTAGAAAGCAGTATCCTGGATCAAGAGCAAGGACTGTTCTTTTTAGATATGGAAATTGGGTCGCAAACAGATGCCGGATTAAAGCTAGCTAGTAAAATTCGACAAAAGATGCCTTTTGCTCAAATTGTCTTTATCACAACTCATGATGAACTGGCCTTTTTAACGTTAGAGCGAAAAATTGCGCCACTGGATTATATCTTGAAAGATAAAACGCTTGAAGATATTAAAAGTAAAATAATTGAGGATATCAATTTAGCACGGGCTCAGTACGTTGAAGCATTGTATCATCAGCAAAAACTATTTGGCTATCGAATCGGATCGCGTTATTTTTCCGTCCCAATGAATGAATTGGTGATGTTATATACGGTTAAGGAACGACCAGGAAGTGTTACGATGATTGCCAAAAAGCGGCAAGCTGAGTTTCCAGGCAATCTCAATAATTTAGAAGAAAAATATACTAATTTATTTCGCTGTGATAAAAGTTATTTGGTTAATTTAGACCATGTGACAAGTTTCGATGCACAAGCCAGACAATTACAGTTTAATCAGGGACTAGTTTGCAAGGTATCATTTCGAAAAGCACGCGACTTAACTAAGTTAATGAAAGACAGAGAATCTTAAAATGACTCTACAGTTCTTATACTGTAGAGTCATTTTACGTTAATCAGAAGAATTGATACGTTTATCTTTTGTTTGTTTACATCACTTCATTTGATTATACACTATAAACATACCAAATTTGTGAGGTGATTACTATATTGTCAGTAGGTTAATCTTTAGGGTAATGAAAAAAATAAGTATTTATGGGGAAAAAGATTATTTTATACGAGATTAAATTTAAATTTATAGTTATTCCAATGTTAATCGTTTTAATACTGGATATTTTAACTCCGGCAATAATACAAGTTAACAACACAAATGTACTAGATAAATTAGATAATAATGTTAACGCCGCAAGTAATGCGCATACAAACATTGATAATATTAGTCAATCTCAAGAATTAGAAAATGCCGATTCCGTTGATTTTGATGTCAACAAACTTTCTAAATCTGATTATGCTAAATTTAATGCTATGTTAGACGAAGAAGTTGCTACGTCTGGTTTAACGAATGCAAAAGACAAGATTGCTTTTAAAGAAGCACTTAAAAGCTTATTCGATTCCAAGTCCAGCAATTATAATAATATTGCAGATGCGCAAGATCAATTTGTAGAAAAATCGAGTTCGTCAGAAAATACTTTAATGACTGATTTAAGTGCGAAAGATGTGCATGCCAAGGGGAAACATGGTTTGATAAGTGATAGTTTTGCTGGACATGCAATTAATTTGGCATTGTCTGCCGCAACTGGTGTTGGCGTTTCGGCTATAAGAAAGGCGTTACTAAAGATGGGGAAATCTGCCGCTAAACATTTTGTTAAAAGAGTTTTAGTTTCAAAGTTAAAACATTGGGGATTAAAATATACGGGAGTAGCTATCGGTGGAGCAGTCAGCCTGATTTTTGAAGTTGCTTCGCCGGGTTACCCAATTGCAAAATTTCTTGATAGGCACGATAAGAAGAAAAATAATGGATACTTGGAGTTCTCATAATGAAAAAAGTGATAAGGTGGTTTCTTGAATATCTACCACAAGGATTAGCACTAATTTTACTTGATTATATATTTAACCTTGTTAAATATGTTAGTGGTTCTCGCTGGATAGCTTTAATTGTTGGATTTTTAATCCTTATTCCGCTACTTATTTTGGCTGAAAAAATCAGTAGTTTCTTAGTCTCACTTGTTAAATAATTAAAAATGATTAGCTTCTTATCGACTCGGTCAGTGTTTTACACATATTTTTCGATTTTTTTTACGCAAATTGTTTTTTAAAATATGAGGTCAAAGAAGCTGTCAACATAATAAAAACTACAGGAGATCATTATGAAAGCAGATAGTAAAACTTTAAGAATTATCGAATGGGGACTGTTTGCAGCCTGTCTTATTTTTAATCTGATTTACTTGGTGGGCGGAAAAACGTACGGTGCGGCCCTCACAGCAACAATTTGCGGAATTATTTGGAGTCTGCTGCAAATCATTGGAATTATTACAGACTTGTATTACTGGCGTAAGAACGAGCATAGCAATGAAAAAGATAAATTATTGAAGTGATTTTTACAATTTCACACTTTCGTCTTTTGGAAATGCTTACGTTAATCGTGAAAAATTGCACGTTAATTTTTTCTTTTCCTATGTTAGGTTATATGAATATACAATATATCTATAGAAAATTTCTAAAACAACAAATAGAAATTGGTCAACAATAATTTTCAACTTCATTAAAGTTCGGTATGCATAAATAATGAGCATGTAAACTAATATTTGCTGGGATGTAAACTACTGGTTTCTATGCAATCAACTTATTTATTGGCATAATTATTTTTGTTGATTTAGTAAAATCAAGATTTACATTTTATACAACGCGAGATAAGTATCCAAGCTCTGGGGGGAGTTAATAAAAATTCAACGTGAAATATGTGGCAATGAAAACCGGTCATATACGAGGTTGGGATATAAATAAGAGCTGGTAGTTTTTTACCGGTTCTTATTTTTTCGTAGACATTGAGGAAAATTTAAACAAAAATTATTTGTTAAAATTCCCGTCAAAAATTACATTTGCAGATTTGTGGATGGAATTTTTGACGGGATTTTTTTTAAAATGGTAATGAGGCTGTATTAAATATGGCAACAAAAAATTATTAAATATTGAATTTCTTGGAACCTTTTATCTGTGACTAGCCACTAATAGGTGTGGGGGCAAAAGTTGGGGGGATAAACGCATTGAAAAAAGGTATAGAACTAGTTCTTCAAGCAAAGCGGGGTGATAGAGAAGCGTTGTCTACGTTATTGATTGATCGGCAATCAAAAATGTACAAAACTGCGCTATTATATGTTCACAATCAGGAAGATGCTTTGGATATTGTGCAAGAGACTTCCTTACAGGCATTCTTGAGTATTAAACATCTACGGCATCCACAATATTTTGACACGTGGCTGGTACGTATTTTGATTAATGTATCGCGTCGTTTTTATAATCGTGATAGACCTATATCAGAAGTGGTTGAATTGACAACGGATTGTCATAGGCAAGTGGATCTTCATCAAGATTTGATGCAAGATCTTGCTATGGTTCCGGAAAAGTATCGTCTAGTGCTGATTCTTTTTTATTTTAATGAATTACAGGAATCTGAAATTGCAAAGGTTTTGCGAGTGCCAACGGGTACGGTTAAAAGTAGACTGAATCGCGGACGTGAATGGTTACGGGAGAAAGGAGATGTCATCCGTGAATATTAAATGGCGTCAAGAAACAGACAAGATAGAAGTTCCTAAGACTGCTGTGACGCGGGCGATAACTCAAGGACTCGATCAAGCCACCCAACACCAGCGTCATCATCGAAGACTTGGATTGATAATCACAGTTGCGGCGCTCCTCTGTATAACACTGTTTAATCCATTGACCATTCAAGCTGGAGGCGTTGTTCCTGCAATTCATCAATTACTTGATAAAAATAGCCAAAAGACACATAACTATGATCCGACCATGAACAAGATATTTGGTGACTTATCAGATGTTTCATCTTACCAGTCTGTGAGTTCATCAACAGTAAAAGTAGATGGATTAAAAATTCAAATTAGAGGTGTAATGATGTCCGCGGGCATTAAAGCATTTGTCGTTGATTATAGGGGTGCTCATATAAATCCTGCGGCACTTCGTCGGCAGGATGTACAGGTGACACTCAATCAACATCAATCAGTTATAGATCTTGAGCAAAACTATGGTCAAGTTGCTCTCGGTCATTATCGTCAATTTGTGGCTTTCTATGTTAACGATGACACGTCACCTAGGGATGATAGTATTGATATTCATATTGGACATGTTAATGGATCTTCACAAAATGTTTCGCTACCAACAATCAAAACCAAGGCGCTTCCTGTAACTGTGCATAAAATTACTGCAAAGGTCGGTAATTCTACAGTTGGCCAAGGTTCGATTGATCAAATTGATACAACCCCACACTCGTTTGTCCTCAATTATTCAGTATCATTTGATCAGCAAAAAGTAACTAAAAAAACAGCTAGTCTTATTCGTAAAGCGGCATGGGTATCGGAAGCAGATGTCATTGTTAATAAGAAAAAAATTGGAGATCTGATGTTAGGTTCCAGTGGAACAAAGGTTGATGAGTATCAGAAATTAAATCAAGTCACAACAAAATTTCAATCCATTTTTGCCTCACAATGTTATGTCAATAGTAAAGGTAAGTACGTTGCAATTCGAAGCCTTAATCCTAACGCTATCGTGCGATTTAAGTTGGAGATTCCTGGTCATAACTCCCACGATCGTGTATTGGGTTACTTAAGGGTGCCGATTAATTCATTAATACCATAGTAGTTATCGAAATTATGAATGAAACTAATCACTTTATTTGGAGGATGTAATTATGAAAAAGAAGATTATTACAGTGTTACTTGCATCGATGATCACTATTTCTGGTGGTATGGCAATTGCTCATGCCGACAATCACGGCGATACCAACTGGAGTAACCAATATCGGGTTTGGAGTCCCAACGATCATACCCCCGCACGGAGAAAAACAAATAAGACGGCGTATTATAACAAAACGACCGCTACAAATGTCGGTTATCACACGATTTGGGCCGCGTTGTATGACGGTCGCGATGCATCAAGCGGACATAGTTATAAAAGCTATAAGGGTGATGTGAATTATTTATGGAATAATGCGGTTGAGAAGCATGGCAAAGGTGTTTCTGTTCGTATTAATTCTAAAAGTTGGAATAACGGATATGCAAGAGGTGCATGGAGTCCAGATAGCGTTAGATAAGGATACACAGTACATTAGTCCAAAACAGGGCAGTCTGTTTTTGGACTTTTTTTGAAAGGTAAGTGAACAAAATGTATAAAGTATTCATTCAGCGAATTGATTATCGAATAACATTGGCAAGTTTCACACTATTGATGATTATTAGCGGTGTGCAGTATTTGCAATCAGCTATACAGATTTCTGCCAGAGAAGGAATTTTTCATGATTCCCCGTACACGAGTTGGCTTTCGATGGACCAATTCAATTTTATTCCGATCCTTTTTTTCTTGTTGGTTCCGCTCCTTGCTTCAATTCCCGGAGCAACGTTAATAACCAAGGATTTGAAAGAACATTTTACACGTCAATTGATTTTACGACTAGGTGGATTGAAAGTTGCTTGGGGATATCTTTTAACTAGCCTTATTCTCGGCAGCATATTGGTTGGGGGAACCTTATTGATTAACTTTTTAGCATTCTTTCTCTTGTTACCTAATACAGTTCCAGATATATTTTTAAATCTGAATATTGCTGTGATTACACAGGATACGATGTGGGTTTCGCTGTATTATACCCAACCGTTCCTGCATGCCTTGTTTTCGATTGTAGTTGCCACTGTATGGAGTGGCCTGTTTGCAGCATTTGCGACGTCAATGGCTTGGTTTATTAATAATCGTTTTTTTGCAGTAGCGTCTGGATTAATCTTACAGGTGGGATTAATGCTGTTGAATATGGTCTTTCCATTACCAAGACAAATTAGTTATATTCCATATGATTTTATGCATGAAAGCGCGAGTGCAAATGTTAGTGGAAAAGTTGTGTTGATTATGACACTAGTTATGACAGCAGTGATTATCCTACTTGCGTTGATTGGAGGGAGAATTCGTGCTTATGAAGCAAGCAATTAAACAACAACGAATGTGGTTTAAATGGCATAAGCAATGGTTAGTTTTTCTGGGCCTACTGGCATTTTGTAGCAGTGTTCTTGTTTGTCACGGTATATCGGCTACCACGGGTACATTTGCTTTGCAGAACTCATTATTTGATCGATTTCATTTTTTGGTAGTCTATTTTCCTTTCACTATCCTCATTACGTTACTGGTCCAGCAAACACGTTCTGTTGATATTGCAGCAACAGGAACGCGACGGATTATTTTCTATCAAAGGTTAATGCGAACAGCGATCATACAGACCGAATTTTGTTTACTATGGTTGCTACTGGTTTGCGTGCATTTGAGTATCACGGCTGCCATAGTACATATGAATTGGTTGCTATTCTTGATGAGCATGGTGACTGTTTGGGTGAGCCAACTTCTGGTTAACTTTATTGTAGTCTGCCTGATGGTGCATCTACGAAGTAAAATTGCTGCTCTGATAGTTACTTGGCTAATACTTGCTGGTTTATTCTTAATTGCAGTCAATCATATTCCGACACTAATCTTTGCCTTTTCTGTACCACAAACCCCGTTACGATCAGCGGGCAACGATGTTATGCTCATTGGTTTAATCTTATTAAGTGTAAGTAGAATGGATGCTCTGACTACAAAGGAGGTTCTTTAGATGTGGCGATTAATAGCCCATCAACTTTATTTTTTTTTGAATATAAATCGGAACCGTTTTATTTTTTTTATGATTCTCTTTGGTTTATTTGTAGGTGGAGTAGTAGTACAGACAGCCGGGAATCCACATTTAAGGATTTTAACGGTTATGTTAGGCGGGACTGTTGGTAATGATATGGTTGGTCAAACTGTTTTTCCAACTGGTTGGTTTATCACACTATTATTACCCGTTCTGGCACTTGGTGATTCCATCCCTCAGCTTTGGCGACAGCAAGGTGTACAAATATGGGGGACAGGCTTCACCCGACGACAATTTGCTTTGGTTGATGTGATTCTCATTGTTACGTACGCAATCAGCTATTGGTTAATTGTTTGCAGTGCACTTTTAGTGGTCCAACTACCGAGGGAGGTTTGGTTTTTGGCAATACTTTTACCAATTATGATCTTTATGTTACTGATTGAGACATGGCTCAGCTGGTTGAATCAATATGTAGGAGTTGCTTTTATCATTATTTGGTTAGTTTTGACCGTCTACACAATTTTGCCATTTAATCCTCTGAATTTGACCATGTTGATTCGTGAATCATCGGTTCAATTCATCTCAATATTGATGATGAATGGAAACTTTTTATTGGTCATCGTTTTGTATGTTGGATGTTTTCCGAATTTAATTGAGAAATGGAGTGAGTGAATTTGGATTTAATTATTGCGCGACAGCTTAGTCGCAAATTACGTAATGGCACCATGTTACTTCAGGACATAAATATGTCAGTTGAAAAAGGAGAAATTCTTGCAGTAGAGGGTGAAAATGGTGCTGGAAAAACGGTTCTCTTGAAAGCATTGTTGGGGTTGACACCGTCTTCTGGGGACCTGATTGTGGATGATCGGCGTTTCAAGTTAGGTGATGCCTATCCAATTAAGGCAGGAATTCTTATTGAAAACCCAAGCTTAATTAATGAATTTACTGCTATTAGAAATCTCAGATTACTTGCAACGTTATTACCGCAAGTTACTGATGATGAGGTACACACTGTATTACGCAGCCTTAACCTTGATCCTACAAGTAGAACTTTGGTCAAGAACTTTTCCCTCGGGATGAAGGAGAAACTTGGCATCGCCCAAGCCTTACTTGGACATAACCCACTAATTGTTCTTGATGAGCCAACTAACGCTCTTGATGATAAGAGCAAAATGAATCTTGTGTTACTTGTGCGCAACTATCGAGATCTTGGGAGTACTTTCTTGATTGCTTCCCATGATCAAGACTTTATTAAACAAGTTGCGACTAGGCGGATTCGGATGACGGAGGGACACTTGAATGAAAAAAGCCAACTGGTTTAAGTTTGGAATGGGTGTACTTGTCGGTTTAGTCGTTTTGTGGTTCACGGTGAATCGCTATCAACAGGTTAATGCAAATAGCCATCAAACGATCAAAATCGTTAAAATTTATCAAGATCAGATAATTCATCAACCGGCAGTGAATTTCTCATTTCATCAAGTGCATGTAAAACGAAAATCGGCCAATTATCAAGTATCTGCAAGGTTTACTATTAAGCAAGTTGATCCGCTATCATATGGTGATCGTGGCGTAAATTACAATTTTTGGGAAAACTTGCGTCTTGTAATTCCTTACAGTATGTTGGGTGTTGCTCAGGTACATAATTTGGATGGAACGGCGATTAAGTACCAATCAATGACCAATACAAAAACACATGATGTCTTATTAAAATTTCTAATTCCAAATGAACAATTTAATTTGAGAAGTGAGAGGCCATACTTGTTGTTTATGGTACCTTCTAAAAATGGTTATATTAAGTATGAACTTGAGCTTTGAATCTTATACAATTGATCGGGTTAAGGTTTTTTTGTAAGATATTTAACAAAAAATGAACTCATCGATAATCTGATTATCAGACGGTTGATGAGTTCTTTATTCATATATTTATTTTCTGTCTATTTGGGGACCTTTGTAGAAAATTATTCTTACGTTAATCTGTAAAAACTATACGTTAATTTTTTGCTTAGTTATTTTAGTAAATATGGAGATACACTATAAATATAATGACAGGGTATGCAATCACCAAGTTATGGTTCTATATTATTGGTGAGAATTTTAAAGGATCATTTAAATCTACTACNGTTTCTGCCTAAGCGATCTAATTCAGTGACCATTACAATATCGCCTTCACGGATATAGGCCAGCATTTTTCGCAGTTCAGGTCGCTTGGTGTTAGCCCCACTTAACTTATCTGAAAATAGTTTATCAACGCCTTTTAAAGCCGCTAACTGTCGATCTAAATGTTGCTCCTTGGAACTCACACGCGCATAACCAATTTTAGCCATTTTCAGCCCTCTTTTTGGACAGTTCTAATGAACACTTTTAATGCCTAGTATAGCACAGAAATAAAAAAGGCCACTAGGGTATACCCTAGTGGCCATTTAACATCCTTCTAAAACTCATCAGAAATACTTTCATGGTTAAACTTGGGGTTTAACCTTATTGATTTAACATCCTTCTAAAACTCATAAACTTTAGAATTATGCCTAATAATGGGGTTTAACCTTATTGATTTAACATCCTTTGGATTTAGGTCAAGAATCTGGACACATTTTATGTATAATTTAAGCGACTAATTTTTCCTTTTCATTTGGAGTTAAATAATCAATGCTACTGTGAATCCGAGCACTGTTATAAAAGCTCTCAATGTAGCTGAATATTGCAGCATTTGCTTCTTCAAAATCCTGATAATGGTGTTGGTAAACCTCTTCTTTTTTCAAACTGGCGTGAAATGATTCCAAACATGAATTGTCATAGGGACAGCCACGCTTGCTATAAGAATGGCGAATATGGTGTTGCGCTAAGATCTGTTCAAAGCCAGCACTGCGGTACTGGCTACCCAGATCGGTATGCACAATTAAGTTATTAGTCGTCTTTCTAGTTTCAAAGGCTTGTTGAAAAGTGCTGATCACAAGATCAGCAGTCATATGACGGCTGATTTTATGGGCAATGATTTTACGTGAATATAAATCCTGAATGCTTGATAAATAACACCAGCCATTGGCTTTGGTGTGAATATAAGTTATGTCTGCACACCACTTTTGATTTGGACTGGTTGTACGAAAATCTTGCGCGAGTATATTTGAATAATCAGTCGCATCAATATCATTAGTTTGTTGATAATGCCACTTCTTGCGCGTGATTGATTTTAACCCCATTTGGCGCATTAATCGTTGAACTAGCTTAATACTGGCAGTCTTACCTTCTTTTTGTAACGCTTTTAGAATTTTAGGTGCCCCGTAGATACGTCTAGAATTAAAGTAAATGCGTTTAATCGACTGGCTAAGTGTCTTACGACGCTTGGCTTGTGGCGATACATGATTCTGCTGATGTTCATAGTAAGTTGAGCGTGGAACTGAGAGTACTTTACAGGTTTCTTTGATACTATGGTGCTTCAAATTAATATCAACGGCTGTCTGCCAGTCATCTGGGTTTACTTTTTGGCGAATATGGTTAAGGCTTTTTTTAAGATGTCATTCTCACTTTCTAGCTGTTTCAAACGTTTTTGCAACGCTAAAACATCTGATTTGGAAATTCCACTTCCTTTGTCTTCTTTATATAGATTAATCCATTTGTAAATAGTTACATTTGATACACCATATTCGTCTGTAAGATCAGCTACCGGGGCGCCATCCTGGTACAGCTTGACAATCATTTTTCTAAAATCTACTGAGTACTTTTTCTTGGTCATAAAAACACAATCCTTCCTATTATGGAATTATACTAAATCGTGTCCATGATTTCATACTACCTTCAAATATCTACAAAATTACGTCCTTTTGAGGTGAAATATGAGAATAACTAAAAGTGCTTTTTCAATAATTTCTATTCTACTTGGTTTTTATATGTTTATCACCGGTGCGGTTTCTACTTTAGATGATGAACCGGCACGAATGGCAATGTTGGCAGGTTTATATTGGGTATTTTTTGCGGCTGGATTGTGGTTATTTAAGTCGGAACGGCCAACGCTTTTTAATGCCATCATGATCGTTGGGGTTACAATTATCATGATGCAGTATTTAATTTTAAATTTTAATATTATGCTGATTTTTCAAATCGCATTACTGTTAATCATGATGACGTTCCATTTCTTTAAATGGATTTAAAAAATACTATAAATTTCCAACTAATTAATTTTAAATACACGAATTGGATATGTATTTTAGTGTCATTACAAAATTGTTAGGAAGGATAAAAATGAAGTTAACTAAATTTAATTTATATGCATTGGGTATCTTTTATTTTATCTATGGTATCTGGGCATATATTATTTTTATGGGAGAACCGCCAGCCAGTGCAGTGAGAAATAGTGTCGAAGCAGGAATTAGTTTCTTTTATAACATCCAAGGAACCTATGAATCAGTGCTATTGATGTTACTTCCTATGATTTGTTTGCCCTTACTCTTTGCCAATAATCTTTCTCAAAATCGTTATACTGGTTTTAATAAGTTTTTGATCACCAGAGTAGGTTCACTTCAACGATATATACGGAATTTCTTTGTTAAAACTTTTGGGATCACTTTTGTTGCGGTTCTCATCTGGCAATGCTTGTTACTACTCGAAATTAATTTATTGATGTCACCAATTAAAATTCTGCGTTCCAGTAGATCCCTAAAAAACTCGCTAGGATATATTTTCTCTCAAAATGGTTATGTAAATTTATTTTGTTTTGTCCTTTTGGCTTCAATTGGTTGGGCCATATTTGTTTGTTTAGTGTTGGTAATTAGCCTATTTATTAAAAACCCATACATTTTTTGGGGATTAGGTTTAATGGTCGGATTACTGTTGTTCCTAATTCCGGCGTTATTAGGAAACGGTCTGGTAAGCTATTTGTTCTTTCTTCCCATTTTAATTATGCCGGGGAATCAGATTATCGGTAGTGATATTCCAAGCGTACCGCTCTATATTCAGTATGGGCTAACTGCTCTGATGTACATGAGTGTCACTTTAGGATTGACCATATTATTTATTAGAGGAAAATTCTATGAAGAAAATCATCAATAGCAGTTTTTTATTATCCACACGGATTTTTCTCATTGGTCTGGCAGTTATTGCAGTAGGTTTCGCTTATAACAGTAAGGATTTATTTTCAGGTCTAGGATTGAATAATATGCAGGCGCTTATTTTCAATAATATTTATATTCTTTTGGCAGCTAAACAGAGTTGGCAGCTTGATCACATTAGCCCGCTATTGATTCCTAGAATGGGGAAAAGATTTTACAAACAATTTATGGGAATGACTGCGGTTATCCGTGTTGGTCTGTATATGGGAATAGAAACGATTCTTGCCTTACTAATTATTCCAATTTATGCGCAATTGGGTGGGATTACCTTAATTTTTATTTTAGTTAATTGGTGTCAGGGCATTCTTTTTGAAATAAGTATCAATGCTTTTTTATTCAGAATTAATAAAATATTTGGTCTGATATTAGCAATGAGTTTAAATATTATGGTGCATTACGAGGTTGTCATGAACATTTTAGGAAGGGCGGCAGGAATGGTACAATGACAAATTTATTAACAGTTGAAAAAGTCACTAAAAGTTATAAGAAAACAGCTGTCTTAAAAGACATTAGTTTACAGATAGCCGATAAAGGACAAATTATTCACTTGAAAGGAATTAATGGTTCAGGAAAATCGACACTGTTTAAATTAATTGCGGGGCTAGAAAAACCAGATCGTGGCAAAATTTTATTAAGTTCTAAAACTAATTTAGGAGCTTTGATTGAAAATCCTGGATTCTTAGAAAATTTTAGTTTGATATACAATCTTCGTTATTTGGCAAGTATCAAGTCTCATTTGGACGAAGTGTATGCTGAAGAGCTTTGTCAAACATTGGCATTAGATTTACATACCCATACCAAAATGAAAGACTACTCTGTAGGGATGCGTCAAAAGGCTGGCATTATTCAAGCCATAATGGAAAAACAGAATCTTGTTTTGTTGGATGAACCATCTAGAGGGTTGGACCAAGAAAGCCTACAAAAATTTGTGACACTTATGAATCAGTTACGTCAACAGGGTTGCAATATCGTAATTGCTTCGCATGAAGTTTATGAAAAAATGGAGATTGATGAATGTCTAAAATTAGAACACGGGACCTTATCACGTATTTAAAACCTTTATTTCTTTTCTTCGTAGGGACATTAATGTGGTTGGAATTAATAGATAGCTATTATCAATCAAGTAAGCAATTGTTTTGCTTACAATATTCCGTAAATGACCTTACGATAAGTTCTTTAGCACTTTTTTGTTTATCAATTTGGCTGTACTTGTTTGTCATTGTTCAACCGGTTAAGGTACATAACGCAATACAAAATATGGCGTATTTTAGATCAAGAAAAGTCGAAGATAGCAGAGTTTTGATTGAAAGCGCAAAACGATGGACAATCATAACGTTAACCACGATTGTTTGGGATGCTTTGTGCTACGGTCATGTTTTTTGGTGGGGAATCTTGATGACTTTGCTGAGCTTTTTGTTGAGCTGTCTGCTTGTTAGCAGAATGAGGTTATCAAGTGAGTTAATTGTTTTGCTGGTGCTGGTCCAAGTTATTACACGACTAGTATTTAGGCTGTAGGTTTAAATATCATAGACTTTGGGCAAAAATTCAGTACATATTTTTGAGAACAAATTGAACGAGTCATGATCGGTTTGTCATTCAAAATGTTGCTGATGTTGTTTATAAAGTCAATGAAGGCCATGTGAGCGCTTAAATGGGCATTAATTTCATTAGGCCTCTTAAAAAATTAATCTATTGTTGTTATACTGATTAATGGAGAAAAGCAAGGAACATGAGAATGGGCATCCGTATTGAGTATAAGATTTTGCAATTGCAAAATAACCTTGTTAAAACGAAAAGGAGATCTAAAAATGAATGTCGATGCTTTGATTAAAAAGTACCCAGAAGTAAAAACAATGCAGGATTTGAGGCCTTTTTTCTGGCGGAATCCAGATTATGGAAAAGATGCTAAGCTCTCAGTTGGAATTGAAGATATCTTTGATGCTGAAGCACGTTTTCACCGTTTTGCACCATACTTTGAGGTCGCTTTTCCAGAGACTCTGGCAAACCAGGGAATTTTAGAATCACCATTGATTGATTTACCGGATATGAAAGCTCGCTTAAATAAAACCTTCTCTAATAAAATTGAAGGTGGTTTATATTTAAAGGCCGATAACTATTTACCAATTTCCGGCTCTATCAAATCTCGTGGTGGCATTTATGAAGTTTTGAAGTTTGCTGAGAAAATCGCAATTCGTGAAGGTGGTTTAATTTATGCCGATAACTATGCGGTATTAGCCAGCAAGAAGTATCATAATTTGTTTTCTAAATATGGGATTGCAGTTGGTTCAACTGGTAACTTGGGCCTTTCAATCGGAATTGTGGCACAAAAATTAGGTTTCCGGACTTCCGTTCACATGTCAGCTGATGCTTCAAAGTGGAAGAAAGACAAATTGCGCGCCTTTGGTGTAAATGTCGTGGAGTATAATGATAACTTCACGCATGCGATTACAGAAGCTCGTAAAATGGCAGCTGAAGACCCAATGACTTACTTTATTGATGATGAAGGTTCATACGATTTATTCTTGGGTTATTCAGTAGCTGCTTTACGTTTACAAGCCCAATTGAAGTCACAGGATATCAAAGTCGATAAGGATCATCCTTTATTTGTTTACTTACCAGCTGGAGTTGGTGGCAGTCCAAGTGGAGTTACCTTTGGGTTGAAGAAGGTCTTAGGCAAACACGTTCATGCAATTTTTGCAGAGCCTACTCACATTCCTTCTGTGACGCTGGGAATGGTAACTGGCTTAAACGATAAAATTTCTGTTTATGATATTGGAATTGATGGGACTACCAAAGCGGATGGGTTAGCAGTTGGTCGTGCTTCACGAATTGCTGGTAAAAACATGCGGACTTTGTTGTTAGGAACGGCAACTTTCAAAGACGAAGATATGATGAAAGATGTTGCGCGATTATATGACACGGAAAAGATTGGCTTGGAACCTTCAGCAGCTGCTGGATTCTCAATTATGGATCAATCGTTAGGCGAATTAGCAGCTGATTTTCCATTGAAGAATGCTAATCATATTGTTTGGGCAACTGGCGGTAGCATGGTGCCAGACGAAGATATGAATCATTATCTTGAAGTTGGCCATGATGAGTTAGCTAAATAATTAAATCTAAGGATCAGATTTTGCTGATCCTTTTTTCATACGCTAATTTTGACTTAATTACTAGTTTGCTTGTAGAATTAGGAAAACTTAAAGATTTATTTTTAGAATTTACGGAACGGAGAAAACAAAATGGGATTCTGGGCAATCTTAGCTTTATTTATTATTGCGCTTGCATGTGGTATTCTTGCTGCGAAACAAAGAAATAAGAATCGAACATTTGCAGTTGTTCTTACAGTAATGATGATCCTAGCACTGGCGATTGTTCTTTATTTAACGTAGTAGAGAACTAACTTATTTGAAGAAATATAACTATTGAAAAATATTTTTATAAGCAACAATAGTGATATCAACTGGAGCAATTTTTCTTAGTATCTTGTTTGTGTCATTAATTTTTACTGTACTTATGAGTTTTAGTTAATTCAGAATGATAAACTATAGTGGTTCCTAGACTTAAAAATAAAACGTAGTAGGATTTCAAAAGCAGACGCGGATAATTGGTTTTAATCGCTTGTATATTTAATTTAATTTGTTAAAAATGTCAACGATTTTTGATGTGGGACAAAAAACAATCACTTGTTTGTACATATGTACAGTGTATGTGATATAGTATACTTATTAAATGAATAAAATAAGGAGGGATAAATATGACCGTCAAATCACGTAAAGTTTCTAATGCAACTGTACTAACAATCCCTAGCAGTTTCAGAATTCCTAAAAATGTGACTTTTGAACCCAGCATGAATGATCATGGCGATATTATTTTTAAAAGAGTAGATGGACTTTCAGATAATCGAAAAAATGATATTCATGATTTTATGGATCGTTTTAAACCAGTTGCAGAATATTTAAAGGATAAATAGACAATAATGACAAAAATTAAATATCTGTCAAAAAGTGATTTAATCGAGATTAATAAATATGCTGTCCAAATGACTGGTGGAACTAATTTTGGAGTTCAATCTTATGAGGCTTTAGATGTTATAGCTAACCAACCTGGTCAAATTGTTTTTGGACATGAACTTTATCCAACTATTTGGCTCAAAGCGGCTTTTATTTTGCAAAAAATCACAAAAAAACATGTTTTTGTTGATGGTAATAAACGAACTGCACTTTTTGCGGCACTTAGGTTTTTAAATGATAATAACTATGTCGTTAAGGATGATAGTGTAATTAATAATTCTGGATCCTTAGTTCTAGCAGTTACCAATTCTTCAGATGATGAGAAAACCATGCAGGAAATAGCACATTGGCTTAAAATCAATCATTATCATAAAGATTAAAAAGGCAATTGGAAATGTATTTTTGTTATTTGCAGTTTAACTTGGGGGATAATTTAGATGGGCTTTTGGGTTTTACTTGCTGCATTTATTGTTATGGTTATTTGTGGCCATTACGCTTTTAAGAAACGAAACACCAATAAATTGTTGGCGGGAACATCTGCTATTGCGGCGGTAGTGGCCTTAATTGCGGTAATTTATTTAGCTTGAAATAAGATGATTGATAGGCACATTCTGAAGTTAAATCTGAACTTCAGGACGTGTTTTTATTTTTGCTAAATATCCACACGCGTTATACTGAAAAGGGAGCATAACAGAAAGGTAAGGCGGTTTACATGGCAATTCAACATAAAGAAACAATTCCCGATAACATTGAAGTGATTGGGGCGCATGTTAATAATTTAAAAAATTTGAACGTGACAATTCCTCTCAACGCATTTGTGGCGATTACGGGGAAATCCGGATCAGGAAAGTCCTCACTGGCAATGGGTGTTCTCTATGCTGAAGGGGCTCGCCGTTATTTAAATTCACTATCGACCTACACGCGGCGCCGAATTAGCCAAGCCGGTAAAGCAAATGTTGATGAGGTGAAGTATTTGCCTTCAGCGTTAGCATTACGTCAGCGGCCAACGGTACCTGGCGTCCGTTCAACTGTGGGAACCATGACCGAGAGTTTAAACGTTCTGCGCTTAATGTTTTCCCGATTAGGTTCCCATGTATGTCCAAATGGGCATCGGGTTCCACCGACATTAGAAGTTGCAGAAAATATGGGTTATGTCGTTTGTCCCTCTTGTGGGGTGAAGTTTATGGCGCCTGGTGCGGAGAGTTTTGCGTTTAATTCGGAAGGAGCTTGTCCAACCTGCAATGGGATTGGTAAAGTCCGTCAACTTGTTAAAAGTCGGCTAATTCCTGATGAAACGAAAACGATCCGCGAAGGTGCTGTGGCCTCATGGCGATTACCAGGCCGTAACTTTATGATTTATGTGGCCGAACAAATTGGAATCCCGATTGATACACCCTTTAATCAGATGAGTGCCAAAGACCAACAACAAGTTTGGCACGGTGAAAATAAAAAATATGCGATTAATATTCCTTCTAAAACGGGCAAAATTTTTCATATGGATAATGCGCAATTTGAAAATGCCTATGCCGCTGTTGAAGATAGTTTAGCGACGACAACTAATGAACGGGCAATTACCCGCTTGAATCGGTTTTATTCATTTGATATCTGTTCCACTTGTCATGGGACCAGGTTTGCGCCCAAACTTTTGCAGACAAAGTTAGTTGATAAAAATATTTCTGAAGTTTCAAAAATGACCATCACCGAATTAACTCAGTTTATGCCGAAAATTGTACCGTGGTTACCAGAAACGATGCGTGAACTTGGGACTAATTTAGTTGGTGAATTACAAGATAGTGTTCAACCTATTTTAGATCTAGGCTTGGATTATTTAACCTTGGACCGTGAAGGCGATACGTTATCAACTGGTGAGCTCCAACGTATTCAGTTGGGTCGCACTTTGCGGAGCCAGACAACGGGAGTTCTTTATGTCCTTGATGAGCCTTCAGTTGGACTTCATCCGGCTAACGTTAGCGGATTAATTAAAATTTTGCATCAGTTGGTGTCTCAAGGAAATTCGTTAGTGGTTGTGGATCATGATACACGAATTATTTCCGCAGCCGACTACGTGATTGAAATTGGTCCAGGAGCCGGTAAAAATGGTGGAACGGTGGTTGATCACGGAACTGTGTCAACTATTAAGAAGAGCCCACAATCACTCATTGCACCATTTTTAAATGGAACGGCCAAACTGCTGGTCAGAAAACAGGTTCCTAAAGCAAAGTTGTTTGATAAAGGCGATCTTACCATCGGGGTCTCTGAGCGATTTAATCTGCATAATGTGGTTGCTCATTTTCCTAAAGGACGCCTTAGTGTGGTATCCGGATATTCAGGTGCCGGAAAGACAACGTTGATCTTAGACAGTTTAATACCGGGAATTAAGGCAGCTATCAAAAAGGAACCTTTGCCCGCCCATATTAGTCAGTTAGATCGTGCGCATATTCATCGCGTGGTCATGGTGGATTCAGTGCCGGTCGGTAAAAACGTCAGATCAACGGTTGCGACTTATTCTGGAATTCTAGATACTTTACGAGTTTTGTTTGCGAATACAGATGAAGCGAAACAGCGACAGTGGACTGCCAGTCATTTTTCTTACAATGTGACTTCCGGTGCTTGTCCAAACTGTAAAGGAACGGGAACAATTTCGCTGGATATTCAGTATTTACCAGATATGGTGGAGACGTGTCCTGTTTGTCACGGTAAACGATATAATGATGAAACGCTCGCTGTAAAATGGCATGGCTATACAATTGCAGATATTTTAGCGCTTGATGTGGATCATGCCTTACCAATTTTTGAAGATGTACCAGCCATTAAATCAATTCTGGAAAAACTATCCGAAATGGGGTTGGGATATCTTGTATTAGGCGAGAGTACCCCAATTTTGTCTGGTGGTGAAGCCCAGCGGTTGAAGTTAGTTTCACAAATGGGTCGTAAACAAAATGGGACGTTGTTTGTGTTTGATGAACCGTCAGTTGGGTTACATCCGCTTGATATTCAAACGTTGATTCATGTGTTCGATCGGTTGATTGATCAAGGGGCGACGATTATTATTATTGAACATGACTTGGATGTCATTGCCAATGCAGATTATGTTGTTGATCTTGGGCCAAAAGGTGGTCAATTTGGCGGAAAAATTATTGCGGCTGGCACACCTCAAGAAGTGGCTAACACGGCCAAAAGTGAGACTGGTAAGTACTTGAAAGCCCATTTTGAGTTGTTTCAGTAAGATGTAAGTTAGACTTTCATATGGGTTATAAATAATTTTATTCTTATGAAGGCTATAACTATACTGGATATTTTTGTGGAAAGATGCTATGCTTAAGTCAGATATAGAAAAGGCTTTCATATCAATATTCTTACTGGAGGAATAACCTATGCGAATTAACAAGAATGATTTAAATGATGTATTGAGCTCAGAACACGGCCCGTTTATCACAATGATTGTGAATAATCCTGCTGACTTAAAAGAGATTCAGCATACAAAAATCACTTTCAAAAACTTACTAAAAGAAGCAAAAGGTAAATTAACCAAATTGTTTCCTGAAGTTGATCGCGAGGCCTATTTAAGCCGCTGGAGTATTTACGGCGACGACAATAGTTTCTGGTTAAACGATGCAAGTGAAGCAGTCGTTTTAATTGGAGATATGGATAAGGTGGAAACATTCCAGCTTTCTGGAAACTGTGTGAACCAAGTTTCAGTTTCCGCTCAGCCTAATGTTTTACCAATTATCCAAGAATTACAGCTAAAATTTGAATACTTATTAATTGGGCTTAACCAAACTTCCTTTGAACTTTATCGTGGGGATGGTTATGATCTTGAAAAAATTCACTTAGGTGAGGATGCGCCTCGCACGTTAAAAGAGGCGCTCGGGGATAATGAATTAGTCGGCGGTGAAGTGTCATTCCGTGGAGCTTCGAATCATGGTGGTGATGTGGCAGTAGCTTATCATGGCCATAACGAGAAGAGCCAGGAAGTTACAAATGATCAAATCAATTACTACCAAATGGTGGATCAGTATGTTACTAAAAACTATGCTCATCCAGAAGGTTTGATGACGATTGTATTTGGATTACCTGAAAATCAGGCTCGTTTCCGTCAAGTCACGAAAAATAAAAACTTGTCGCATCATTTATGTGTGGAAGAATCGCCTAGTGGTTTGAGCATTGATCAATTAGAAAATAAGATGCGCCCAGTTGCTCGTAAATGGTTCGAAGGAATCATGAATGTGCAAACGCAACGGTATGAAACTGCGAAGGACAAGAATAAGGCAACGAGTGATATGCGTGAATTGGTGCGCTGTGCGGTGGCTGGTCAGATCGACACATTGTTTGTAAGAAATGATACAACGGTGATCGGAATGATTGATGAAGAAGGCAAATTGGACACTGATACAACGGCGGCTAAAAACAATAATTTGGTGAATGATATTGTGGATAGAACGATGAAGAATGGTGGAAGAGTAGTCTTGCTTGATACAGAAGATATGCCAACCGATAAGGTAGCGGCGGGAATATTGAGATACTAGATAAGTGAGTGAAGAAAAGCGGTAAAAGGCAATAAATAAGTGCACCGGTGCGGGATCGCAATTCCGCGTTAGGTGTACTTATTTATTGCCTTTTGCTTTTCGAAGCTGTCCTCAAACTCAGCGGAAAAAGGAAGCAAAGATCAGCGGCCGTATGCGGGATCGCAATCCCGCGGGAGGCGTGTCTATTTTTTTACTCTTGTTTTGTCGAGCTGTCCTCAAGTTTCAATAAATAAAAATATTTTAGAAATTTACCTTCACCTGTTTTTGTTGAACTAAGCTACCAATTTGAACAATTTGTTGATTTTTATTTACTCGATAAAAAATAGCGTATTTTTTTCCAATTAAAATTCTTCGAGTTAGCTTTGAAAAACCGTAAAGTGATGTGATGTCTGAAAAACGATTCGGATAAAATTTTAAAGAAATGACAGTTTTATTAATGAGCCGAATAAATTTTTTTATTTGTGTTTCAGATAATCCCATGTTTTGCCAATCTTGAATAACGCTATTTAAACTTTGAGAGAATGAGTTTGAAAATAGTATTTGGTATTCTGTCATTATTTATGCCAACCATATTTTTGGAATTTTTTGGCGAATTCGTCTTCTGTTAATATATTTTGTTTTTCGAAATCATCGAATCCTTTTTCAATTTCTCTACGATCATATTCTCTTTCTGTTTCATTGATTGTTAATTCAATTTTTGAACTTTGTTTCTGATAATCTAATTCCATTCCTTCAACAACACCACTGCTTTTGGGAAGAATAACGCCTAGCGAATTGCCAACTTTCCGAACCTTTATTTTTTTCATTAGTTTACCTCAATATGAATTTTGTGTTTGTTATAACATAATTATAACTTAATGCCTTTGAAATGTCTAATATCTGTGAGTGTTATTAATTCATTAAAATCTCCATTGCGTTCGTTCCCTAATAGTTCGATAATTAGAGATGTGACTTAAATTACGGGAAATGATAATGGGGATGCAAATTATGAGCAAGTCAACACGAGGAATTTTATACGCGTCAATTGGAGCTATCTGTTGGGGAATTTCTGGTCCGATTGCTCAGATCCTATTTGCAAACTACCATATGAAATTAACTTGGTTGATCGGTTCAAAAATGTTATTTGGCGGGATACTATTACTTGTGTTTGGCATGTTGCAGAAAAAGCAACGGCCAAAATTGTTTGCCATTTGGCATGATAAAAAAGCAATTATTCAATTACTTATTTTTACAATTTTTGGGATGACGGCCATGCAAGCTGTTTACTACAAAGCGGTTGCGGTAGGTAATGCCGCTACAGCCACGATCTTACAGTTCCTATCCCCAGTATTTATTGTGGTCTTTACAATTATTCGTTATAAACGAGTGCCACGGCGAGGAGACGTTTGGGCGATTGTCGCTGCGTTAGTGGGAACCTACCTACTGATTACAGGTGGAAACCCAACATCTCTAACAATTTCACCAGCTGCTTTATTCTGGGGCGTGGTTACTGGAGTGGCAGCTGCCGCCTATGTCTTACTCCCAGAAAAAATATTAAATCAATATGGTTCATTAACTGTTTCTTCATGGTCCATGCTAGTTGGTGGTGTGTTATTTATGTTCATTCAACCTGCTTGGCGTGATGTTCCCCACTTTGATGCAAAGGGTTGGGCTGGTTATCTGTTTATTGTCATTTTTGGTTCGGTAATTGCGTATTTTATTTATTTGGCAAGCTTGGCTTACATTTCGGCGACCGCTACAGGCCTGTTGGATGCCTTTGAACCCTTATCCGCAACCATTGTGTCTGTGGTGTTTCTCAATCTAAAATTTGGTGTGATGGAAACAATCGGAACTATTTTGATTTTAAGCACCGTATTTATTCTGGCAATTGCTAATCGTCACTCATCATAACTTAGAACTGATATCATGCTACTTGGCATGATATTTTTTTAGACTAATTTGTTTTGCACTGGCTGCACCCCCCTAAAAAGTGCTAGAATGCAATTGAATGAAAGCGGTTTATATGTTCTGCTTATTGGGGGGAAAACAAATGCAATTTAGACTGGTTATTAATTTTAAATTCATAGAATGGCAGGGCTACGGTTAAACATGAGTTACATGTTGTGATTGTGGGGGCTCTCAAATTTTAAATGAAGGATTGGTGAAAAGGATGCATAAAATTCCATCAACAGCTTTTGCTAAAGCTGGTATTTATGAAAAAGAAAAAGTAGATTACATTAAGAAATGTTTTACGCCAATGCGTGTTTCGATCAATGATCAAATTTTTCCGCGAAGTCAGAAGAATTCAGACAAAGAAAGTCATAAAATTGGTAGAGAAATTTTTGGACTGGCAACACCTGAAACAATTGAATTTAATGATACAGAAATTCGAGTGATTGATAAGGATAAAAAAGTGGTCGAGACTACGAAAGCAACGGATGTTCAATATATTCAATTTGGTGTTATAAGAAGAATGACTACCTATATGTGGTCACCTGGTTTTTATTATGAATTAACGATGACACTGGGAACTTCATCTGGTAATTACTATCTTCTAAATGGTGATTTTGCAGTTTATGAGCAATTAAAAGCATGGGGTGAAAAACAAAATATTGAGATTGAAGATCCATTTGAATTGGCTTCAATCACCACCGATGCTCACGTTTTCGGAGCAGGTGATCCTAGCACCTGGGGAACATTGCTTGATAAAACGTTTATAACCAAAGTGGCTAAAGTGGCCGATTTGAATTATCCAGAAGAAGTTTAACTTTAGTTTTAAACAACTGATCATTTCAGAAATAATATAAGAAATGATCAGTTTTTTTGTGCTCACGATTTAGAAGCTATGGTTTGCTTTTATGCGGTGAAGTGCTATGTTTTAGATGAGTGGAAACGATTTCGGATCCATATATGTCATTAGGATTGAGTTAGAAGGAATTATTGATGCAGCATCGCTATTTAAAAATGTTAATATATTTTTGCGTTTGGATGGGATTAAATATACTGTGGGTACTGCGTTCAATTTCGTACCCAACTGTTGATTCTACTATGTTAGTTGGCAAAAGCATCGCCTTACATTTTGCGCCAATCGTGGGAATCACAGTCCTATTATTGATGACGTTGTTTAAATGGCGTCCGCTCAATCTTGTGGCTTTAATTTGGTTGGTTTTAGCAACGATTACTGCTAGACCACCGATTTATTTACTTTCAGTGGGAATGTTCGGTGGAATTTTGGTTTTGATCTGTGATGTTTATCTCACGGTGATTATATGTAATCATGATCAACCGGTAAAATATGTAAATCAAATTGCTGTTATATTAGGAATCGCCTTTTTCCTGTGTTTATTATCACCAAAATTGAGTGCTCAGTTTGCAAGTAGTGGTTATTCAGATCCCGTTACGGCAACAAAAACGGAAATTACAGTAACCAAAAAGAATACCAATCAGTTAAAGACTAATAATGTGACGAGGATCACGCCGCGGCATCCTAAGATTTATTTAAATGGCGTTGGCGACATTAATCTGAAAATTAGGCGAATTGGAATTTTTTATTTCTCGTATGCGGATTATGTGTATAAATGGTAAAAACTAAAAAATACGTTTCCATTTACAGCGGTTTAATGGCTGTGTGGAAACGTATTTTTTGTAGCCTAAAGGTTGAAAGTACAAAAATGACTTCAGTTACTGATACTAAGCAGTTTAGTTCACCAAAATCAGGTTAACTACCGTTCTCTGGCTCACTTGGCCTGGAACGGGGTGGGCCGATTTGAAGCCAAACAGTTCACTTGTCTTCAAACTCGACCTTTATCTAAGCAAGAATCGCTAAGATAAATTTCACCCATGAGGCCAAAACGCCTCCGAACTGGAAAAGTTGTTGTGTTTAGATAGTTCGTATGAACGTTGTCATAATAATCTTCGTGTTAAATATAATCAGTTTTAAAACTTGCATCAGTCTGGAAGCAATGGGCTCAGTAGTGCCATTTATCTTAACGATTCATCGTTTAGATAAAGGTCGAGCTTAGAGACGTGTATTTCGGCTCTAAGTCGTGCCCACTACGTTCCAGCCCAAATTGCTGGAAGACGGCATTTTAATCTAGTTTTGTTACCATGAACGTTTTTGTATCAAGCAATTGGCTGTAATTTTGTACTTTCAACCTTTAGTTGTAACATTTAATTTAATAAGAATGCCACGGACTGGTAAGGCTTAAGTTCCAGCTGGTCCTGCAGTTCAATTGATTCATCATAATTTGAAATTAAAACTTTTCCATGCAGTTTTGTCATTTCACTAGGCAGCTGAACAGTTGTCGCTTTTCCATAGAAATTATTTAAAACCAATAAAGTTTGATTTCTATAAGTTCGTAAATAGGCAAAAACTTGATGATCATTTTCAAGCAAGGGTTTAAAATTGCCTTCAGAAATAATTGGCATGGTTTTGCGCAATTTAATTAGCTTTTGGTAGTAAGTGAAGATTTCTCCGTGATCAAGTTCATCTTGGACGTTTACTTTCGCTTGATTAGTTGGCATTAACCATGGTTTATGTGTCGAGAACCCAGCATATTTGGAATTATTCCACTGCATCGGAGTACGACTATTATCTCGAGATTTGGTTTTAATAATCTCAAAAGCTTCACTTGGAGATTTACCAGCATTTAAAAGTTCTTGATAAGCATTTTTACATTCAATATCGACATAATCTGACATTGAAGTGTAATCGGGGTCACTCATCCCGATTTCTTCACCCATGTAAATATATGGCGTTCCTCGCAACAGATGCATTGTTGTGGCCAACATTTCGGCCGATTTTGCCCGGTAATGAATCGGATCACCAAAGCGATTAATGGCACGTGGTTGATCGTGATTATTCCAAAACAACGCGTTCCAACCGCCACCCTTAGCCATTCCCGATTGCCATTCGTTCAGAATCCCTTTAAGTTTCATAAAATCAAAAGGCATTTTACTCCATTTTTCACCATTTACATAATCTACCTTTAAGTGATGAAAAGTGAAAACCATACTGAGTTCATGATTGCCAGGCAAGGTGTATTGAACACTGTTAGCAATTGACGTTGACGACATTTCACCGACAGTGATGGCATCTGGATCTTGTCCAAAACTTGCTTGATTCATTTCTTTGAGATAATCCTGAACAATTGGGGTATCTGTGTAAAGAGTTTTACTAGCAACGTTTGTTGGTGCATCAATTAATTTTTCTTCTTTACCCGTGACATTAATGACATCAAAGCGAAAACCATGTACACCTTTCGCACGCCAGAAATTAATGACTTTGTAGAGGGCTTGCCGAACTTCCGGATTGTGCCAATCAAGATCAGCTTGGGAAGGATCATAGAGATGTAAATAGTACTTACCAGTATTGCCAAATTTAGCCCAAGCCGGGCCACCAAATTTAGATTCCCAATTGGTAGGAAGATCACCATTTGGTTTTGGATCGCGGATGTAATAGAAAGCTTGATATTTTTTATTTCCGGCTAAAGCTTTTTGAAACCATTCGTGAGATGTAGAAGTGTGGTTTAACACCATATCTAACATAATACCGATGTGGTTTTCTTTTAATTTTCGAGCCAACTCATCAAAATCAGCCATTGTGCCAAAGCGGGGATCAACTTTGCAATAATCAGCAATATCATAGCCATTGTCATTTTGTGGTGAGACGAAGAATGGGTTAAACCAGATCATATCAATATTAAGTTTTACGAGATAAGGAATTTTTTTAATGATTCCCTGGAGATCACCAATCCCATCCCCATCACTATCATAAAAAGACTTGGGATAAATTTGATAAATTATTTTATTTTGAAACGACATTAAAAAGCCTCCCTAGTTAATTTTTTGACGACGGGCAAAATCCACAAAGCTAAATTTATCAGGTCGATGAACAGATTCAGTAAATTGAAAAAGCGTCGTATCTTCTAAATAAGTTTGACTACGAACGATTACCACATCCTGATGCTCGTTTAATTCAAGCAACTGTGCCTCTTCTTTTGTGGGAGATTCTACAGTGATTTTTTTGGTGGCGTAACTGATGGTTAAACCAAGTTGATTCTCAAAATAATCATATAGAGAATCTGCAGCTACCTTATGCGAAATTTCAGGAACAACACTTTTTAAAATATAATCGTGATCTAAAACAATTGGTTCATTGTTAGTTTTACGAAGACGTTCGACATAAGTTGCCAAAAGTGGTGAAGATGATTGATAATCGAATTTTTCAAGTGGCACGTGCTGGTCTTCAAGGCACAAAACTTCAGTAGTAGAGTTCATGTGCAACGAGTTGTTGAGCTCTTTAAAAGAAGTAATGCCAGAAACCGGAAAATTAAAGCGTTGTAAGTTTAAAACAATTGAACCTTTTCCGCGAATTTTTTGAATGAAGCCGTTTGTAAGTAATTCTGATAGTGCTTTTCGGATGGTTTCTCGAGAGGTTCCATATAATTCAGATAATTGCGTTTCACTAGGTAAGTAACTATCAACTGGATAGTTGTGATGATTAATTTTATCGGCTAAATCTTGATAAATGGCATTAAATTTATTGCGCATTACTATTCGCCTCCTAAAGCGCTTCCATCATATCACTATTTGATTAGTCTATACAAGTAAAAAGGAATCAATATATTTGATAAATGCGTCTAAATGGGCTTTTGAAATCTGAAAGTTGAATAAGCTTTAAATTTGACAACATGTATATACAGGATGTATGATGTAACCGCTATTAAGAAAACGCTTTAAGTAAGTCAAATTTTCTACTCAGTTGGGAGGCAATACAAATGTTTGGATTCGGGAAAAGAAAAAAAGTAGCCACTGATAATGCTATTTATGCGCCGGTAACTGGCCAGGTGATTGATTTGAGCAAAGTCAGTGATCCGGTATTTGCTCAAAAGGCAATGGGGGAAGGTCTAGGAGTTAAACCTAGTGATGGCAAGATTGTTAGTCCAGTGGCTGGCGCCGTCACGATGGTCGCCGGTACAAAACATGCACTGGGGTTTACGATGGCTAACGGCCTAGAAGTTTTAATCCATATGGGTGTTGATACCGTTGATTTAAAAGGAGCACCATTTACTGTCAGTGTTAAGCCTGGTGACATTGTCAATGGCGGCGACGCCATTGCCACCATTGATTTGGATCAAATTCATGATGCGAATCTGGACGATGTCATTATTGTTGTCTTTACGAATTCGGCTGATAAATTGGATCATTTGGATGTGACAACTGGTGAAACTACAGCCAAAGCAAAAATCGGTATGGTAACCGTTAAAGCATGATATGAGGGGGTATTTAAAATGGCAAAAAAAGATTATACCAAACTTGCATCCGATATTATTGAAAATATTGGTGGTAAGGAAAATGTAAAGAGTTTAATTCACTGTATTACGCGACTACGTTTTTATTTAAAAGATGAAAGCATTGCTAAAGATGATGTCATCAAAAATCTAGATGGCGTTATCGATGTTCGGCATGCACAAGGGCAGTATCAAGTTGTGATTGGGGCGGCAGTCACTGATGTATATGATGCAGTGATCGCTCAATTGGGGCAAGAATTCGCAGATCCTGATGCTACTGAGGCGGCTGTGCAAGAAACAAAAGCAGCTGCTGGGTCGGCTAAAGAACCTGATAACAGAAGCTTTGGCCAAAAAATAAAAGATGGGTTTAATGCTTTAATTGGCGTTATTACAGGCTCCATGATGCCAGTTGTTGGGTTATTGGCTGCTAGTGGTATTCTCAAAGGTCTATTGCAGATGGCAGTGGATTTTCACTGGACAGTGCCAACTTCACAAACCTATATTATTATTTCAGCGATGGGCGATTCGGCCTTTTACTTCCTACCAATCATTGTTGGATTTACAGCCGCAAAACGACTTAAGTCTGATCCAGTGATTATGGCAATTATTGGCGGTGTGTTAGTTTATCCTTCATTATTCTCAATTGCTACCGGAACGAAAACAACGGGTACTTTTTTGGGAATGGCATTAAACACAAATTTGTTTGGATTACCAATTCACATGGTAAATTACACGTATAGTATTTTTCCAATCATTGCGGGCGCTTGGATGGCTCACTACATTGAAATCTGGTTAAAGAAATGGATTCCGCAAATTCTTCAAATGATTTTTGTACCTTTGTTTGAAGTTATTATTGTTTCTGCAATTATCATCATTTTTGTAGGTCCTGCGATTACTTTAGTAAGTACAGGAATTTCATGGTTGTTAGATGCAATTCTGAAATTCAATTATCCAATCGCCGGATTAATCATTGGAGGATTCTATCAAAGCTTGGTTATCTTTGGATTGCACTGGGCAATTGTACCGTTGATTGCGAATGATATTGCATCTAAAGGATATAGTTACTTAAATGCAATTGTTTCAATAACAATGGTAGCTCAAGGTGCTGCCGTATTAGCTATTTTCCTCAAATCAAAAATTGCTTCCATTAAAGAGCTTTCAGGAGCTGCTGCAATTTCAGCCTTTGTTGGAATTACAGAACCATCTATTTACGGAATTAACTTGAAGTACGGTCGGGCCTTCTTGACGGCCAGCATTGGTGCTGCAGCCGGTGGATTAGTATCCGGTCTGCTGAACGTAAATATGTATGGATTTACCGGTTCAATTATTGGATTTCCATCATTCTTTACACCTGCCAAATTTGGTGGCGGCATGAGTAACGAAATCAATTTCTGGATTGCGACGGCTGTTACCTTAGTTGTTGCGTTTGGTTGCACATGGGCATTTGGATTTAAGGATGCAGATGTTGCTGCTGAAAAGAAAGTTGTTCGTCGTAAAACCATTGGTAAAGATGCTTAAAATTAAAATGCAAAACAGCGAATCATCTATGGAAAATGGATGATTCTTTTTTTGTTTTCTGAAAATTTAACTTTTTTCAGAAAGAGGGCTTGTTTAAAGGTTTGTTTTGGGGTATTATCAATCTATTCAGAATATTAAAAAATGCTGTGAACAGATGAGTAAGCAAAATACTGAATTATAGAGAGCTAGGGATGCTGAAATCTAGCGGAAAGTTTTTGCTGAAGATGGTCTGGGAGCATTGCAGTTAAATGAAAATTTTAAGCTGCGGGTGTCGAGCCCTTATGAGTTGAGATGAACGTTTTTGCGTTCAATAAAGGTGGCACCGCGGTCAAACGTCCTTTACTTCAAGTTTTGAAGTAGAGGGCGTTTTTAATTTTGGGTAATAAATTTTAAAATATATTGGCATAGGAGAGGAAAGAGATTTATGCATAAAAAACAAGGTATATCAGTCAGAACAGTAGTGGCAATTGGAATTGGAACGGCAATTTTCTTTGTGTTAATGCGTTATATTCCAATTCCAACGGGAGTTCCAGATACAAATATTAATTTAGCATATGGATTTCTGGCATTAATGGGCTCTATTTTCGGACCAGTAGCGGGTGGATTGATCGCTTTTCTAGGCCATATGTTTAACGATTTAACCTGGGGCGAGCCTTGGTGGACATGGATCGTTGCCGATGGTATTTACGGAATTTTATTTGGCCTAACCAAAAAATATTTGAATATTGAAAACGGTGGTTTGACCAAACATAAGTTAGTTATCTTCAATGTCTATCAAATTATTATCAGTGTGTTGGTCTGGGGAATTATTGCACCAACTGGCGACGTTTTGGTATACTCAGAACCAGCTTCCAAAGTTTATTTACAAGGAATCACGTCAGTTATTTGCAATGCACTTTCAGTCGGAATTTTGGGGACAATTTTATTGGTGGCTTATGCCCGAACCCGTTCCAAGAAAGGCAGTTTAAAGAAAGAGTCATAAATTTATGAATAACCCAATTATTAGCTTTCAGGATGTCAGTTTTCAGTATCAAAGCCAGTCAGAACCAACGTTGAATCATTTAAATTTTGATATCTATGCTGGTGAAAAGGTGCTGATTGCGGGACCTTCTGGATCAGGAAAGACCACGATAAGTCGTTTAATGAATGGTTTGATTCCGTCAGCTTATCCGGGAAAATTAAGCGGTAAAATTTTAATTAATGGCCAATCAGTGACAGATCAAACTATATTTGATCTGTCTTTGAAGGTTGGGACTGTTTTACAAGATCCAGATACCCAGTTTGTTGGGCTCACGGTAGCTGAAGATATTGCGTTTGCCCTAGAAAATGATGGCGAAAAGCAGTCAGTTTTGAAACAGAAGGCCAGCGAGTGGGCCAAACAATTAGGAATTTCTGAAATCATTAATAATCACCCTCAAGAAATTTCGGGTGGTCAAAAACAACGGGTAGCGATGGCCGGTGTTTTAGTGGATGAAGGTAAAATTCTTTTATTTGATGAGCCATTAGCGAGCCTTGATCCCGTTGCCGGTCGTGAATCCATTGAATTAATCGATGAGATGCAAAAAAAGGGCGATACAACAACCGTAATTATTGAACATCGAATTGAAGATGTACTTTATAAGTCAGTTGATCGCATTATTTTGGTTGATGAAGGCGAGATTGTTGCAAACGATACGCCGGACACTATTTTAAAAAGCGGTATTTTAGCAAAGCTCGGTTTACGGGAGCCGCTTTATTTGTCGGCCCTGAAATATGCAGGAGTTGACTTGAAACAGGTTGCGCATGTCGATAATGTTAATGATGTCGCGTTAACCGAAAACACTGTGGCAGCTGTAAAAAAGTGGGTGCAACCGCATCATAGTCAAACCCTTGCGACGGACCAAGAACCTGTTTTAAAGGCTAAAGATATTTCTTTTAGCTATGATTCGAAGCAAGTCCTTAATAAACTAAATTTGAGTATTCAACCAGGTGAAATGGTTAGTTTGGTGGGTAGAAATGGCGTTGGCAAAACAACACTGAGCAACATCATTACTGGATTTCTACATCAAAGTTCAGGGAGCTTAACGCTGAATGGTAAAGTGATGGACGATGATTCAATTAAGGAACGGGCCGATCATATCGGGTATGTGTTGCAAGACCCTAACATGATGATTTCAAAAAACACCGTTTCTGAAGAAGTTGCCTTAGGCCTGACGTTGCGCCAAGTTACGCCTGATGAAATTGAAACCCGAGTGGCTGAAACGCTGAAGGTTTGTGGCTTGTTTGAGTATCGTCATTGGCCCATTTCTGCTTTGAGTTTCGGACAGAAAAAGCGGGTTACCATTGCAGCAATTTTAGTTTTAAACCCAGAACTGCTCATTTTAGATGAACCCACTGCTGGACAAGATTGGCGGCACTACACGGAAATGCTGACATTTATTCGTGATTTAAATCAAAAAACGGGAATTTCTGTAATTTTTATTACGCATGATATGCATTTGATGATGGAATATTCAGATCGCGTGGTGGTCCTGAACGATGGCGTGATTGCCTATGATGATCAACCAATGAAGTTGTTTGCCAACTTGGATCTTTTAAAACAAGCCTCGTTAGTTGAAACGAGTTTATTTACACTGGCCCAGCGCGTTAAAGTCGATCCTGAAGATTTGATTGCTAGTTTTATTGATCAAGAAAGGGTAGGTCAGCGCGATGAATAACAACGTCTTGATTGGATATAAACAGCGTGATAACTTTGTGGACCGCTTAACGGGAACAACCAAGCTAATTGGGCTAATTGCATTGTCAGTGATTGGAATGACGAGTTTTGATACACGGTTCTTATTAGTGTTGACAGTTTGTTCATTAGCCCTATTTCGAGTTTCCGGGATTAAATTTCATGAAGTGTCATTTATACTGGGATTTATCACCGTATTTTCTGTGTTAAATCTGATTGCGGTGTATATTTTCGGCCCCAAATATGGGGTTCATCTGTATGGATCGGAACATGTGATTTGGCAAGGAATTGGACCGTACAATTTAACGTGGGAACAGCTTTTTTATGAGTTTAACTTGTTTTTAAAGTATATTTTCACGGTGCCATTGGCGTTAATATTTCTGATGACAACGAATCCAAGTGAATTTTCTTCGAGTTTAAACCGAATTGGTATTTCATATCGAATTAGCTATGCGGTGTCGTTGGCATTGCGGTATATTCCGGATGTGCAAAATGATTATCGGCAAATCAGTAGAGCACAACAGGCACGGGGAAATGAGATTTCGAAAAAAGGAAAGCTCACTCATCGTGTGAAGGTAGCGGGACAGATCTTGTTGCCATTGATCTTTACGAGCTTGGATCGAATTGAGACGATTAGTCAGGCAATGGAGTTGCGTCGGTTTGGAAAACTAAAGAAACGGACTTGGTATGCGGCAAGACCAATGAAGAGAAATGACTTTCTGGCATTAATTGTGATTGCATTGGTGGTGCTGGTTGGTATTTATTTGTTTAAGGTGAATGGCGGAAGATTTTATAATCCGTTTAAGTAAAAGTGAGTGAGACAAGTCGGTAAAAAGAGAATCACAAGCGTGACGGATGCGGGATCGCAATCCCGCATCCGTCACGCTTGTGATTCTCTTTTTGACTTGTCGAGCTGTCCTAAGACTCGGCGGAAAGCAGCAGGCAAAGACGGGCGTATGTGGGATCGCAATCCCGCGAGAGTCGTGCTTATGATCAGCCTCTTGTTTTACCGAACTGTCCTAAGACTCAGCGGAAAGTAGCAGGCAAAGACGGGCGCGTGCGGGATCGCAATCCCGCGGGAAGGATGGTTATATTTTGACTTTTGCTTTGTCGAGCTGCCTAAGACTCAGAGGAAAATGGCAGTCAAAAGCGTGGCGGTTTCCTCACTAAAAATCAAAAAAACACCTATACTATGACTAATAAATATTGTACAGTTCACTTAAGGGGGAAGTTAGGCAATGAAATATGAAAACAAAACAAAAACTGATAACCAAGTTTTAAAGACAATTCAACCTGATAAGTCCATGGAAGCAGGTATGAGACTTCTAGCTCAGTTAAAAAAGGCTGAAAAGGGATCGTTTCATAGTTTGGAAGAGGTTCGACATAAATTATTCTAAATAATATTATCAAAGTGAATTTTAAAAACGTATGGTAAGGCAGTCTATCAACGTTTAAGCTAGAGAATCAGAATATTCTGATTCTTTTTTTAATATCTTTGTGTACTTTTGGACTTCTCGAACGTTATTAGTAGATGTAAGCCGTCGCGACACTTACTAAAATGAATTGGAGGAGAATACAAATGGAAAAGAATTGGTTAAAGACTGCTGTTTCAGTAACAATGTCAGGTGAAGGTCATGAAGAAGGTCTCAAACGAAGTTTCGGCAATATGCCAGAAACTGTCACTGATGATCAAATCAAAGGGCTTGGCAGTGTGCTTGAAGCAGTTTCAAAAGACAAATTTGATTTTGCTACAGTTACCACTACAGAAAAAGTTGTAAATAACTAAGACAAGAAATCCCGAGCACAATTAACGACTATGTATACTAAAATTTAGGAGGACTCAAATATGAAACAATTAGATATGGAATTTGTAAGTAGCTTAGGTAAGGTTCGTCACATTAAGTTGAAATATGTTAGTGAAGACTTAGAGCCAGCAGCAGTTAAAACGGCAATGACACAACTTGCGGGTTTGAAGGTATTCGTGAAAGATGATGAAGAATTATATGCACAACCTCAAGCGGCCAAGTATATTGAAACAATTAATACACCGTTGTTTGATGATAAAGCGGTAAAAGCTTAATAAAAAGGTGATAAACGACTATTAAATCGTTTATCACCTTTTTTTGCATTATTGAATTATTCACTCTAAGTGTTACGATTTTAAACGTAGGCCTGAAAAAGGAAAATGATATTTATTTTTAATATTACATAAAATTATAGGGCTTTTATAGGGGGAGTAATAATTGAATGACTTTTTAAAAGTGAAACATCTTAATATGAAAATTGGAAAACGAAAAATATTAAAAGATATTAATTTTAGCTGTAGAAAGGGACATATTACTGGCCTGATTGGTCCAAATGGCGCAGGGAAGACGACCATAATGAAGTGCATCTTAGGGCTATACCCTTACCATAAAGCGAGTATTATTTTAAATGGAACAGATATTAAAAGTTCAAATATCCTTAACGTCGGGATCGGAGCCTTAATAGAGAATCCATCAATTTATCCATTTTTAACTGGAACTGAACATCTAGTTATGTATGCAAAAGACAAAAACTGTATTGAAGATATTGTTCAAGCATTAAAAATGCAGTCATTCATTAATAAAAAATCTAAAGACTATTCATTGGGGATGAAACAAAAATTAGGCATTGCGATTGCGCTTTTAGATAATCCTCAGCTAATTATTTTAGATGAACCAATGAATGGACTTGATCCAAGCTCGACATATTTACTCAGAAATTTGCTTTTAAAACTAGCAAAGCAAGGAATTACAATTCTGATTTCTAGTCATATTTTAAGCGAGTTAGAGAAGATTATTGACGATGTTGTGATGATCAATAATGGCAAAGTGATTTTGAATGTTTCGAAAAACAAGTTAGAACAACAAAGTCAAAGTACGCTATTTCTAAGTACCAATCATAATGATAAGGCTTTGAAAGTGCTATTGGAGCAAGGCTTTAAGGCACAAGAATCAAATGGGATGATAAAAGCGTTCAACATTAGTTCGAGTAATTTAAATGAACTTTTAGCTGTAATTATTAACAATGACATTCGATTATTGGGTCTTGAGCACAAAGAAAATGGTCTGGAAGATACTTTATTAAAATTGATAGAAAGTGAGAACAACTAATATGTCATCTTTAATAAATCAAGAAATTTATAAACTATGTCATAAAAAGACGGTGCAGTTTACGCCGTTAGTACTTTTCCTTGCGATGTTGGTAGTCGGTATAATAACCAAAAATGGGTCGGATAATCGATTTTATATCGAAGCCGGTTATGCTGGGTTCCAATGGATAACGATTATTTTAATCATAGAATGTGCTTCGATGGTAGCTATGGAATTTCAATATGGAACGATTAAGCATTTGATCTATGAATCCAACAATCGTATGAAAATTTATCTATCGAAATTACTAACAATGTTTCTTTATGATGTGTTATTACATATTTTTACGCTGGTTTTTACCATTGTTATAAAATATCTAACCGTTGGGACAAATGTATCTTTTTCTCAAAATTATCTTTATCATGCATCATTATTTCAGAATTTGTTCACTAATACATTGGTTGATTTTTTAGGATCGCTGATTATTGTTAGTTCAGTATTTATGATGGCTAGCCTGATGAATTCCAGTGCAATTGCGATTGCAGTTGGAATTGGTTTTATCTTTATTGGCGAAGGACTTTCGTCTGCCTTGATTAGTGCTTTGATCAAAAAAATTCCACTGATAAAGTGGAATCCGTTTAATATGTTAAATATAGCCAATCAGTGGTCCAATCCAGATTATTTTTCAACCACCCATTTGACTCAAACCCAATTAATTAACGGGAATATTTTATATACATTGATATTTATCGTGATGTCGTTTTTATTTTTTAGAAAGAAAAGGGTCTAAAAGCTTGTTTGTTAATTAAATCAAGCACCTCACTTTTTATCATATTTGGCCAACTCCTTGTTAAAGTACGGACTAAAGACTACTAAAGCCGCAAATAACATAATGCTTCCAAAAATAACTATAATAGTTGGCAGTGTGTAAAGCCTAGATATTGGAGCACTTAATGCAGCAGCAATCGGATTTGCTAAAGAAAAAATAGTTAGTACTGCACCGATAATGAGGCCAATAGTATCATTGCTGGCCGACATTTGAATTATTGAGAAATAAAGGACAGAAGAAATACTGTTAAATATTCCATATCCAATCCACAAAATAGATATAAAAAAGACATTAATTATTGACGGTTTAACCCATGCGTTAACCCCAAGCAAGATTAACATAATTGATTGTCCAACAAGAAGTGCAGGATAAAATATTCCAGTTTTAAGTCGGCCATGATATTTTGAAAAGGCTGCGGCACCTAAAATGCCGCCAATTGTAAATGAAATATCAATAACATTGTAGACGATCTTGTATTGGTTAAATATATCAACACTATATTTAGGCATGAGTAACCAAATAGACCAAAAACAGAAATTGGAAATTAAGGCAATTGGAATCATAAGACTTATTAGGCGATTATGAACAATTAGTAACAGGCCATGTTTAAAATCGCTCATTGTTTCTCTGAAACTTAGACTATGTTTCTTAATGGGGGCGGCATCTGCTGGAACATGCAAAATTGTGAGATACGAAATTAAGACAGATAAGCCAAGCCCAAGTAAAGCCCATATCGGCTTTCTCCACAGTACAAACAAGACAGAAAGGCCGGATGAACTAACAGACGCAAGTTGGTTAGCTAGAGAAACCCATGAATTTGCTTTGAAAAGCTCTTTTTTATTCTCAACAAGTACCGGTGCAATTGACTCGCTTAGTGGTGTGTAAACTATGCTAAGTAAGGAATTGGCAATCACAACAAGAAATAGTGTTTTTAAATTACTGTGAAATAAATATAGTAATAACAGACCAATAACAACAAGTAAACAACGAATTAAAATAATTGCGCGAAGTAAATTTACTTTGCTTTGTTGATCCACAATGTAGCCTCCGATGAATGATAATAACATTGCAGCCATTGAAATTGTGCCAAGAATTGAAACTAAGGATTGATTTTTTGTAGTTTCGTAAATGTACCAATAAGCATATGTAATGAAAGCACCTATTGAAAGACTATCGAAAAAATCACTTATAATGACACGCCTAATTTTTTTCATAAAGATCGCTCCTATCTAAGGGGGGATATCCCTTTTATCAGTGGATGTTGTGTTCGGGTTAAAAGTCTTAAAGTAAAGGGAGTAGTATCTAATAAGCAAGTTTTCGGGCTGAAGTAAGGTACTGAACACTTTTTTCGTGAATCCAGATAGCTAGTTAATGATTAAAAAATATATTCTGATTTTTAAATAACGATTTTGTTTTATTTTTCCATAACCAATAATTAATGGTTAGGTTGAAAATAGTGTACAACGCAGAGAATTAAAAATCAATTAAAAAATTAAAAAAAGATTGGAAAATAATTATAGGGCTTTTATAAGAATAGTAAGAACAAGGAATAATTGAACTGATTTAGGCTAAAAAATTTTAGAATTGAGACTAATTTTAGTGAACTTTTAACTAAAAGTGCTTTTCTGAACATATTTTCAAATTTAGTGTTATAACGAGGGTGTTGGGGTATTTGAAAATAGAAGACAGTTAACTCAACAAAACGGATGAGGTACTTGGTGGCCGCTGAAGATTTGTTGTGCGGCACCCAAAAAATATAATTGGAGGTTTTTAACATGGCAGATTTTGCAGAAAAAACCGCGCTTTTAGACACGGCAACCAAAGATATTTTTGACTGGAGTGACGATGCAACCCCATTGAGAGACGCAATGTGGGACAAGGTCATGGAAAGTAACAGCCACAACACAGATGCAACATCTGAACAAGCTGCAAAGTGGGAAGATATGAATGATTCCGACTTGAAGGCTGCGGCTGAAAAGCTTCTTAAGTAAGATTAATAAAATCAACTAAAAAGAGTTAGCAAGGACTGTAAAGTTCTTGCTAATTCTTTTCTTGTACATAGAATTGGTGTATATTTTGGATTAATGGGAATAGTAAGGATTGAATAAGTTGAAAACCAAATATGATGTTTATCGGTATACTGGAATTCCGGTGGTTAAGGATGCTTCTGGTAATTACAAATTTAAACTAGATGATATGGGGCATGTTAAACCACATTCATGGCGAACGGGTAAGCACACTAAGGGTAAATTTAAGCAAAGAGGTCAGGTGTTTTTGACCGAGAATAGGCTATTTATTGCCGTAATTACCGCTGAAAAAATGTCGTTTAACCAACGTCATTCAGTAACGCCACTGCAACGGTTTACTTCAGAAACGATCAACGAATCACTTTTAAAAACAGGTACGGAATTGGTGAGGAATTTACAGGATGATTGAATGGTCAGACGCGACAATTAAAGAGTTTCAAACAACGCTGCTAGCTTGGTACGATGCTAATCGGCGTGATTTGCCGTGGCGACAAGATCATGACCCTTATCATGTCTGGGTTTCAGAAATCATGTTACAACAAACGCAGGTTAATACCGTTATTCCGTATTATCAACGCTTTATGGCATCATTTCCAACGGTTGAGAAACTGGCTCAAGCCCCTGAAGAGCAATTGTTAAAGGCTTGGGAAGGCCTCGGGTATTATTCTCGGGTGCGTAACATGCAACGAGCGGCGCGGCAATTATTGACAGATAATGGTGGTCAGTGGCCACATACAAAAGCTGAACTTCAGAAACTAGTTGGAATTGGGCCGTATACGGCGGGAGCCATTGCCAGCATTGCCTTTAATCAACCGGAGCCAGCGGTTGATGGAAATGCATTTCGCGTTTTTTCGCAACTTTTAGAAATTGATGCGGATATTACAAAACCTCAATCGCGGAGCTTGTTTGAAGAGGTCATTCGAAAGATCATTTCGAAAGATCGTCCCGGTGACTTTAATCAAGCCATTATGGATCTAGGTTCTAGTTATATGACTGCCAAAAATCCAGATAATGAGCATTCCCCAGTCAAAAAATTTAATCAGGCTTATTTAGATGGGCGTTTGGATGAGTTTCCAGTCCGTTCCAAACGCCTGAAGCCCGTTGATAAACAATATTTTGCGTTAGTTATTGAAACGCCAGGTGGATTTTTGTTTCAACAACGGGCTAGTAATGAGCTGTTAGCCAAATTATGGTTGTTTCCGTTAGTTGATGCTGATCAATTAAAAGAATCACATCCAGAACTTAATGCGACAACGATTATCAAAGCAGTTGAGGAAAAGTTTGTGAGTGAAACTGAAATTCAGACTGAACTTCAATTAATAGATACGCCAATTGTGAACCATACGTTTACGCATCAAAAATGGCATGTCACGCTGTTATATGCAAAACTTCAAGAGGAACTTGATCTTAGTCATTTTTCGGGTAAAGTAGTTCCAGTTAAAAAATTTGCAACCCTTGCCTGGCCGACGGTTCAAAAGAAATTATGGCAAGCATTTAAAAAACGACAAATTCAATTATTCTAGATAAGAGGTAAATTCTGTGAAAACATTAGTTATTGTGGCACATCCTAATTTAGTGGATTCTGGCACGCAAAAATTTTTGAAAACAAGTCTGGCAAAAATGGATTCGGTGACTTGGCATGTCTTGAATGAAGGTCATTTTGATGTTACGGCAGAGCAGGACTTGCTTCAAGAAAACGATCGAATTATTTTTCAGTTTCCATTGTATTGGTATAGTGCTCCAGCCATTTTGAAACAGTGGGAAGATGAAGTTTTAACCCGGAACTTTGTATATGGAACAGGCCACGCTCTCGCAAAAAAAGAATTAGGAATTGTGGTTTCTACGGGTGATCGTCAAAAGGGGTTCGTAGCTGGTGGTGAAGAACAGTTTACATTATCGGAATTATTGCGACCTTATCAGGCTTTAGCCCACAAAGGGGA
The DNA here is from genome assembly GCF_001437255.1 of Pediococcus damnosus. Taxonomy (GTDB): domain Bacteria; phylum Bacillota; class Bacilli; order Lactobacillales; family Lactobacillaceae; genus Pediococcus; species Pediococcus damnosus. The sequence continues at coordinate 825 of NZ_JQBD01000007.1, read as the reverse complement.
AATGACCTATTTACCACCTTTTCCAATTTTTCAGTTTGCCTATCTATCTGAACAAGCAAAACAACGATTACTGGTTTCCTATCAACAATATATAACGAATTCAGATTTTGAGAGTTTTCATGGGCAGGAGCTTTGGTTTGAACAGCAATTATCGAAAAAGATTAGCGAAGTCCAAGGCTCATCTAATTCACAGAAAACGGCTCAGATTCTGGGAGTGATTCAAGATAATCGGGAGAACTTAGAGGAGCTAGGCTGGACACTTTCAATGATTAAAGATGATGAGGATGAGTAAAATGGATACGAATGATTGGGTAGAAAAGCAATTAAAAGAACTCATAAAAACAAGTAAACAGTACGAAGACCGGGCATTTTACTTAGCCCTGAGTGATCTAGTGCAGGAGCAGCAAAAACGTTTGACGCAAAGCCAAGGTGAAGTTGACGGGCGAACGTGGAATCCAAGCAAGTGGTAGAGCAATATTTACCATTTCACAGTAAAGTTAAAGAAAAATTAAAAAATATGTTGACTTCTCATTTTATCTCGCTATAATAAGTTTATTAAATCAAAGGAGATGAAGTCACATGCAACGGACACATAAATTAGTTAGTTTGTTCAATTTAGTCATTATTAGCTTAATTATTAAAGTGCGCGGTGCTGCGACTTTAACCTTTTAGCTAATAATTTTTTAGCGAACCAAAAAGAGGATAAAAAAGTTGCCCATCGTGCTTTCTAAGGAAAGATGCGACGGGCGTTTTTTTATCCTCTTTTTGTATAGTTTTGGCGGTTCACAAATAATTTTTAAGCCTTGTGGTGATAAGTCAAGTATG
>NZ_JQBD01000069.1 GCF_001437255.1 Pediococcus damnosus | reverse complement strand
ACATACTTGACTTATCACCACAAGGCTTAAAGTGACATCACATATTTTTTATAAGCTCATTTAAAAATTTGGAGGCAGACTTAAAATTATGTTCTTTGGCCAGACCGTCAAGTCTTTTGCGTGCGCTAGGTTGAAGTGAAAAGGTATAGTTCTTAGTACGTTCCTCTTCATCTTTAAAAACAGGAATAACAAGTTTATCTTTAGTATCAGTTGGCTGTTCTGTTTCATTTTTTTGTAGTGCCTTTTTTATGTTTTTGTTCTCTGGATCGAATGCCATAGGTAGTCCTCCTTTATAATTAACATGCACACGTATTGAGTATACATGTGATTGATACGTGTACGAAATATTTATAATTTTTCCGTGATTTCATTAAATGTTTTGTCCATACTGTCGAAAAATTCATGTTGATCAATATATGTTTTGTGGTCTTCAGCCATTTTTGAAAGAGATTTTTTATCCAACGTTGAACGATTGAATAGCTCCTTTTCTGGAACTGTAGCCAATACACTGGAATCGCCTTTTAAGGCTTTTAATAACTCGCGAGATGATCTTGTGTTGTGTTTAATCATGTTGGCGATAAAAAATAATTTGGTCGTGACATAAGATTTTCTAGTAGAGTAATCAATGGCTTCTTTGCGTAACTCGTTAATTCTTTCTTCTAGGTTAAATTTTGCATTATACCCATGTTCACTGGGCGTGATTGGACTAAGAATAGCATTACTGATGATGACTGCATTTTTGGTAGCAGTAGAAAAATCTGGGTGGCAATCTAAAATAATATACTCAAATTTTCCTAAATTTAAACGTTCATAATTATCTGACAACCACATGTAGAGGAACATGTTTTTGTTAGTCTTATTTTCAATGGTACGCTCAATATCGTCAAGGTGCATATCTCCGGCAATTATACTAATATAAGCACTTATTTCATGTATTTTGACTTTCCCTCGATCTAAGAAAATGTTGCCAACGGTGTCTTGATTGTCGTAAATGTTGTAAGTCTGGGTTAAATTACTTTGGTGGTCTAAGTCAATAAATAAAACATGCTTGCCATTTTTTGCTAACCACTCACCATAATTAAAAGCTAGGGTAGTTTTACCAACGCCGCCTTTTATAGCTGAAAATGTGATAATTTCCATTAGTACTCCTCCTCATATATACTAAGTATGCTTAACGAATATCATTATAAACATAATAACACATAATGACTATATGTACAATTAATGCATATGGTATGTATTCATAAATACTTTGTAGAGACTAGCTAAGTTCATTATCTTTTAACACTAAATTGCTTTCAGTATCTTATAAAGGTTGCCCGCTTAATACCAGTGTTTCGGGTCACATCGACGTTATACACTCCTGTTTGTATTGCTACAAGCAGGGGATCGTCTTGAGGCTTACAGTCATCGTAATTCCTTTCCTTGGTTAGGGAAAGGTGCTGTTTCTGACGTTCAAATGAGCCTAAAAAAGCTTCCAAAAAAAGAGCGGCACACGGGCTGCAATTGTTCACGAATAAGATCCCTCCACAACCCAGTTACCGTCCAAGTTGGGGCAACAGCATTGACCCATTACTGCGGAGCCATTTCAATTGCAAGCCCTTTGACCAGTAAAAGAATTGCCTGGTTACTGACAATTACGCCTGAGGCATTGCTTGGATGTCCACCAGTTCCAGATGTAGAGGCTAGTTGTGATCAGCTAAGTTTCGGCAGTGGTCAAAATTGACCGAGTTGAGCTTATTTGAATCAGTGAAAATTTCTCTGTTTAACAAATTATCAGCCGTAAAGAAACGATAGAACTTAGTGAGATTCCTCTTTTTGAGTTTCATAGGTCTCTTGGAGACCATCGATAAAGGTAAGCATAAACCAAGGAACGTCTTCTAATGAGGGCGTCCCTTTTGATACAGTTGGAGCATCAATTAAATTGAAGATGATGCTCCATGGCTAAAGAAATTGTGGCAGTCTCAACGGAAAAGATTCAGTCAGCCACCACGTCTGAGATTGCTTGCCAGTTGACACCCCCCCGTTCAACGGGTGGTGTCAACTTAATCTACTATTTATTGTTTCGCACATCTTTGATAGGGTGTGACCAAGCAATAGTTGTTAGAGTAATGGGATTGAACTTTAGTAAATCTGTTTTCCAGCTTTGTACAGGGTTATTACTTGAGGCCTCTCAAGCAGCACATTTCTTAGTTTGTTAGTATTAAATACAGCAATATCTGCCGTGCCGCCCTTTTTGATCCCATAGTTGGGAATCCCCAGTGATTTCGCCAATCTGTAGGTTAGCATATCTAAAATTGTTTTCGCTTCTTTTGCTGTTCCCATTTGAGTTGCCTCCGCGAATAGATATGCAATAGGTAGATTGCAAATTTAGTCCGAATAATTTGTCAAATTATCCAGCAAGCCTTGATACGGTGTTTGCTAACTTTAAACGATCGTTGGTTAATTTCTAGTAATGTTGTTCTTAGAAACTGTTTGAAATCTTTAAAAGCGCCGCAATAGAACTGACATAAAGGCTAAGGTCATCATTGTGGCGCTCGTATGTAACTGCCTTTCGCAATTTTTCCACAGTCGTCGACATTTTTATATCCAACTAAAGGATCGTTCAACATAGCCAAACTTAGCGGCCACTTGGCTATATGAGGCATGATGACTAATCGCCCAGCTGGCAATTTGAATTCTAAATTGCGGCGTTACTTAGGGTGGCTCAAACAGAACCTTAGCCCCATGTGTCTGATAAGCGGCAACCAGCATTCTAAAGAGTCCCAGTGATATCTGATACTTATTAGCAATGGTTCTCAGACTACCTTGATCATCAAAGTAGTCGATCAGGGCACGCAATTTGAGGGCTTTTGAAATCTTGGTCATAAAAAAATACCTCCAAAGTTAAAGCTTTTTACTTTAACTTTGGGGGTATACCTCACATGTGTTTGTGGGGTATTTTGTATATCTTTGTAAATAACTTAAGATTAATATAATTATTTAATCTTCCTCAATTGTCAAATCAAGTGCAACACTGAGAATCTATTCTTAGAAGTGGTCTAGTTGCTAAGCTAGTTCAGGCATTAGATCGGCTGGGCAGCGATAGTTCAATGACCGCCGTAGCCGGTTGTTTAAGGTATCTTGAGCCAGCTGAATGTCAATGAGTGAGGCCGAAGCCAAGGATCTGCCCTTCGGGAAGAACTCGCGCAAAAGGCCGTTAGTGTTCTCATTGGTTCCACGTTCCCATGGTGAATAAGGATGGGCAAAGTAGATGTCAGTTCCCTTGACTTGACTCAAGCTTGAGAACTCAGCACCATTATCAAAAGTAATGGTTTTAAAGTGCTCGGTTCCATAGTCATATAAGGTATTCTGGAGGGCTTTCAAGCAAGTGTCGGCATGATAATTGGGAAGTTTAACGATGATCTCTAAGCGACTAACACGTTCAGTCAAAGTCATTAATGCTGGCTCAGATTCAACCCGTTTGCCTTTGACCAAGTCACCTTCCCAGTGTCCAAGCTCTTGACGCGCTTGAACCATGGCGGGACGCTCTTCGATTGAATGGCCCAGATTTTTCTTATTGATTCGATGATGCTTTGCCCCGGGGCATTTAATCCGGCGACGTAGTTTAGCTGGTAGGTCTGAATTGCGGATAGCTAAACGCTGGTCATCAATATACCGGTACACCGTCGGTGTTGAGGGGCAGACAAGCCTTGGGTGATCAGTCTTGAATTGGTGGACAAAAGTATCCACACTATGCATCCTGGGACGCGCTTTTAAAGCTGTCACCAAAGCATTACAGAAGGTTTGACAATGATCAAAGAGTCCACGATAACAGCTATTTAGTCGGTGCTTACGATAAATTGCTTCACCAGTTTCTGCCAGATATGACTGTTCAAAGATATGAGTACTAGCGTTAATCTGTGTCGTTGTCCCACGTTTTAATTCACGTGAAATCGTGCTGGGATTACGATGAAGGGCCTGGGCAATCCGGCGGATAGACCAATCTAAGTCCCTTAGGGATTCAATTCGACCACGTTCAGCTAAATTGAGTTGGTGATACTGATTAGATATGATATTCTTAATTCGGGTCATGAAGATACCTCTTTCTTGTTTGTGGTGAATTAAGAATAGGTCTTCATGGCCTTTTTGACTAGTCTGAATAAAGAACTGGTCTAGTAGAGCAGGTGTTGCACTTCAATTTTAAATCGAGGGACGCGCGTTTTATAATCAAGTTAGCCAATTAGATCCAGCTAATTGAAAAAATAAAAAACACCAAGACAAATCTCTGTTATCATTGATGTTCCAACACAAAAATGAAAGAGGTTATTGTCTTGATGCAAGCACTTGAATTGTCAAATTAAGTGCAACACTACATTAAAGAATATTTCATAAGGCGTTTTCCATCCGAGACATTTACGGGGACGATTATTCATTTGTTCTGCATATGCTTGTATCCGGCGGTCAGTAATTGAATCAAGGTCAGTTCCTTTTGGCAAATATTCGCGAAGCAAGCCGTTAGTATTTTCGTTAGTTCCTCGTTGCCAAGGAGAGTGAGGATCGGGAAAGTAGAAGGGCGTACCAAACTTATCAGTTAAACATTGAACTTTGGCAAACTCTTTACCCCTATCCGGGGTAATCGTTAACGATCTACCAGGCCATAGCTTCATTAAGTCGCTCAAAGTATCCGTGACTGCTTCTGAAGTTCTTTTAGCAGCTTTACCAATAAGCAGGTAACGAGATTTTCGGTCAACCAATGTAACGACACAAGCCTTTCCGCTTTTGCCTAACACGGTATCACCTTCCCAGTGACCAATTTCTACACGGTTGTCAGCTTCTCGCGGACGATCATGAATCTTGTTGGGGATTGGAATCTTGCCTCGCTTTTCTTGATAAGCTTTATTGTGGCGAGACTTGCCGTGATGCCTTAGATGGCGCACGGCACTAGAGCTGCCAGATTTAAACAAATTATCAAATAAGCCATTGAAAATCCCACGGTAAATAGTCGTGGTACTGATCTGCACCGGATACTTTTCGACTGCCAAGCGATTCGATATTTCCTCCGGAGACCAAAGGTCTTCGCAGAAGTGTTCTCTCACCACTTCAAACACCTGAGGATTACTCAAAAGAGAGACTCTGCCACAGTTGCCTTTGCGCTGTTTGTACTTCTCCTGAGCCTTCGAAGGTGAATAGGATTTACCAGTAGAATTACGGCTTAATTCTCGAGAAATGGTTGAGTAACTTTTCTTGATATGGCTGGCAATCTCACGAAGTGAGTTTCCATGATTCCTCATTAAAAAGATAGTTTCCCGTTCATCTATGGTAATATGCTTGTAGTGATCCATGGCTAAATTCCTTTCATGATTGTTTTCGCAAACATCATTTTACAGAAATTTGGCCATGGGCCATTCTTTATTTAATTAGTGTTGCACTTAAAGTGTAAATTCAAGGTCTAAAAATTTACATCTCCTTGTTATGTTAAGAGTGTCATCAAAGAACATGATAGGGATGACAAATCCAACTTACGAGGGGTATTTTTATGTTAACAGTCAAACATCAAGCCATTATGGCAGCGGCCCTACTCATCATTAGTGGCGGCTTGCTTGCTCAATCACAGCCCGCCAATGCGGCATCTTCGCAAAACACGGCTTACGGCTCAGCCACAACCAAGGTGTCACCATTTAAAATTATTGTTAAAAAGGAAGTCCATTCTTTTAAAACTACCGATTTCACCGCAGAAAACCTTACCGGAATTAATCATCCATCTAAACAATTAGTGGTTACCGGCACCCAAAAATCCAGTACGGACGCTCTGCGATATCAGCTTGACGATGGTACAGACTATGTGACTCGGCAGTTTTATGCCTCCCTACCCAAATCAAAACGGATCATCGTCACCGATACCATTGGGATAAATAGTTACCAATCACCAACCCTTAAAAATAAGATGAACCATTTTCAATTTCATCAGTCACTTAAGGTCAGCAAGATCAAGAAGTTTAACAACGGCAACATTGCGTATCGACTTGCATCCGGTGGTTATGTCACCGCCAGCAAACTATTTGTGAAGGCAATGTAGCTACTAAATTTTCCTCAATAAAACAATCTAGGATTATTCTCAAGAAAGCATGGGCAGAAAAGCAACTTCCAGCGTAATCGCCTTTCACCCCAATCTTAATAAATAAAGGATCAGTTATCGGCAATCGACCGTGACTGATCCTTTTTTGACCCGCTAATCCTTATAGCTTACATTTTATGATGCAGCCGTAGCATGATCAACAGCCAAACAATCAAAACAGCCGAAATGATAATGGCGATAATCCAAGCATCATGTAAAGTCGCTAACGGTAACTTCACATTCATCCCGTAGAAGCCGGTAATAATTGTCGGTACGGCCATTGTCAGTGACCAAATCGTCAAAAACTTCATGGTATCGTTCAAATTATTATTGGCGATACTATTAAACGTATGATCAATGCGATCCACAACTTGGGTTTCAATTTCAATCATCCGCTGAACCTGTTCGGCTTCAATCGTGGCATCTTCAAACAAATCACGCTTTTCCTGATTGGCATTTTTACCAAAGTAGGTATTCGGCAGTCGTTGAAGCAAGTTCAAATTTAACTGAACCGCGCTGGTCAGGAAGGTCAGTGTCTGTTGTAAATAAGATAATGCCACTAAATCAGCATTCTTGGTCTTTCGATTGAGCATTTTATCCAAATGATTTCGTTTGCGGGTAACCGCCCGAGAAATTGGCATATAGCTGTCAACCACGGCAAACAACGTTTCCAAAATAAAAGCGTCAACCGTTTGAACTTCCGGATTTTCAGCAGCCGTCTGAAACGCATCATCGACCTGCTTGATCCGACTCTCATTAAAGGTGAACAGAACCCCTTTGTGTAAAAGAATCCCAAACGGTCTGGTAATATACCGCAGTAATTTGCGGTCCAAAACATATGGCGCCAAAAAAATAAACAATTGATCGTCTTCGTTAATATCGTGAACAAAATTGGTACTTTCATCTTTATCAACAACGTACTCAATAATATCCTCATCAATGCCGTACTCTTTCATTAACTGCTGACGTTCTTCAGGGGTTAAGCGAACCGTTTCAATCCACTTGGTTCCCCGGATTTCTTTTTCAGGTTTAATCATACGAACTCTCCTGTGAATCGTTATTTAACAATGCGTTATCTCTATCATACCGAATATTAAAGGAAAAATGTAATTTTTATTTAAAAAAAGATTGACCCAAAATAAGGATCAATCTTTTAAACGAAAGGCTACTAACATTAGCCATCAATCCAATTGATTTATCGCTGATGTTAATCAACTTTCTTTTAACCAATCACGCCAACAGTTTGTAAGATGAGGTAAATGTTTAAACTCACCAGTACAACTGTTGCTACCCAAGCACTGTACTTAACCCAGGCTTTATTCACAAACTCACCCATTAATTCCTTGCTACTGGTGAATTTAACCAATGGCACAATCGCAAATGGTAAAGCGACACTCAGGAAAACTTGTGACAGAGTCAGCAGATTTTCAATCTTAGCTTCGTTGCCATGATAATAGATGGCAAAAATCAACACTGGCGTTACTGACAATAATCGAGTAAGTAACCGTTGCGCCCATAATGGCATTCGAAGATGAATGAATCCTTCCATAATGATCTGGCCTGACAGCGTCCCGGTAATCGTGGAACTTTGACCTGAGGAAAGTAGAGCCACCGCGAACAGCATGCTCAACATTGGACTGGCAATTGCCCCCACAATGTGCGAGTTGTTCAATGAATTAAACAAATCAACGAATCGCCCGACCGTGCTATTGGTTCCGAAGAACAACGCAGCCCCTAAAATTAACAGCAAAGAGTTGACAATGAATGCAATTGTCAGTTGCAAATTGGAATCAATCGTCGTGAATTTAATGGCTTTAGCCACATCCTGACGATCATGTCGATCGACTGCCCGGGTTTGTGAGATAGACGAACCCAGATATAAATCATGGGGCATCACCGTTGCACCAACGATACCAAGTGCCAAATACAACATTGATTTATTAGTGACAATGTCTTTGGTCGGCATGTAACCGGCAAACATTTGTTCAAGTTGCGGTCCCGCTAAGAATACTTCGTAGGTGAAGACCAACAGAATAACGGCAACCAGTGTCGCAACAATTGCTTCAATCTTCCTGAATCCCAATTTCATCAGAAGCAACAGGATCAAAACATCAGCAGTGGTGATCAAAATGCCAACGACTAACGGAATGTTAAATAGTAATTTGATAGCAATTCCGGAACCAATAATTTCCGCAACGTCCGTGGCCATAATTGCTGATTCGGTAATTAACCAAAGAATGATTCCCATTGTCTTACTGGTTCTTTCCCGGGTCAGCTGAGCTAAATCCTTACCGGTGACAATTCCCAGCCGAGCAGCCATTGATTGCAACAGCATTGCAATTAGGCTGGAGATTAAGATAACCGACAATAAGCTGTACTTGAACTGGGCACCACCAGCAATTGACGTAATCCAATTACCAGGATCCATGTACCCCACTGCAATTAGAATTCCCGGACCGGTGTAGGCAAATAATGTTCGCCAGAAGCCGGCATTCTTCGGAACTTTAACGCTGCCGTTAACTTCATCCAGACTCTTGTTTTCACCTTCTGTACTTTGAAAAAATTTATGCTTAGGTTCTTCTGCTACGCTCTCACGCATATCAATACCCTCTTTCATTGAGTTGAATTCAGGTCAGTTGTTTGAGTGAGCACTCAATCAATTCCCACAACCTATTATACACATCAATGAGTTTAGGTCAGCCAAAATCTATTTTAATCATTAGTTAACAAATGAGAAAGATTGAGTGTATACTTAAACCAGATGAATGATCAAACTTAAAATAATCCAAGTTTATGATAGGTTTGCTCGTTCAATTCCAAAATTGAAACATATTGAGGGGTTAACCATGCTGAATCATACTGAATTACAACTACTAACAGATGCACACGTCTTTGATGATATGACTGACAAGCAAATTAAGATCTACACCGCGGCAATTGAAGTTTTTGCCGAAAAAGGCTATCTCAACGCCAGTACCAAAGAGATCGCAGCCAAAGCAGATGTCGCGGAAGGCAATATTTTCAGCAAATTTACCAACAAACGCGGCTTGCTGAACGCGATTATCGAACCCGTTGCGAAATCGATTTTCCCTGAAACATTATCAAGTTTTACTGATAGTGAACCCATCCCAAAAGACCTCAGTCTCCATGAATTTGTCGATTCACTCGTCAAAGATCGAATGGATTTTCTAGAGGATAATCAAGATGTTTTAAAAATCTTCATTTCCGAAATGGTTTACGATGATCAGGTTCGTCAACAGTATTTGAGTAAATTTCCAGATGCCTATTGGCACACAATTAACGATAATCTCAACCTGCTTAAAGCTACGCATAAAATGGTCAATTGGGATAACTGGGAAATCATGCAGATCATGTGGTCACTGATTGGTGGCATGGTGATCAGCTTCATCTTCTTTCATATTCAACCAACCGACAAGGCGGTCAATCACGCGGTGGCCGCACTGGTTAAGGCATTAAATCCCCGATTGTAAGTTATCAATATTTGCGATAAAAAATAGATAAAGTTAGGATAATTCAACTGAATTGTCTTAACTTCATCTATTTTATTTACAGGTTATACTCACTCATGACCCATCTTTTAAGCTTAATTTCACAAAAAATCACTAATTGTTTGAAAGATTAGATAAATATTTAACCCAATTAGAACAATCGTTGCAAACCAAGCTGCGTATTTCANGATAACAAAAAAGGCATCTAAGCCTCCCTAGTGCTATGCTTTAAGCGACGAAACTCAAGATAAGCGGGGTAGGAATAGATGTCTCAACTAGATAATACACTTAAATTACTGGGAATTACAGACACAAACATTCAGGTGTTCGGTACTCGTGAGGAATTTCATGGTCGGGGCTCGGGTCGCAAAAAGTATTTGGTCATCCAGGCAGAGCTTACCTACACACTCAGGCGCTGTCCCAGCTGTGGATACAATACGTTGCACCCTAACGGACACAAGCTCACTCATGTCCACATTGCAGGACCCATGGACCGGCCCGTAATTCTAGAGCTAAACAAGCAACGCTGGCGTTGTAGTAACTGCCATAGCACTTGTACGGCCGCCACTCCAGTGGTATCAACCAACCACGCCATCGGTCACGGACTAGCGACTCATGTGCTGAAGCTAGCCAGTAAATCACTCCCGGCTAAGACTATCGCCAGTCTCACCGGTATTTCGACAAACTCAGTTCAGCGTATTTTGACGGCTAATATTCATCCACACGCGAGCCGCCGGTTACCGATTAATCTATGCTTTGATGAATTCCGTTCCACGCACGGCTCCATGCCGTTTATTTGCATTGACGCCGACACTCACAAATCAGTTAAAGTACTTAGCGACCGCCTTAATAGAA
>NZ_JQBD01000068.1 GCF_001437255.1 Pediococcus damnosus | reverse complement strand
AATCATTTACACATAATTATTTAAACACTCACTCTGCTATTTTTCAGTTATTCATGATTATCTTTATTATCTTGTTTTGATTGTGGTGCATAAATATATTGTCGTAATGCTTGATATCGTTGATTAAGGGCCTGTTCCCTTTTATTCTCACGAGGCTTGTAGTAATGACGATCAATCAAATTATCAGGTAAGTATTGTTGTTTAGCAATTTGATGTGGTTGGTCAAATGGATTAAGCATATCGCCACCACCCGTTGTTTCAACAGAGTGTTTATAATGCGCATCTCGTAAATAACTTGGCATCCTATGCAACTGATTGGATTCCTTACCGTCTTCATTAGCAAGATTATAGCTCATCACTGCTGAATCTGATTTAGGCGCTAAACACAAGGTAATCGTTGCATATGCAAGGTGGGTACTCGCTCGCGGTAACCCGACTTGAAGTGCCGTCTGACAGGCAATCATCGCCGTGTCAACGGCATGTGAATCGGCTAATCCAATGAACATATATGCAAGATCACGGATTCGACGGACAGCCGATTCGAGATCACCGGAATTAAGAATAACGCTCAAGTAATATAAAGCGGCATCTGTATCAGAACCACCAACTGAATCTTGAAAAGCACTCAAGCAGTCATAATGATTTGTAGAATCTTTATCAAATACAAAATGCTGATTTTTGGCAAATTCCGCAATCTGTTCATGGCTGAGTTCTTTCCCGTGCATCGCCACTAGCGTTTCCAAAATATTTAAAGCAACCCGAACGTCACCATTAGCAGAATTACCGATCATTAAGGCCAGATCTTCTGCCAAATCAAACTGATAAATTTTTTGACTAGTTCGTTGCAAAACTGGCACCACATCGTTCGCTGTCACTGGTTTGAACTCAAATAGCTGACACCGCGAACGAATGGCTGGATTAATCGTGATCACTGGATTCTCTGTAGTTGTTCCAACAAGTAAAATCTGCCCCGATTCTAGGTATGGAAGCAGAAAATCTTGAATTGGTTTTGTTAATCGGTGAATTTCATCTAATTGTAAAACAAATGACTCGTTTGGATATTTACTCACAAACTTTTGTAAAACTGCTTTGTTTTCAGTACTGGCATTAAATTTTTCAAAAGGTAATTTAAGTGTTTTTGCCATGACATACGCAAGCGTGGACTTACCAGTGCCAGGTGGACCCCATAAAATAAGCGAAATGGCGATTCCTTTATCAATTATTTGCCGGAGTGGTTGACCAGCATCTAATAATTCGTGTTGCCCAACAATCTCATCAAGCTTTTGCGGGCGCATCGCATCTGCCAAGGGTTGGTGAATATGGTTTTCACCGAATAGTGACATTGACTCTGAGGACATAATGGATCACTTCCTTAATATTTTGCTACCTTTATATATTAACACCTTCATTTAATTTTTATGAAACTAAAAAAGCACCCCAAAGAGTGTTTTAATATAATTATTCAAATGAAATTTACTCGCTAATTTCAACTATAATTCTAATTCTTTTTACTTTGGATCCGTTGCAACCAAGCCACCGGCCAAATTATTCATATTCGGTTTGTCGGTGGTCACAATCAGTTGTTCGTTTACAAAAGCATTCAATCCCAAGCTACTCATTTCACGCCCATAGCCGGAATTCTTTACCCCACCAAATGGTAAATCAGGTAACGAGACCATGAAATTATTAACAAACACCATTCCAGTTTCGATTTGACTAGCTACTTTGGTGCCCCGTTTAGGATCGCCACTGAAAACAATGCCGCCCAATCCTAAATCGGAATCATTGGCTAAATCAATCGCTTCTTGGTCACTGTTAACTTTATAAACTTGTGCAACCGGACCAAACATTTCTTGTGCATAAGCTGGATTATCTTTCTGTACATTTGTCAAAATGGTTGGTTGGAAAAATTGACCTGGTAAATCAATTTTTTCATTGCCATAATATAATGTCGCTCCCTTGGCAATCGCGTCATCAACTTGAGCCTGTAACTTATCCTTGGCCCGCTTAGAATTCATGGGCGCTAAGGTAGTTTGGCTATCCATTGGATCTCCAGGTTTGACGTTCGCAAAGTTTTCTTTGAGTTTTGCTAAAAACTTATCATACAAATTTGCTGCAACAATAAACCGTTTTGATGACGTGCAAACCTGTCCAGCGTTGTATAACCGAGCTCGCCAGGCAATATCAGTTACACTATCGATATCGGCATCGTCCAGAACAATGAACGCGTCAGTACCACCCAGTTCCATCGTATTTTTCTTTAGATTTTCACCAGCCGTCTTAGCAACACTTCGTCCGCCTCGCTCAGATCCGGTTAAGGCAACTCCCTGAACCCGTGAGTCCGCAATGATTTCAGCAACCTGATCATAACTTAAAAAGAGATTCTGTAAACTTGCATCAGGTGCTGAAGATTGTTTGATCATGTTTTCAAAAGCAACTGCTGAACCAGGTGTATTGGAAGCATGCTTCAAAATCATGGGATTGCCAACCATAAAGTTAGGCGCAAAAACACGCATAATTTGGTACATCGGAAAGTTCCATGGTTCTACCATCATCAAAACTCCTAGCGGATGTTTTTGAATTTGAGCATCCCCGGTCGCAACCGTTTCAATTTTAGTAGGCGCCAATAAATCGGCACCATGGTCAGCAAAATAGTCAGCAATCATTGCACAAAGGTCAACTTCGCCTTGGGCCTCACGATAAAGTTTTCCCATATCAGTAACCATTGCCTTAGCTAAGTAATCCCGATTTTGCCGAAACAATTTAGCAATTTCATGCAATTGCTCTGCCCGATGTGTTGGTTGCTCTTTTTCCCAGCGTTTGAATAAATCATTTCCATTTTCAAGAGCCTTTTGAATTTCTGAAGCCGTTGCATTTGGATACTCTTTAACAACTTCATTTGTATAAGGATTAACTGTTGCATATGCCATAAAAACACCTCCATAAGTAACTTTTGAGCTACTTAAATAACCTAAATAAAACTTTCTTAACTAACTATTTCTTTAATAAACTGGCCGGTCTTCACCTTGAGTTGCTGGATCAGCAATTCCCAAGCTATCTTTAGACCCAACCGTAGGATCAGCCACAATCTTCAAAACAACGTCGGCAATACTCTGACGTGAACCAGAGACACCATTGTATTGATCGTTTTTATGCGTAATGACATACTTAACTTCATCACGATCATTCAACCATGGTAAACGGAGCGTGGTGTAATCCAAGCCAGATTTTTCCAGTAATTTATCTGAATTAATGGCTGCTTGTAACCCACTCATAACACTTTGCTTGTTCCAACGACCAAATTCACCAGGAACTTCATCGTACAGACCTAAGATATTCGTAGAAATAAGGCGCTGAACACCATTTTTCTTCATGGCTTGAATCACATTCTTAGTCCAACTGTTATCCAAGGTATGATCCACAACCGCAACAAACACCATGTCCTGGCCCGCGACTGCTTTGTTTAAAACATCTTCATCATCCAAACTTCCCTCAATGACCGTTACTCTGGGGTTCTTGGCCAAATTACTTAACCGTTGACTATTCCGTAATAATAATGTGAGTTCCACATTTTTGAATGCTGATTCGTTCAAAATCCGCTTCTCAACAATGCGGGCGATCTGTCCGTTTGCTGCTGCAATTAATAATTTCATTTTTGATTCCTCCATTTATTTAGCTAGTCTTTTGAATCATAAGCCAACTTTTCTCTTTCATAATTTAACGTATGATCTTCAAAATGATTAATCTTAAAATCTAGGTATTTAATCGTTTTATTTAATTCTGAGCGTTTATCGGCTAACTCCTGTCGCTGATCTACCAATAGAGATTTGCGTGAATCTACCGTTTGATTGCCTTCTCGATATAATTTTACAAACTCGATTAAAGATTCAATCGACATTCCGGCTTTTCGTAACGCTTTAATATAGAACACCCAGTTCATGTCGTGTTCACTGTATTCGCGATAGCCACTCTCGTTACGTTTGATTTCTGGTAATAAACCAATTCGTTCCCAATAACGTAATGTATCCTTCGTTAGTTCAAATTTTTCACTCACACCATTTATATTCATTTGCGCACCTTCGTTTACATTCGATTACACGTTTTATCCCAAACCTTCATGTCCATTTTAAGGCAAGAACTTGTCTAAAGAAAATAATTAACTTCGACCAAAAATAAAAACGATGCTGAATCTCTTGTCTGAATTCAACACCGATTTTTTAGTCTTCAACTAGAGTTCCCCCAGCGTTCTTAACAAGGTTAGTCATTGTCGCAAGGGTATCCTTTAAAGGTGTTGATCCACTGGTTGCAAAGGCCGTCACTGTTTTGCCTCTAAAATCAACTTGTTCAAATAGACTGTGAATGATCATCGGTGGTTGTGACCACCAAGTCGGATAACCGACGTAAATTTTTGTATACTGACTCAAATCTGGTAGCGGCTCCCTCAATTTTGGATGGCTTTGACTATCCTTTTCATTTTGGGCAACCGGAACAAGACTATCGTAATCATCAGGATAAGCTTTTTCAGGCTGTAATCGATAAATATCCGCATGCAATTGTTGTTGCAAATTTAACGCAGCTGCCTTTGTGTTCCCTGATACTGAAAAATAAATGATTAATGCTTTTGAATCTGCCGTCTTAAAAACCTCCCTAAATTTTAAAACATGAATTTATCGGCCGCCACCCAAGCGTTCAACTTGAGCAGGATCACGATGATCAAAGAAGGCTGATTCTTTCATATCTAATGCTGTAATTTGGTCCATTTCTGCTGGGCTCAATTCAAAATCAAAAATGTTAATATTTTGTTCCATGCGCTCTTTGTGAACCGATTTTGCTAAACTAACAATCCCGCGTTGATATAACCAACGTAAAACGACCTGGCCTACACCTTTGCTATGATCGGTACCAATCTTACTCAAAACAGAATTCGTAAATAGGTTATGTTTACCTTCTGCAAATGGGGCCCATGCTTCTGGTTGAATACCCACTTTTTTGTTCCATGCCAGTTCGTCCACTTGTTGATTCCATGGGTTGATTTCAATCTGATTAACTGCCGGAGTTACGTCATTATGCAAATTTAAATCAACAAAGCGGTCCGCATTGAAATTAGAAATCCCAATTGCTCGGACTTTTCCGGCTTTTTTTAGCTCTTCCATAGCCCGCCATGACCCATAAACATCGCCGTATGGTTGATGAATCAGATATAAATCCAAATAATCTAATTGCAGTTTGTCTAAAGATGCCTGAAATGCTTTCATAGTTGCATCATAACCAGTTGAGCTGACCCAAACTTTAGTTGTGATAAATAGGTCCTTGCGATCCACGCTAGACTCTTTAATCGCTTCACCAACCTCAGCTTCGTTTCCATAAGCTTGAGCAGTATCAATCAAACGATAGCCTGCATCAATTGCATCTAACACAGCCTGTTTTGTACCGCCATTTTCAATTTGGAAAACACCAAAACCGACTGCTGGCATCTCAATACCGTTATTTAATTTAAAAGTTGGAACTGTCATCATTAAAAACTTCCTTTCGTATTTACAAGCTCATCATAAACCCTTGTGTGAACTCCAAGGCAAGGATTAATTTTAATTCTTTTACTGCAAAAATGGATCCTAAAAAATTAGGATCCATTTTTCGTTCTATAGGTGTAAGAAAATTCCGGCGTCGACCAATTCCTTGGTAAATCCGGGAATCGTCTCTGTTCTTTGCCAATCACGTTGTAATTCACAAGCCAATTGCGGAATACTGGTTGGTTGAGCACCAGCCTGTTCCACCCGCCGTAAGGCCGCTTCATGGGCAACTACTGAAGTCCCGCCAACTGAATCCACCACCGGAAAGACCGCATAACCTTCTCGTAATGCGTCTAGAGCAGGAAATGTTAGACAGGCTTCTGTCCACAAGGCAGCAATAATTAAATTATGGCGCCCCGTTTTTTTAACGGCCGCATTAAATTCCTGATCCTCCCAAGCATTAATCGTGGTGCGATCATAGCTAGGAAGATCAGGCAATAAATTTTTGATCGGGGCAATGGTGTCCTTATTACGCCCATTTTTAACATTAACAGTTGATAAAATCACCGGAACTTTAAAGGTATTCATCAAACCTACGACATTGACTACGTTTTTGATAAGTTGTGCTCGATTCATCGAATTAATTGAGTTAATCTGCGTTGGTTGATAATCAATTAATAAAAGGCTGAGTTTTCAGGTGTTAACAGTTGATCTGAAACTGGATCTCTTCTTGCTTCACTTGTCATCTTCATCGCTCCCTAATTTTAAATACCGTTTTAAAAACAATAAAATATTTGGTTTGACCTCTTCTAAATAACCTTTTGCGTGATGAGTCCCCGGTAATAATAAAATTTCTACAGGGATTTGATACTGACTAAGGCGTTGACTTAACTCAAAAACGCCAGAAACTGGCACAAATTCATCTAAAGAATTAGCTAGCAACATGGGCCCTGTTTTTCCTTGAACGCGATAATATGGCGTTGCTTCCTTTGCACGACTGGGATCATGCAAATAATTGAGAATAAACCATTTATAAAAACTGTCATCTCGGCCACTCTGGTTAATTTCCGCACTGATGCCTGTCTGAAATTTTTGTTTCTGATCTTGTTTTGGAATGACACTTTGGTGATTCTTTAACCACACTTCAATATCGAAAATCCCCGATAATGAGACAACCGGAATCTGATACTTGATCCCCATTTCAACCGCCAGATTACCACCAACAGAAGAACCGACCACTGCCACTGGTAACGTTGAGGCGTGCTTTTTTACCGACTGATATAAATGATCCATATCAACTAACGGTTGCGGATAATACGCATCCGGTGTCAAATGATAATTTGGTGTCACAACCAAATATCCTCGTTGAGCAAGCCACATAGAGATATCTTCATCCTTATGCTTATCGCCGTGAAACCAACCACCACCATGAATAACAATTAAGACACCAGATAGCTGTTCAATGTTAGGACGATATTCATCTAAAGTTAGATCTGGTGCATAAGCTACATCCTTGTTAATTTCAATCTGCAAATAACCACCTCATTTCGAAAACTTCCTGATAATATCTACACTTTACCCAGTGGATGTGAATAATGCAAGCGCTTTTATTTGGGATATTAAATATTTCTAAATTTTTTTAAGCACGACATCTCTAATCTTTCTCAATTCAAAAAAATACTGTTATAAATGGCTAAGTTTCACATTCAGCTATGTAAATAAATAATTCAAAACAAAAAACGAGCCTTCAAATTTAGTTACTCGTTTTCTAGATTAATATTTAGTTGTTTTGCATTTTAGAGTTTACTAAAATAATCATCACAAATTTTGGTTCGCTCGTCAATTGCTCCTAAGATTTGTTCTAAGTTGGTAAGTTTCTCTGATGGACTATGCCAAATAGCTTGATCATTATCAATGGTTGTAGCACCAATGCGATGATAAAAAATTCGAAATCGTCGTTTTAAATTTTTGGTTGATAAAACTGATTGCCGCAATTCCAACCAGCGATTCTTAATCTCAGAAGGAAAACTTTTTCGTACTCTATTCAATAAGCGATTGGTACTTTTTTCGAATAACCAAGTACTATTTCGTAATAATTCTTTCCCATTAAATCGTAAATTCCATGTCTCTTCAAAATCAAAGGCAGTAAACATCCAATGATTTCCATCGTAAGTAATCATAATGCTATTATTCATAACATTGTCGCTACCATTGACTAGATTAACGAAAAGATAATAATCAATCACACTTTCCAAACTATAATAATCATCAAATTTAGCTTTAAACAACTCATCTGTTGATTCATGAACAAATTTCATCAAACGATCAACGTGTTCGTGAACTTCATCAGATACTTGTTCGGGATATAAAAGCGTAAAATCACTACCATCTAAATTAGCCGTTGAATGCGTAAATTCCAAATTTTTATTGTCACTAAATCCATTATTTCCCATAATGGCAATTTGTTTTGGATCATTAGATTTTAAACCTAGATCTTCTGCTTCACGCCACGCTGTAAAGCTGTACAACCCCTGGGGATCATTGTTAATTGCTAATAGCATGTTCTCTGGTATTAGTATTCCAAAATGAGGTGCCTCTTTCAACCGAGGTGCAACTTTCTTCTCACTGGCTACAATCGATTCCCAAATTTGTGCATCTACTGTGCCTCTGGAATTGGTTGCATCTGTATAACCAGAATTTAACGCATACTCGCTTGTTGCACGTACTTTTGTACTTAATTGAACAACTTTCGGTTTAGTACAAGCCTCATCTTGAAATAATTCCAATTTATAATTGTGTTTAGGTTGATGGACACTTGAACGTCCAATATTTTTTAACTTAGCAAAGCAATTTACCGAAACATTGGAGTTGTAATAATTTAAATTTGCTACGATTGGTTTTTCAGAACGCATTTGACTGACGTCACCACGAATTGTCATTAATGGTAATTCGTTCCCAATATTTTTCAGAACATTCTTCTTAACCCAATTTAATCGATCGTGACGAATAAAACTAGCATATGTCTCATGATCACTAATTGTGGCTTCGGCTAAAACTTGAACCACAGTACCATTAAGCTTATGTGCATCAGTGTTAGAAACCATCGTTGATTGATTAGTATTAAATGGAAAATCGTGGTAAATTCCTTCTTTTTCTTTATCATCTTGAATAACAGCTAAGTACGATCTTGGTGATTCATACTTCGTTACATGATCTAAAAGATTCAGTGGAATTACTGCTTCCTTGAATAGCCAAACTAATTGACCCTTATGCATAAATCGTACCCATTTTAATCCATTACTAGTAACAATTTCTTGAACCACATGGATTCTATCGCCATTTAACAGTTGTGCGTCAGTTTTTAAATCGGCCAATGCCGCTGGCTCTGCTGGCCAAAATTTGCCAGGTAATAATGCGTCAGCACGATTATTTTGGTCGATAACTGCTTCGTAATCTACTTTTTTCGACTCTATAATTGTTATCATATTAAACTTGTCACTCCAGTTATTGTTAGTTACTTCTTTAAGTATACATTAAAACTTTAAAGTTGTTTCTTTGATGAATTAATCAATTTGATTAACTGCTGAAAACACGTCATTATGCAATTTCGAATCAATAAAAAAGCCCACATTGATGAAGTAAAAATTGCAACTGTCTTTTTCTATTCCGTTCAACCATAAACATTTCCATGTGATTGGTGAATAAGATATAAAAATAAGTTATAAATCCGGACAATCTAATTGGAGTTGTTCTAAGAATGTTTGAAAATCTCACTTGAGTGCATTATAACCAGTTGAATCAACACATTGACATTGATATATCTTCATCATTACCCCCGCAATGCAAATCACCTCAATTTAAAAACTCTAGAGGGCATTTATCTTACCTAATAATAATTATTAAAAAAAGATGAACCAAGATTTTTAAAATCTTGGTTCATCTTTTTATTGCCTAATTCAAATTAATTTAGTCATCATCACGTTTCTTACGTTTGAGACCAAACCAACTAAGAATCATACCCATCAGTGATAGTCCAACTGCTGCTTCTGTTTTGTCAGAGTTCTCATTGGTTTGTGGTAACTTACCTTGGCTAGTGCTACTACTGTTATTACTATCGTTATTTGAGCCGTTGACACTTGAGCCAGCAGTCTTAGCTTCTAGCGTTCCAGTATTAACATTTTTATTGCTGCTAGAATTAGTCTTTCCTTTGTTACCGGTCTTACCAATAACATTATTATTTTCTTTCTTAACATTATTGCTATTTTTGGTATTGCCATTGTCATTAGTCTTTCCAGTTTGACCATTGCCTGTGGTGTTATTACCCGTACCATTAGGATTACTTGGCGTCGTTATACCAGATCCAGAATTAATCGGTGTATACGCAATTGTTACTGTAAGGTCATCCAAAGTTTCACCCTTCTTCAGAATGATCGCGTTTGGAATCAACTCAGCAACTTCCTTGTCACTTGGTGTGTAACCATTGATTTCAGGAACATCGACCTCATTATAAACACCTTGTGGCGTCCATGAAGTTTCACCTGTTGATTCATTGGTTATGAGCTTGTAAACAACCTTTTGAAGAATATCACCAGGTGTTTTTTTACCAGCACCCTCGAAATGAATAACTCGTGTTACAGTCACTTCACCTTGCGGATTGACGTCGCTACCATTATTGTCAACAATCTTATTGTTTGGAACATAGGTAACAACAATATTAGGTTCAGACTTAAAGTTTTCCACTTCGTCGTTGGTTAAATCAATCTCTGGTACCACATTTGGATTAACAGTAAATCCTTTTAAGTTTGGACTGATAACAGCCATGAAACCATCATTCGTCTCATCATCATCCTGACTATTGTCAGTTAACGTCCATTTGCCATAACCAACTAATGCACCAGTGTTTGAATCAATGGTTGCGGTGCGAGTATAGTAACCATTTTCAGTTACACTCGGTGGGGTTTGCTTCCCAGCACCTGTGTAGGTGATCTTGCGAGTAACTGT
>NZ_JQBD01000067.1 GCF_001437255.1 Pediococcus damnosus | reverse complement strand
TTATTCACCAATACCAGAAAGTGTAGACCCTGTTTTTTTATGTTATCAAAATAATAACAAGGAGTTTTTACTATATATGAAACGAAATTCGAATATTGAACTTCTCCGTATTGTGTCTATTGTATTTATTTTGCTTTCCCATTTTTCACTTTGGAGCGAATGGGATACATCGCATCATGGACTTTTTAGCTATGCATTAACTATGATCTATCAGCCATTAGGAAAATTTGGAGCCTATGCGTTTGTGCTGATCACAAGTTACTTTTCGGTAAAAAAAAATATTGATCCAATTGAACACGAAAAAAAGCAATTAAAACATAGTTTTGTAACTATGCAAGAAGTTTGGTTTTACTCCATTCTGATTTTTGTCGTTACTTGGGCGTTAAATATAATGCAACCAAGCTTTGAAAATGTTATTAAAGCGTTATTCCCATTTATCAGTCAAGAGTATTGGTTTGTTACTGCCTACATAATGCTTGTATTATTAATTCCGTTTTTAAACATTGTATCGGTACAACTGGATTTTCGAGGGCATTTAGCTTTGCTATTTACATTACTGTTATTTGATACTTTATCCTTATTTCGAAACGGTACGATGTCGGATTATTTGGCTTCGTTCATAGTGGTATATTTTATCGGTACTTTTTTGCGTAAATATCAAGATAAACTAAAGCCGATTAAAACTTGGAGATTACATGCGACTATTATAATTATTTGGATACTTGAGATGTTATCAATGGTCATTCTCTATCATATGGGCTATGGTTCAAACAGTGTTCATTTCACCGATAAACTATTAGGCTTTGTTGGTGCCGCTGCTATTTTTCTTATTGTTTTACGTTCAAAAAAATTTTATAGCCCGATTATAAATAAAATAGCCAAAACAGTATTTTCAGCTTATCTGTTGACAGATAACCCCTTCATAAGACATTTCGTGTGGGATCATATCTTTCAGACTTATAAATTTCAAGATCAGTTTTGGGTACCACTATATGGGCTTGTCTGTATTGCGTTAGTTATTATAGTTGCTTTTATAGTTGATTCATTACGGGCTAAGCTTTTTCAGATCATCAAATTGCATTCTATTAGCAATTCAACGAATATCAAATAATTTTACTAGAAAAAGCCACTTGGTATCTCGAAACAACAAGTACGTTGTTCGAAACCACCAGGTGGCTTTTAAATGTTTTAAAGGTAATTTCACTTCTTAGCTTCAGCAATCATCTTAGCTGTTGCTTGTTTTTGATAGGCAGCCGTTGCTTTTTTAACAGTTGCCTGTTGTAGGGATTTTTGATCAGCCGCAGACATCTTTGGATTCTTCTTCATAGCTGCTGTGACTGTTTGTTTTACCTGAGCTCCAACATATTGCTTGCCTTCGTTTTTCATTTTTGCTTGATTCTCCTTGGCGAGTTTTTGAAGCTTTTTAGCTTGGGCACTACTTAAGGTCAACCAATCCTTGTTAATGTTAAAGGTATTGTGATGACGAATGAGCTTGTGACCATTACCAGCAATTCCAAACCAGAATCGATAGGCATCGTTCTTGTATTCCCAACGCGTCGTAGTTGTTTTAACTGTTGGGGTACCAGAAACGGTCTTAACTGTGTTGGTAGTATTGCTAGGATCTGGGTTAGTCGTAGTTGGTTTCTTTTGGCTCACGTTCTTTTTGTAAATATAAACTTTTTCTTTACCAGCTGTTCCAACTGGTTGATAAAGCAACATTTTCATTTCTTTAGAAGGGGAAACGGAAACGAGATCGCTTGTCTGTGTAGTATCAACCTTGTGCATCCCGTAATGTTCACGATCATTTCGAACCATGAAGACTGCACAAAGGATGATAATTACGGCAAAGATGGGACTTAAGATGTTTCTCCATGTGGCACTTGGAATATAAGCCATACTAATGAACAATAGGATGGCTGCAATAACAATACTATAAATTATCATTATTTGTCACCTCCATCAGCAGCTTCTGGTTTGATCGAGCGCGGGCTCCGACCACTAACAAAGAATGCTACAACTAGACCTAATACACAAAAGGCAATGGCGGCCCAGAAGGTAGCATGGTAACCACTTAGGGTTGCAGAAATGGCACTGTTCTTGTAAGCAAGTGGTTCGGATTTAAGCAATCCTTTTCCAGGCATATCAGATTTAGTTACGTTTGTTAAAATACTAATTAAAATTGCAGTTCCAACGGAAGAAGCAACCTGACGAATTGTGTTATTAACGGCAGTCCCAGTACTCATCATATTGAGTGGCAGAGCGTTCATACCAGCGGTTGTAACAGGCATCATTGTCATTGCAACTCCGAACATCCGGATTGTATACAAAACAATTAAATTAAGTACGGGCGTGGTCTTAGTAATAAAGGCAAACGGAAGTGTTCCGATTGTTAAGAGGAACATCCCGGTAATTGCCAAGCGCTTGGCACCAATTTTATCAAACACACGTCCCGTAATTGGGCTCATAACACCCATCATTAAAGCTCCGGGTAATAGGGTAAGGCCAGAGTCAAAAGCACTGTCGCCACGAACAATTTGGAGATAAAGTGGTAACACCATTTCAACACCAACCATGGCCATCATAGAAACAGAACTTAAAAGGACAGAAATTGAAAATTCTGGAACTTTTAAAACACGGAGGTTCAAGAATGGATGTTCCATTGTTAATTGACGCCATCCGAAGAGGATAATAACAATTACACCGACAATTAAAGTGGTAATGACAGTAGGACTTTCCCAACCTTTGTCTCCAACACTTGAGAATCCATAGAGTAAACTACCGAATCCAAGGGTAGAAAGACCAGCAGATAACCAATCAAGCTTACTCTTCTTAGTTGGAAGAACACTCTTCATCAACCAAAAACCAGCGATGATAACGACAATGACAACTGGAATAATCATTCCAAATAACGTCCGCCATCTATAGTTATCAATAACCCATCCGGATAGGGTTGGTCCGATTGCTGGTGCAACACCAATTACTAAGCCAGCTAATCCCATGGCAGTACCACGTTTGTTTGCTGGGAAGATAGTGAGCATCAATGTCTGAAGTAATGGCATTGTAATTCCAACACCTAAAGCTTGAATCAATCGACCTGTTAACAAAGTCCCAAAGTTAGGGGCAATATAACATGTAATGGTACCTATTAAGAAGGTAGTCATTGCGCCTAAGTATAATTTCTTTGAATCTACACGTGAAGTTAGCCACGCACTAATTGGAATCATAATTCCGTTAACCATCATAAAACCAGTAGTTAACCATTGAACCGTTGAAGTATTAATATCAAAAGCCTTCATTAAAGTTGGAAATGCGGTAGTTAAAATTGTTTGATTTAATACCGTACAGAATGATCCAACTAAAAGGAGCACAATCAACCAAGTTCGGTTATATGGTTTTCCATTTTCATCTATTGCTGTTCCCATTTGTTAATTCTTCCTTTCATCTAAAAAATGTACGTTGAATAATATAGGTCATAAACTTATTTTTGTCAACTTATTTGACAACAGTGTAAATAAATATATAATGAATGTCAGGTAAGATTACAGAAATGAAAAGGAATTCAAAGCTAACATATAGGGAGTTATGAAGATGAGAATGGAAATTGATAAAGATTTTATAGGCCGCATGAAAAAAATTATGCAAAAAGATAATTTTTTGCTTGGAATTGGCGACATTGCGCGTGCTACTGGTGTTTCTCAACGTAAGTTACGTTATTGGGAGAAAAAAGGATATATTTCGCCTGATGATGGTATTGAGGAACGTAAGCATCGAAAATATTCATATTATACATTAGCGCAAGTAAGTATGATCGAATCTTATGTCAAAACAGGATTTACACTGAGTGCTGCGGTTGAAAAGACGAATCAGCATGATCAAGTTTCGCAAGCAATTCGAAAATTTATTTCAGATCGATTGACTGGGCTTGTTACGGTTGATAACGGATTTGAAATTGATTTGGGAGAAGTATGTGATGTGCCAAACAAACATTTATTTGCCATCCTTAAAGGAAATGAAGATACTAAGTTGGTTTTAAAGGATAACAATGTACCAGTCGAACAATAATTCCTTTTATTCAGTGCTATAATAAAAACGATTAATTAATATAAGGGGATTGATTGTTTTGAATGGAAAATTTGTTAAAAAGTTATTTATTTCAATGGCTACTGCGTTGACTTTACTTGGTAGTACTTCAGCAGTAATGGCGGCCACGTATACACAAAAGAGTAACGCATTGTCTTCATATAATTGTAGTAAGTTCAAGTATTTAAATAATTCTAACTATTTCTTGAAACAGAACTTTTCGTATTCAACGGCTTCAGGATACAATAATAATTCACATTTTCAGATGACACCTGACTCCATTAAGCATAATTCAAAAAAAAGCAATAAAGTTGTTGATTTTAAATCTAATTACTTTTTACCTGTGACTAAATGGAAAGGGTTAAGTTGGTCAAATCCACAAAGTATGGTAATGACAAGTGCAGATACGGCTTATGTCTTCAATACTAGCGGATCATATGGCTGGATTACTCGTTATAATCTGAAGGCGTTGCGGGCGTTAGGAGCTATGAAGTCTGGTACGATGGATATGATTCGGCGCGCAACATACTACAATGCAAATGCAAAAAAATATCCAGTTCAAAATAAAAATGCGACCTATAAAAAAGTTTTGGCAGCGATCAAAGTCGGTCCAAAGTTTAAAGGCTTTGGCCATGGCCAATCTTTGGCATTTAACCCCAAAGATCCTTCACATTTGTGGTTCTTGGGTACAAATACAAGTTCTGGCAATCACGTATCAACATATGCCAATGTCCAACAAGTTAAAATTAGTACATTAAAAGTGGATAAAAAAATCAATTTTCGCTTGAAGAGTAAATATAGTTACGTGGCTTCTGGTTTAAATTTGGCTTTTGACAAATATGGCAATGCCTACTTAGACTCTAAACAGGCTGGGTATGGTTTAAAGCTGTACAAAGGAAAGATTTACTCTAAATCTGTTAAATTTAGTTTAGTCATGCAAGGCCTGAAGTATGGTCCTGGTACACATACGCAATCACTTGCTTATAACAAGAAACGAAATCGATTGTACATGATTGCCGACGATAGTATTATTTCAGTGCCCGTTAGCAAGCTGGGTAAGCTAAAGAAGTCTGATGTTCAATCGACACAATTCACGGCTAAACGCGAATTTGAAGGGTTACAATTTACGAGTGATGGCAGTTCCTATCTATTAACTAATCGGGGTTACGAAATTCTTAAGGGTAGTATGAAATCCTTCTAGTAACTTAACTATTTAGTATTGTAGTGGCTTTCAATATTTATGGTGAATCCCATTACTTATTTAAAAAATTGTAGGTAATCTTTTAAGATTACTTATTTTTTTTATTAGAAATAGAAATCGGTTTCTGATTA
Organism: Pediococcus damnosus; assembly: GCF_001437255.1. Taxonomy (GTDB): domain Bacteria; phylum Bacillota; class Bacilli; order Lactobacillales; family Lactobacillaceae; genus Pediococcus; species Pediococcus damnosus. The sequence goes on along the minus strand of NZ_JQBD01000067.1, from coordinate 5,334 downwards.
ACGGTTATGCCAATGTAAGTGCGGTTAAAAAGTTGAGGTTGATTTTTCCATTTTGATTTTGCATTAGTATTCCATATTTAACGACGAGGAAAAATTATTTATCAAAGTATGATACACTATAAAAAGTGTAATTTGATGTACTTGAAATTGGAGGATTTAAAGCATGCAAACGAAAGAAGTTGTTAAAAAGGAATCTATGCGAAGTGTTTCTCTATCTTTAGGTATTGTATTTTTTTACATTTTTATCAGTATTTTTTCAATAATACTTATCAAGAGATCTGGGTTCCTTTTTAAGGGAGATGACTTGCATTTTCACATTGATAGAGTTGAAAATCTTGTTGGGGTTTTAAAGGGACATAATCTTTTATCGTTTATTTCTACATATGCATATAATAGGACCGGAATTGCAGTAGATCAATTTTATCCGAATCTTTTTATGTATCCTTTTGCTATTCTTAGGATTTTAATTAAAAGCCCGGTATCTGCAATATATGATGGTTTTATTTTGATAAATTTGCTTACTTGTTTTATTGCACATTTATCATATAAAAGTTTTTCCGGGTCAAATTTTCAAGCATTTATTTTTACTAACTTTTACTTTTTTGCAACATGGCGTTTTACGGATATGTTTGCACGTTTTGACCTTGGAGAGCTATTGGCCATTGCCTTCATTCCATTGGCTTTTTTGGGATTTTATGAAGTGATGTTTCGTAATACCAAAAAATGGCCAATCTTAGCGTTAGGAATGAGCTTAATTCTTTATTCACATTTGCTGAGTGCATTAATGATTGCTTTTTGCTTTGTTTTGATGGTAATTGTTAATTTAAAAAAGATTCCTAATATTAAGCTAACTATCCTAAGATTCTTAAATGCCATGATTTTATTTCTAGTGTTATCTTTTGGATTCATTTACAGCTTTTTGTATACATCTCGTAGTGCAACTGTGAAATTACCGGTAGCACGCATATTACAGAATGAGGCGCTGAATCCCTTTTATGTTCTAAAAGATTCAATATCAAACAGTATATCTATTTATCGCCCTGAGGTTTATAACATTGGCATTGTAGCAATTGCAATATTAATTTTGTTGCTACGGGTCAAACCGATGAATAAATTAACTTCACAGTTGACAGGTTGGACTGTATTAAGTTTGTGGGCTTGTACAAATTTGTTTCCCTGGTTTATTTTTCAAAATACACCTGTGAAGGCTATGCAGTTTCCATGGCGGTGTTTTTTTCTTGCAAGCTTTTTTATTTCTGTTCTAGGTGTTCAGGTCATACTATTTATTTTTAAACCTGAAAAGAGAAAGTGGGTTGCTGCAGGATTACCATTGATTCTGCTCATGCTCAATATGAGTTCTATATACAGTTTTGTTCAACAAAGGGAACAACTTCCAACTTTGAATTACACATTAAATGCAGCTACTAGTAATTATAAAAATCATTTTTTTAAAATTGACGATAAGAATTATTCTCGATTGGCAAATTATAATTATGGTAGTGATTATATACCGGAGACAAAAGAAGCTTCTAATGAATGGAATAGCAAGCTATTTACTAATGTGGCTCAACACAGAGCTATTTTACCAGATGGCCAGTTAATGACCATGAGAAAAATAAAGAGTATTCCAAATGGAATGATATACAAGCTTCCTGTTCAAAGGAAATCGAGTGATGTTTCTTTACCTTTCTACGTATATAATAAAAATAATTATGTTGTTAAACGCAATGGTAGCGAAGTACCGTTTAAGGTTGATAAAAATAAATTATTGAATGTAAGAGCTTCGTCTTCAAAAAATGAGTTCAAGATACAGTATGTTCCAACTCACATGCAATTATTTTCAATTTTTGTTTCCATCATGGGTTTCTTTTTAATTTTAGGCTTGTGGGTGTACTATAGTGTGCGTAGGTCGTAGAAACTAAAAATAATGCCGCTCGTAATCAGCTTGATTATGAACGGTATTATTTAGTTTAACTTTCAGTTTTAAACATATATCCAAAAGTAATGTAATATTTGATGTCTTTTAGTTGGTATTTTATTTTACAAAGGGTTGATGACTTTTATAAAATTAAGGCAATCTCGATGCTCCAATTTGCGCTTCAGTCTTAATTTTTTATTTTATAAAATTTTTATTCTTTAAGGAATATTGTTTTCCTGCCGTAATATCGTACTGTATCAATTTATAATCCTGTAAGAACTTCTTTGACTTTTCTGACAGTGAATTCTTGGGAATATATTGACCATTGCTGTTCATGAATTTATTTCTTTCGGCAGCCGGCACATATCTGTTTATTTCAGTTAATAATGCAATATATGGTGAAACTTTTGTATTAGTCTGCTGAAAAACCATTGGTGTGAACATATTGGGAGAAACCACTTTGGTATGCGAAAGTGGTTGATGCTTGAAATTACTATAAATAAAATAGTTAGTTTGATGTAAACGATTATCATACTTAGTGGCATTTTTTCCTGCAACGATTGGACCATCATACAGTCCAGGCAAATGATCACCATACCAAACAATAGTGACGTGTTTTTTCATTTTAGAGACTCTTCCAATGAGTTTCTTAAGCGCTTGATCAGTATAATTGAGGCCTTGTGAATATGATTCTACTTTTTTTAGACTGTAATTTGTAAGCCTACCAGTAGCCTTATATTCATTTTTTGCATATGTTCCAGGAGTATAAGGCATGTGGTTCTGCATTGTTGAAAGTTGAATAAATTGGCCTTTTTTTGTTGAGTTAACTTGTTTTAAAAGCTGTTTATATGCCGAATCATCAGAAACGTACTGAGATTTGCCAATCTTTTTTGTGTATGAAAGTTTATTTCCATTAAAATTGTAAAAATGTTGGAAACCGAACTTTTTAAACACTGTTGTTCGATTATATGTTGTGCCAGTATAAGGATGAATAGCATTCTTTGTTTTGAAATAGTCAGTGATTACCGGTAAATTACTAACTTTTGGAACTAGAAATACATAAGGTGTGACTAAAGAAGGATCAAAGTTATTCATTGAAAGCCCAGTTAAGGCTTCAAACTCAATATTTGCTGTTCCTCCACCATAACCAGAGCTGTACATTAGTCCAGAAGTGTTAGTTCGTTCAATTTTTTGTTCATAAGGAATAGGATTTTTTGATAATTTAACTGAGGGAACCATTCTTGGATCTGCATAGCTTTCACTCAAAACATAAATGACTGTTTGTGAATTCAAACTATTATTTTCTCGTGTTTTATTAATCTGAGTTGCTAAAGCCTGATATTTTTGTGTAATGTTGTCAATCGATTTTTTGTTGTAATTATTTGGTTTGTCCATCGTTTTTATAATTACGGTTCCAAAGAATGTTACAACAGGTCCAAATTTATTTGAAGAATATTCTAAAGATTCAGGATGTGCATGAAAGCCTGAGTTATTTAAGGCAGTAAAGAAAATATTATCGTTAGTAGGTTTTTGGTTTTTCCAGGCAATCAAATTCAATTGATTTTCGGTCTGTGCAAAACCATACAAGATAAAGCCTGAAGCAAACAGTAAAATTATTCTTGTTGGTAAATTATAAATTTTGCCTTTTAAAAAATGTCGTTGCATAAAGGCTGATCCAATTATTAAAATAATCAGACCAACTAGCAAAAGTAAGACTATTTTTACGTTGACCATTTTTATGATATCTGGAAGAGATTTGATTAATCCAAGGTCGGATCCGATGATTGGTTCATCACGTGCTGATATTTTTGCAAAATTTGCGTAACTCCAAATTAGCATTAACATTACAAACGAAGTATTAGCATACCAAAATCGATTAAAAATGATTTGGATAATTAAGTACAGTAAGGTTATTAGAAAAAAGTTGAGCAAGCCAAGGTATAATTGACCATTCTGTCGCCAAATTAATGTCTTAAGCCCCTGCCCATAAAATTGAGAGTAATTAAAAATAAGGTAGCAACCACTGATTAAAAAAATAGAAACAGGTAAAGTGATCAATTTGTTTTTAACGCCACTAAAACGTAAAGATAAGCCTTTGGAAATGACAAAGGCATATATTATGGCTATTAGTATGGTGAAAAAAGAAAAGAGACTTACGTGTCTTAAAATGTTTGCTAGCAAAGCTGGACTCTGTTCTGAAAAGTAACGTGTTAAAATCTGTTTGGACAAGGGATTAGAAAAGATCAAAACAAGTCCTAAAATCATGCCTGACGAAGTCGATGAAAAAATTTCATTACCTTTATCATAGTTAAAAAGGGACGATGACCAGCTGGAAATGAATAGAAGACTAACAACTGGAAGGAAGATCAAGGTTATTTCTGATTGATAAATAATGGCCAAAGCGATGGATACTAATTCTAAGATGGTTACTATGATCCTTATTGTTTTTGGAGTTGCAATCTTTTGATAGAAATTTTGCAAGTAGACACCAAGTATAAATGCATAGCCCGTTAAAAGTGTGATATTAGCGGTTGGATGATTTGTAAGTAATAAGGATTCAACTAATAATAAAGCCAATATACCGACAAAAAGAATATTTGCAGTTTGGTTTTTTATTTTCAAAGGTTTTAACTTGAATATTGTCAGAAAAATCATTAGTAAAATAATTATCGTTGAAAACCAATAATTTTTAATTAAAAAAGGGAAGAATGAATTTATAAATGTGTTCACATTTATAGTTGAAACGTCGATGCTGAAAAGCAATGGCGTAAGTGGTATGGAAAAGCATAAAAGAACAGTATAAAATTTTAGTACTGTAACCCATTTAAGTTGATGAAAATTTAACGCCTCCCCAAGAAAAAAGGCGAGAAGTACCAAACTAGTTTTTTGAAAGCCACCTATCATTTTCAATGTGCTAAGACTCCATGATGCTAGTTTTAGATTAGAGGCGTTATAAATAATAGAACAGAATATAGTTAGTACAAATATGAATCCCAATGCTATTGTTAAAATTTCTGATTTTCGATTTAGTTTTGAAAAAATCATGAATAAGGCCCCTTCAATATATTTGTGGCATCTTCTAATATAGTACCATGAATTTGGTGTGAATTTGCAAATGTGGTCAGGTGAATTTTTTCCTGAATTTTTTTGCTTAACTATAATTGAACAAAAAAATATTAACTGGTTTGATGAAATAATTGGTGATTTAAAGTCAAATTCGATACCATTAATTGATTTGTTATAAATAATGATATAATTAATGCTGTTGTGCTCAGGTGTGCTAATAACAATAAATGACTAATGACGAATTTTCTTAATATGGTTGAGTGTATTGTTAGCTAGTTAAAATTAACCCTGTGTATGAATAGAATCGCGTTTTTATGGACGGTGTCAAGGGCAGTTTAAAAATGTAGGTT
>NZ_JQBD01000066.1 GCF_001437255.1 Pediococcus damnosus | reverse complement strand
ATAAGGCACCTAGGAAAACTTGACACATACAGTCAATGAGAAAAGCTTGCCAAGCGGGCTATTATTTACTATACTAGATTAGGTTTTACTAACAATGAAAATCCATTATATAGAAAAGAGGAGTTTGGAAATGTCAGGACATTCTAAGTGGCACAATATTCAAGGTCGTAAGAACGCTCAGGATTCTAAGCGTGGGAAGATTTTTCAAAGAATTTCGCGTGAAATTTACATGGCAGTCAAAGCTGGGGGTCCTGACCCTTCCGGAAACCCTCAATTACGTTTGATGATGGACAAAGCACGAGCTGCAAACATGCCAAAAGACAATATTAAACGAGCTGTTGATAAAGGTTCAGGTGTTGGTGGCGCAGCTTATGAAGAAATTACGTACGAGGGCTATGGTCCTGGTGGAACAGCCATTATTGTGGAAGCATTGACTGATAATAAGAACCGGACTGCAGCTGCTATTCGCTCTGCATTTACACATCATGGTGGTGCCTTAGGTGCGAGTGGGTCAGTATCATATATGTTTGATCGTAAAGGTTACATTGTTATCTCTCGTGAAGATACAGACACCGATGAAGATACAATGATGATGGATGCATTGGATGCAGGTGCTGATGACATTCAAACTTCTGATGATGCTTTTGAGATTTATACGGATCCCAAATCTTTAGCTCAGGTTAGGGATGCTTTAGAAAAAGCAGGCTATAAGTTAGCGACTGCTGAACTTACGATGATTCCTGAAAATGAAACACCAGTTCCAGAAAACAAAGTTCCCCAATATCAAGGCTTAATCGATGAATTAGAAGATGATGATGATGTTTCTGAAGTTTACGAAGCAGCTGAATTACCTGATGAAGACTAGTTAAATTGAATTCTTAAAATCAAGTTCAATATGAACTTGATTTTTTTTGTACAAAAATAAAAGAATTGCTAGTTTCTACGTATCTTAATTGTGTGGGGGGATAGACATGAAATTAGAGGAATATGTTCAAAAATTTGTGAAAACGTGTATTCAAGAAAGGGCTACGGATTTGTATATGTTGCCTAGGCTGGATGAATATCAAATCATGTACAAACGTTTAAACCATTGCCATATCATTCAAGAAGTTTCGCAACAAGTTGGGGAACAACTCATTGCCTATTTTAAATTTCAGGCGGATATGGCGCTAAGTGAAAGAAGACGACCGCAAACCGGCGCATATTATTGGCAGCAACAAGGGTCCGTTGTGCATCTACGTTTATCATCAGTGGGTGATTTTCTGAATAGGGAATCGATGGTAATTCGTTTTATATATCCAGTTGAGGATGCACACATTCAACATTTAGAGCCTTTTCAGTGGGAAAAGTTGGTTGGTTTAGCTAATAAGCGAGGATTGTTGTTATTTTCCGGGCCGATGGGATCTGGAAAAACAACTTCAATTTATCAATTGGCTAGATATTTGGCTCAAGAGAAAGTTGTAATGACAATTGAAGACCCGGTTGAAATATTTGAGGAAAAATTTTTACAACTGCAGGTTAATACACGGGCTGAGATGACCTATGAACAATTATTAAAAGTTGGATTACGCCATCGTCCGGATGTTTTTATAATCGGTGAAATTCGTGACGATCATACTGCTAACGTTGCAGTAAAAGCAGCATTAAGTGGTCACTTAGTTTTGAGTACGGTCCACGCCCAAAATAGTTTTGGTGTTATTAGGAGATTACAGCAATTCAATATAGATACGGAAATGCTGCAACAGGCTTTAACGGGAATTGCATATCAACGCTTAATTCCTGTGAAAAAAGGAGAGGTAGCAGCACTTTTTGACATTATGGATGGGGAAGAACTGCAGAATGCTTTTCATAAGATGCCCAATCAAAAAATGAACGTAAGATGGGGAGAGTGTCTTGAAAAAGAATATCAAAAACACAATATTTCAGAAAAAACATTGTTGGAATATCAAGAAGGCTAAATTTTCAGTCAAGGTTCAGGCAAGATTTTTTATGTTATTAGCTGATTTATTAGCGGTTGGATTTAGTTTAGGGGAAGCACTGACTTTTATAAAGGTTGTGATTCCTGCAAAAAAACACCAAATCGAGCAAATAATTAGTGGCCTGGAACGTGGAGATTCCTTTTCAAAGGCGATTAAACCGTTTTTGAATGAAGACATTTTCTATCAAATCTTAATTTCAGAAAAACATGGAGATTTGTCCGAAAGCTTGCAATCGTTGGGAATATATTTAACTGCAAAGCAAAAACAACAAACAAAGTTACTTCAATTGCTTGAATATCCGGCTTTGTTATTGATCTTTTTAGGCGCATTGATGGTTGGAATGAAAGCTTACATTTTTCCTGAATTAAATATGTGGAATGCTGCTACACAAGTTCATGCAATAAAAGGATCGACCATTTTTATTTTTCTAGTTTTGGGAATTCTAATTGGTAGTTTAATTGTTTATATGAAGAGGTTTTTAAAAAAGCCAGCCGTGAAACGGGTAGAACTAGTTTGTCATGTGCCAATTGTAGGAAATGTTTATCGAACCTATTGTCACTATTACCTATCTTTAAATTTAGCGATGCTATTAAAAAGCGGATTAGGAATTAAAAGTATCTGTGCGATGTTAGCAAACTTTTCGTCAACCTCGTTGCTTTTTCAGATTGGTACGGCTCTTGAAAAACAGTTAGCAGAAGGTGGAAAAACATCCACATTTGTTAATCGTTATCCATTCATTCCGCAAGAACTGAATGTGTTATTAAATAAAGGCAATACGGGGGAAGCCTTAGGTCGAGAACTTGTGATGTTTTCCAAAATTAAATATCAAAAATTAACGAAACAGATCGAAAGATTAATTGGATTAGTACAGCCACTCATGTTTTTACTGATTGGACTTATTATTGTGTTTATGTATTTAAGTATGTTGTTGCCAATGTATCATTCAATGGAGGGTGTTTATAAATGAAAAAAGAACAACGTTTAAAAAAAGGATTTACTTTGATTGAAATGACCGTGGTCTTATTTATCATTTCGCTTTTGATTTTAATTGTATTGCCAAATATTGCACAACAACGAAATAATGCCAAAAAGATTCATGGTAACGCAATGGTTGAAGTGGTTCAGACACAAGTTGATTTATACGAAAATGAGCATCAAAAATTACCGGCTTCACTTGATGAATTGGAGGAAAAAGGGTATTTAACTGACAAACAACTTGATCAAGCAAAGAAAAATAATATTACGATTAAAGACGATAAAGCAGTTAATTAGCTAGAATCATGAGCAAATCAAAGCATGGGTTCACATTAATAGAATCACTGGTAGTTTTGACTATTGTTTCTTTGCTGTTTTCAACAGGAAACATGGCATTTAAAAGAGTCATTGAACAACAGCATGAGAAGGAATTTTGGGCAACGTTTGATCGTGAATGGAAACGCTATGAACAATTTGCTAATTTAGAAGGAGTTGTTACCTATATTTCTTTTGATAAAGCCAGAAATAAGGTTAGTTTTAGACCTTTAAAGACATTTGATAAGGAAAATTATGAAGTGCAATTACCGAAAACACTTTCTTTATTCAGCAATCAAGAGATTAAAATCGGTAGTGATGGCTATGTCAAGCCCCAGACAATCGCATTTAATTCAAAAATTAATAAATGTACTTATCGGATGACCGTGCAGTTAGGGTGGGGTGTTTATCATATTAAAAGAGAATAAAAATGGTTTTATCTTAAGTGAATCGCTTGTTGCATTGATGCTAATAAGTATTACGTTAGTCCTTGTTCATGATTGTATTCAAAATGAACGACAAGTTGATAAAAAATTGGCAAACCAAGTTTTAATTAGCCGTGAAATGTTGGAAGGAAGTCGCCGGTTTGATGAAAAAAAAGATCAAGAAATGCATATTGGTAGCGATACGCTTAAGTACTCAACGAGGTTATTAGTTTTAGAAGGCACTCAACATCACGTTATAAGGAAAATAGAGTTTGAATAAAAAAGAAGGATTCACACTAATAGAAGTTGCAATTTCGTTAGTCGTTTTGGGAGTGATTTATCAGCTTATTTCGTTTAGTACAAAGTTAACGAATATTTCTTTTTCGCAACAAAGTAATTCAGCAAATTTGCAATTATTAGTTGGTGAATTAGAATCAGAAAAACATGATTTTCGATTTAAGAGTAACAGCAGCACCTATGTTTATTTAGAAAGCAATGCTGAAAATAAAGTTTATAAACTGGAAAAGTATCAAGATGAATTACGTTTTTCTCCTGGATATATTCCGTTAATTGCTCATATTAAGGCGGTTAGTTTTGATTATAAAGAGCCTTTTTTAAAACTAAAAATAGATTTTGATAATGGAGAAACAAAAAAAGAGAATGTATATATTCAAAAAAAATAAATCTGGGTATGTTTTACTGAGTGCAATCGTTTTTTTGACTATTTATAGTGGCTTAGTTTTTCAAATTGAACAAAATCGACAGGCACACATTGCTGATCAGACTAGAATGATTGAAGCAAATGAAGGACGAATGTTATGTAATGTATTGATTTTAAAGAGAAAAACTAATAAGGACCAAAAATCAATTATATCAAGTATTGGAACCGCCAAGATTGAAGATAAAAAAATTGTGGTTCTTTTAAAGAACCATCATTGTTTTAAATTTCAATTGAGGAGTCAACCGCTATAAATGCCAATTTCATTGAATTAATGTTAAACTATTTTAGGAGTTTAAGTTAATAATGAGGTGAAAGATTACGAATAATGATGAAGTTGAACAATTATTTAATATAATTGATGAAAGTACCGAAATTCTAATGAAAGAGCTAGATAGTTCTTATTTGGATGCTTTAATTGAAACTGGTGATAACCTAATTTCTGGTGAGGTTCATATTGAGGATGGTAAGCCTAGCACGAGTGCAAGGCATAATTTAGAGCATTTTTATGAAGAAACAAATATCAAGCAACTCAATGCTGAGGTTGTTCGACAAGCTCTTCAATTGGCTATTCTGAATGCGTCTCAACAGGATCATATTCAGGCAAATCATCAGATGACACCTGATACGATTGGGATGTTATTCGCCTATTTGCTACAAGAATTACTTGCAGATACTAAGACACTGACAGTTCTTGATCCGGCAGTTGGAACTGGAAACCTACTTACTACAATCATGAATGATATTCATCAAAATCACAAGGAAACCAAAATCTCTGGAATTGGAATTGATAATGATGATTCAATGTTGGCAATGGCAGATATTAATTCTAGATTACAGAATTTAGATGTCGACTTGTTTCATCAGGACGCCTTAGATCAGTTAGTATTTAATTCAGCCGATGTTGCGGTTTCTGACTTGCCCGTTGGTTACTATCCAATTGATGTTCGTGTTAAAAAGTATCAAACACATAGTACAGAAGGGCATTCGTACGTTCATCATTTGCTGATTGAACAAGCAATGAATCATGTTGTTGCTAGTGGATTTGGATTATTCTTGGTGCCAACTAATATTTTTCAAACGGACCAAGCAGCTAATTTATTGAACTATTGTAAGAATAACATTTATTTACAAGGCTTCTTGAATTTGCCTAAAGATTTGTTTACTAATGCGAGTTTACAAAAATCAATATTAATCGTGCAAAATTATGGTACACAAGCAAAACAAGCATCAAAGGTATTGTTAGGGGATTTTCCATCCTTTAAGAACCAAAAAGAAATGAAAAAGTTTTTGGATGAAATTAAACAGTGGCACCGCCAAAATTTTTAGTTTAGATTTTACTTAACTCAAAAATTCCTATATGATTAACTGTAATTATGTTGCAAGACATGCACATAAGGTAAGTTTTATGGAGGCAATATGAGTGAAAATAAAAACAAAAATTTATCGCGCGGTTTAAAAAGTAGACATGTTCAACTGATTGCCATTGGTGGAACGATTGGAACTGGTTTATTTTTAGGAGCAGGACAGTCAATTCATTTGGCTGGACCATCGATTCTGCTAGCTTATGCAATTACAGGATTAGTTTGTTTCTGGCTAATGCGAGCATTAGGAGAATTACTTCTTTCTGATTTAAATTCAACTTCGTTTGTAGATTTTGTGGCTAAGTATCTGGGTAAACGAGTTGGTTTTGTGACTGGTTGGACATATTGGATTTGCTGGATATCAATTGCGATGGCAGAAATCACGGCGGCTGGACTATACATGCGTTTTTGTTTTCCCCACTTACCTCAATGGATTCCAGGATTCGTTATTTTGTTAGTACTGGTAACAATAAATTTGATTACTGTGGAGCTTTTTGGTGAAACTGAATTCTGGTTTTCAATAATCAAAATTGCCGCAATTTTGATGTTAATAATAACTGGAATTGTGCTTGTGGCTATTCACTACAAAACTGATGTAGGTTATGCTTCTCTTTCTAACTTGGTTGCATATGGGGGCTTTTTCCCTAGGGGAGCTAAGGGCTTTATTTTATCATTTCAAATGGTCGTTTTTGCTTTTGTTGGTGTTGAAATGGTAGGAATGACAGCTGCTGAAACGCAGAATCCAAAACAGGTTATTCCAGAAGCAATCAATGATATTCCTATGCGAATTGGTCTGTTTTATGTGGGCGCGCTGTTTTGCTTAATGGTTATTTTTCCTTGGAAGTATGTTTCACCGACATCTAGTCCATTTGTGCAAGTTTTTCAAAATGTTGGGATCAAAGGGGCGGCAGCAATTATAAATTTTGTCGTGTTAACTGCGGCGGCTTCCGCCTGCAATAGTGCTTTATTTACTACAGGAAGAATGTTGTTTTCTCTAAATTATGATAATAAGTCAAAATTAGGAAAAAAGCTCGGAACACTTTCACATACTCAAGTACCGGCTAATGCCATTCTGGTTTCGGCTTTGGTAATTGCCTTTGCGGTTCTTTTAAATGCTTTTGTACCAGGAAAAGTGTTTACTTTTATATCTAGTATCGCGACCACTTGTTTTCTGTTTATCTGGAGTACAATTATATTGGCACATTTAAAATATCGTAAACAGTTAAAGAGTGAAGGAAAGCCCTTGGCAAGCTTTAAAATGCCTTGGTATCCATATAGTGATTATTTTGTCCTGATATTTTTGATCTTTGTTGGTTTTGTTTTGGTATTGAAAGTTGACACACTAATTGCGTTAATTGGATCAATATTGTGGTTGTTAATCCTTAACATTATTTATTTTATGAGAAAAAAAAGAAAACAAACAACTAAATAGAATTGATGAAATGAGAAAAGATTTGATCTTTCTCGTTTTTTTTGTTCAAAAAAATGGCTATGGCAATAAAATGTAACCAGATTTTATGGGAATGTTATATACTAGAACGGAGTACATTAAAAACGGGGGATTGTTTTGAATTTTTTTACAGCTGATACACATTTTTTTCATAAAGATTTGTTAGGGGACAATGATTTTGCACCACGTCCTTTTCCCAACGTTGAGACTATGAATCAAACGATTGTCAAAAATTGGAATGCTAGAGTAAAAACTACGGATACAGTTTATCATTTGGGAGATATTGCTTTATATTTTACACATCCAGCAGGCATTTCGAATCAGGCGGTTTATGATGTATTGAAGTCTTTAAATGGGCATCTGGTCTTAATTAAGGGAAATCATGACAGTCGCGCTTTCTTTAAATATTTGAATAATCATAACTTTATGGTAGGTGGAAAACCTAAATTTGAATTTCATGATGTTGGGGTGTTAATCAAATTTAATCATCGTCAGTATTATATGACCCACTATCCAATGATGATGGGGATTGTGAAACAAATCATAAATTTACATGGGCATATTCATCATTATAGTGTCAATATTAAAGAAGATATAAATGTTGGCGTGGATACGCCGGAAACAGATTATCTGGATTATAAGATTCCATTTGGAACCCCGTTTTCGGAAAAGGATATTGAGCAAATGGTTCAAGGAAAGTTTACAGATTTTGCTAAACGGAGTTAAGAAGATTAATTAAGTAATAAATAGAAAAGAGGCGCATACATGACTAATACGCAAAGTAAAGAAAGTGCTGAAAATGAAATCAATCGGCGCCCGGTCATTAATAAAGTTGATGTTTTAGATGATGCTAATATTCTGATAAATGGGCATCAATATCAACTTGTTAGTAATGAACGAGATGCTTTTGATCGTGAACAATTGGCAGAGAGATTTAGTCCAGTTCTGAGCAAGTATGATTATATTGTTGCTGATATTGGTTATGAACAGCTTCGATTAAAGGGCTTTTATAGCGATGGCGATCGAAATGCAAAAGATAATGAGAAACAAAGTGCTATTCAAGATTATTTGTTGGAGTTTTGCAATTTTGGTTGTGCTTATTTCATTTTAAAAAATTTAAGTGTAAATAAGCCGGCTAAAAAACGTAGCTTACGAACCAAGGAAAAAGAAACGGTAAATAAACCCGTTAGCAAAAATAAAAATAAAAATAAACATCCTAATAAGCGTGTTCGTAAATTTAAGCAGAAACCCTTTGTTGAAGAAAAAATTACTAAACAGAAAGCAAAACCAGTCAATCATCGTCAAAATAAAATTACTGAAGTTCATAAACGAGGTAAACGTTCTTTTACAATAAGAGAGACTAAATGAGGAAGAGAAAATGATTTCAGATTATAAAGGATATTTAATTGATTTAGATGGCACTATTTATCGTGGTCGTGATCAGATACCAGCTGCTGCTAGATTTGTTAAACGATTACAAGATACAAAAACTGATTTTTTATTTGTAACGAATAACACAACTAAATTACCAAAGGATGTAGCCAAAAATTTACGTGACAATCATAATATCAATACTACGGCTGATCAGGTGTACACTGCTGGTTTGGCAACAGCTGATTATTTGGATGGCATTGCCGGGAATAAGCGTAAAGTGTACGTTATTGGTGAGCTAGGTCTGAAACAGGCACTTTTAAATAAAAAATTCGAGTTTGATGAAGTGCATCCAGATTGGGTTGTCGTTGGGCTAGATTATGATGTTACCTATCATAAATTTGAATTAGCAACGTTAGCCATAAAAAGAGGGGCTACGTTTATTGGGACTAACGCAGATACAAATTTACCAAATGAACGTGGTTTGGTTCCGGGTGCAGGGGCTTTAATTGGCATGGTTGAGCGTGCAACGCAGCAACGAGCAACTTATGTCGGGAAACCTGAAACTATAATTATGCAAAAAGCAGTAAAACAAATTGGACTACCTAAGGATGATGTTGTGATGGTCGGTGATAATTATATGACGGACATCTCGGCTGGAATCAATTTTGGTATTGATACGTTGCTGGTATACACAGGGGTGTCAACTCCTGAATTTGTAAAAAAACAGGAAATTCAACCCACCCATGAAATCCAGTCGTTTGATGAATGGAAGTAAGCCTATGAGATTGCGAAGGTTTGCACAATGGTGTGCGTTTCATCTGTTTGGAATTTCATTGGCAATCTTTTTAGTGATTAATTGTACGTTCCTTTATAGTTGGACCTTAAAAGGTTATCACGTTTTGGAAATGGTTGATTTAACAAAATCACAGATAATGCATAACTATCATCAACTCATTCAGTATTTAAGTTTTCCCTGGGTGACACATTTAAAAATGACTAATTTTTCAAGCTCAAGTGCCGGATTACAACATTTTTCGGATGTGAAAAATTTATTTATGCTGAATGAGGCTGTTTTAATTATTTCAGGAATTGTATTTTTTTTCTTTATCCGTGAATTAATTAAAACAAAATCTCTTTGGCGACTAATTCGGCCGTTACAAGTTGCAGCGGTAATTCCAATTTTAGTCGGAGTAATGATGAGTATTTCATTTGACCAATTTTTTATTGGTTTTCATGAATTACTGTTTCGAAATAATGATTGGATGTTTGATCCTGCTAAGGATCCAATTATAAATGCGCTGCCAGAAGAATTTTTCTTACAGTGTTTTGTGCTAGTATTTATTTTTATCGAATGTTTTTATTTATTTTTTATTTTAGTTGGACGAAAAGAGTTAAAAAAATAAGCCGACACATTCTGAGGGCTTGCTTTATACCGTGAAAGTTAAAATTTTCGGGGCATAGTTCAATCTCAATTGAATGTTTGGCTTATTTTTGTGCTTTTTTTCGGGTTTTCAAAAATGATATAAGGATCGGAATTAGTGAAATTAGAATAATTCCGATTACAATTGCAGAAAAATGTGCCTTTACAAATGGAAAATTCCCGAAGAAGTAACCAGCACCGCAACACAAAGTGACCCAGGTTGAAGCACCTAATATATCAAAAACGATGAACTTGCGATAACTGAATTTACTACCACCAGCTACGAATGGAGCAAAGGTTCGAATGATTGGCATGTAACGTGCAAAAGTTATGGAAACACTGCCATAGCGATCAAGAAATTCACGTGACTCTTTAAGTCGCTGTTCGGTAATGATTTTACCAAAAAGATGATGCTGGGTTAGTTTATTGCCAAGCCATCGACCAATAAAGAAATTGGTTGAGTCACCTAGGACGGCCGCGAAAAACAGGGAAAAAACGAAAATCCATATATTAAGGCCATAAATACTATTGGCTGAAAGTGCTGCTGCAGCAAACAAAAGTGAATCCCCAGGTAGAAACGGTAAAATGACTGCACCTGTTTCTATGAAGATCAATGCAAATAAGATAAGATAGGTCCAATTACCAAAAGTATTTACAATAGAAACTAAGTGCGTATCAATATGTAGAATGAAATCAATAAGAAATGACACAATATTCCTCCGTGTTAGGCAGTTAAGACTGTTATTTTGAAACACGAGTATTGTATCATACTTAGAGTTTCGCTAAAATAAGGTTTAAGCAATTGTAAGGAGATGTTTTAAAAGTGCTAAAGATCGGGGATGTTATTCAGGGCGTAATCACTGGTGTTAAATCATATGGACTTTTTGTAGAAAATCAGAAAGCTTCTTTTAAAGGCTTGATTCACATATCAGAATGTAGTGACGATTATGTCGATGACTTAAATTCTTTATATAAAGTTGGACAAACCATATCTTGTATGATTGTCGACATCGATCCTGCTAATTCGCATGTTAGTTTGTCAATTAGAACTTTATATCAGGGAACACAGATACACGACCAACCAATGCCAATGTTTGTTCATGCACGGCATAAGTTTTATTGGACCAATGATGAAGATCTAATTGGTTTTCAAAGCGTGGCTGAAAAGTTACCAGGTTGGAAAAGGCAAGCAAGAGAAGACTATCAGATTGATTCGTAAATGAGAAGGTATAAAAAAATCAAATAACCCTTGACCGAGAAATGTATTCTTGGTATTATATTAAATGTTGCTTCAAACGAAAGAGTAAACAACTTTTTAAAAGCAATTGAAAATGTTAGTTGACTTTTATAATTTGAAATGATAAAGTTAGATAGTTGTGTTGAGGCATTTAACGCTTCCAATCGCGACATAGTAGACC
>NZ_JQBD01000065.1 GCF_001437255.1 Pediococcus damnosus | reverse complement strand
TCACCAACAACAGTTGACGAAGAACCAAAAATCTCTCAGGATCTGATTCATCCTAAGAGATTTTAAATAAATTTAAATTCAATTATTTAATGGCATCATTAACCATTTTAATAACATCGTCGTTAGTTTCAGCTTCAGTAACAGCCTTATTAGCTAACTTCTTCATTTCTCTGGTATCTAAGCGTTTCATTAATGAACGAGTCTTCAAGATTGAAGATGAGCTCATTGAGAATTCATCCAAACCAAGACCCATCAAAATTGGAACAGCGGTTTGATCTCCAGCCATTTCACCACACATACCAGTCCATTTACCTTCTGCGTGAGAAGCATCAATTGTCCGTTTGATTAAACGTAACAATGATGGATTATATGGTTGATAGAGATAAGCTACTTTTTCGTTACCACGGTCAGCAGCAAATGAGTATTGGATCAAATCATTAGTACCAATACTAAAGAAATCCACATACTTAGCTAGCTTGTCTGCAATAACTGCAGCAGCAGGAATTTCCATCATCATACCAACTTGAATGTTTTCACCGATCTTAGTACCAGCCTTTACCATCTTTTGTTTTTCATCTTCAAAAATAGCTTTAGCTTTCTTAAACTCAGCAACAGTTGCAATCATTGGGAACATGATGGCCAATTTTCCGTATGCAGATGCACGTAATAATGCGCGCAACTGGGTTCGGAATAAATCGGTTCGATCAAGACTGATTCGAATAGCACGATAGCCTAAGAATGGGTTCATTTCTTTTGGAAGTGGCAAGTATGGTAACTGCTTGTCTCCACCAATATCCATTGTCCGGACAACAACTTGTTTGCCCTTCATACCTTCTACAACGGCCTTGTATGCTTTAAACTGGTCATCTTCACTTGGAAGCTCACTAGCATCCATATACAAGAACTCAGAACGAAATAGGCCAACTGCTTCAGCGCCATTATCAACAACACCCTTAATATCATCTGGTGTTCCAATATTAGCTGCTAAGTCAAAGTGAACGCCATCTTTGGACAAAGTTTTTTCGTCACGAAGTTTATCCCACTCAAGTTTTTGAGCCACAAAATCTTTTTGCATCTTGTTATATTTAGTAATTTGATCAGCATCAGGATCAACAATTGCTGATCCATGAATACCATCAATAATAACAGTATCGCCAGATTTAATTTCTGTCGTCGCCTTTTCACTTCCAACAACCGCTGGAATTTCAAGTGTTCGAGACATGATAGCTGAATGTGAAGTTCTTCCTCCAATATCAGTAATAAATCCTTTAACATACTTACGATCAAGCTGAGCAGTATCGCTTGGTGTTAAATCATGCGCCACGATAACAACTTCAGAATCAATCAAAGCTGGATTAGGTAACTTAACACCTAATAGATGACTCATTACACGCTTTGTGACGTCTCGGATATCTCCGGCACGTTCTTGCATGTACTGGTTATCAGTCATAGCTTCAAATGTTTCGATAAAGCCATCTGTTACATCCTTCAATGCTTGTTCTGCATTAACAGAATCGTTCTTGATCTTGTCTTCAATATTCCCAATCAATTCAGGGTCGGAGAGAATCGTAATGTGTGCTTCAAATACCTCGGCTTCATCCTCTCCAAGATTTTCAGCAGCTTTACTTTTGATTAACTCTAATTCTGATTTAGATGCGTCTAAAGCATCATGAAGACGCTTAATTTCGGCATCTGGATCATCAATTGTTTTCTTATCAAATGACAGATCAGGGTCGACAAGCATGTATGCTTTCGCAATTGCAACGCCATCACTGGCAGCAATTCCCTTCAATTCTTTTGTCATTAGTCAGAAAGTCCTTCCTTTTTCATTGTGTCTGCGAGTGCTTCAATTGCTTCTTTTGCATCATCGCCGTCAGCAGAAACTGTTACATCAGCATTCTGACCAACACCCAATGACATTACACCCATAATAGACTTCAAATTAACTGCCTTGTCTTTGTATGTTAATTTGACATCAGCATTAAATTTGCTAGCTGCCTGTACTAATAAAGTAGCTGGACGAGCATGAATACCTGTTTCTGCAATAATATGAAAGTCACGTGTTTCCATTATAATCGATCTCCTTTAAAATATATAAGATTTGGTAAGGGCTTTCTTTTCATAGAAAAAATAAATAACCATTTATTCTTTAACAAATAATTAGCCTTTCCCATTGATAATAGCAATTTCTGGAAATTATTACAAGCCCTTTCACGAATTTTAAATAAAATTAAGATTTACCGTTTTCATCACTTTCAAAATGGTAGACCACTTTTCCGTTTTTTTGAGCTTTACCAATAATTCTTTTCCGTTGCTCATACTTCATATAAATAGGTTGAAAAGCTGGAAATTCATCAGCTTCAACTGTTAATTCCTTTATACTACCCTGCCGAAGCTGCTCTAACAGGTTCGAAAAGTCTCGTGCCATTTAACCACCTACCTTTTTTAATAAATCTAGTTTAGCCGATATCCTTCAAAAGTTCAAACATTGGCACTCATGTCATTAAAGTGCTAATATAATTTTGTGGGCAGTAAAGTGCCTGGTAATGCAATTCTATCAGGCATAGTTTTTTAAAACAAATTGCTTGCACAAATCATGAAGCGAGTTATAATGTGTTCATGGTCAAAGTTGGTCAAACTTTTTAAAGCTTTGACTTTGCGAAAGGAGATCGCAAGATGTTATGTCAAAATTGTCGTAAAAATGAAGCAACGATCCACCTGCACGTTAATGTTAACGGTCAGCAGCGTCAGATCGATCTTTGTCAAAATTGCTATCAACTTCTAAAACAACAAGAAGGTAATAATTTTGGAAATGGAGGTGCTATGAATATGGCACAAGACCCATTCGGATTTGGAAATCTAGATGACATTTTCCGTGCTATGCAAAATGGTAACGTTGAAAATGCTCAGAACTTTAACCAACAAGTTCCCCCTACCCAACCAAGTGGTCCCACTGATAATAATAATGGTGGTACCCGCCAAAATGGCCAGGGTGGCTTGCTAGCTCAGTATGGTTTGAACCTAACTGATTTAGCAAAACAAGGAAAAATCGACCCAGTAATCGGCCGTGATTCAGAAATCTCAAGGGTTATTGAAATATTGAATCGACGGACGAAAAACAATCCAGTTTTAATTGGTGAAGCAGGTGTTGGTAAAACAGCAGTTGTGGAAGGCCTAGCTGAAAAGATTGTGGCAGGCGATGTTCCTCAAAAATTAATTAATAAGAAAATTATTCGTTTAGACGTTGTATCACTCGTTCAAGGAACTGGGATTAGAGGTCAGTTTGAACAACGAATGCAACAACTTATGAAAGAAGTTGAAAAAAATAAGGATGTTATCGTCTTTATTGATGAAATTCATGAAATTGTTGGTGCTGGTAATGCAGAAGGTGGTATGGACGCCGGCAACGTTTTGAAGCCTGCTTTGGCTCGTGGCGATTTCCAACTTGTTGGAGCTACAACTTCAACCGAATATCGAGACATTGAAAAAGATGCCGCCCTTGCTCGTCGTTTACAACCCGTTCAGGTTGATGAACCAAGCGTTGAAGCATCTATTAAGATTTTAAAGGGAATTCAAAAGAAATACGAAGATTATCACCATGTTCATTACACAGATAAAGCTATCGAAGCAGCCGCAAAGCTGTCCAAGCGATACATTCAAGATCGGTTCTTACCGGATAAGGCAATTGACTTACTCGATGAAACTGGTTCTAAAAAGAATTTAACAATTAATACTGTTGATCCCAACACAATCCAGCAAAAGATTGATAATGCTGAAAAGTATAAACAGGATGCAACAAAAGCAGAAGATTACGAAAAGGCTGCTTACTATCGTGATCAAGTTGCCAAGTTAGAGAAATCAAAATCTGGCGCATCGAAAAAAGATGAAATTCCAACTGTTACAGAAAAAGATATGGAACAAATCATTGAAGAACAAACTAACATCCCAGTTGGTGAACTTCAAAAACGTGAACAAGAACAACTCCAGAATCTTAGTGGCGATTTAAGTTCAAAGGTAATTGGACAAGATGAAGCTGTCAACAAGATTGCCCGGGCCATCCGTCGAAACCGAATTGGTTTAAATGGGACTGGTCGTCCAATTGGTTCCTTCCTATTCGTCGGCCCTACCGGAGTTGGTAAAACAGAATTAGCTAAACAATTAGCTAAGGAACTCTTTGGATCTGAGGATTCCATGATTCGGTTTGACATGAGTGAGTACATGGAACCACATTCAATTTCTAAATTAATTGGTTCACCCCCTGGCTATGTTGGCTACGAAGAAGCCGGCCAATTAACTGAACAAGTTCGTCGTCATCCCTATAGCTTGATCCTCCTTGATGAAATTGAAAAGGCTCATCCGGATGTTATGCACATGTTTCTGCAGATTCTTGACGATGGCCGTTTGACTGATTCACAAGGTCGAACAGTAAGCTTTAAAGATACAATCATTATCATGACTTCGAATGCTGGAAGTGGCGATGCGGAAGCTGATGTTGGTTTCGGTGCTGCTGCCAAGGGCAAAACTCATTCCGTTTTAGACAAGTTAGGTAATTACTTCAAGCCAGAATTCCTAAATCGGTTTGATGATATTGTAGAATTCAATTCACTCACAAAGGAAAATCTAATGAAGATTGTTGACTTGATGGTTGGCGATGTCAATAAAATGTTAGCCGTTCAAGGCTTACACGTTCATGTGACAGAACCAGTTGAAGAGAAATTAGTCGAATTAGGTTATAATCCAAAAATGGGTGCCCGACCATTACGTCGTGTCATCCAAGAGCAAATTGAAGATCGAATTGCTGATTATTATCTTGATCATGCGGATGCAAAGAACCTGGTTGCAAAAATTACAGACGGCGAGATTACGTTGACAACAGAAGATAACACTCCTGCTAAAACAACTGAAGATTCAAAAGCCTAATAAATCAAATTCAAAGAACCAAGTCAACTTATGACTTGGTTCTTTTTTATAGCTAAAAAAAGGAGACCGGAATTTTTATTTCCGGTCTCCTTTGGTTTATTTAGATGAAGAAGATGATGAGCTCGAACTACCACTATCATCACTACTACTGCTACTAGAACTTTCACCCTTTAATTCAGGTGCATCAGTCTTATAGAGATCCTCTGTTGACTTTCCCTTGTTTTCTTTTAATAGACTTGTTGGTTTCTTATTTTGCGCTTCACTTAATTCCTTCAGTGCAGCAGACTTTTTATAATTATAATCCGATTTATCTACGGTCTTAAACCAGCTTTGTTTAGAGAACCGAAGTAAATCACCATTAATCACCGAATCAGATAACGACAGTTCTTTATTGACGTAATCCTGAATCTTATCAACTTCTTTTTTCTCAGTTTCCGTCTTATCGGTAATCTGTTGCCCAGTCTTAGTAAAGTACAGGTCATTCCCATACTTGGTATACTTCGGTGAAACAAAGTCCCCATCTCGGAAGGAAACGATTTGATTACGATCCTTTGAAAGTAGGTCTTGTCCAAACTGAATGGCACCAGGATCATTAATTCCCATCAGATTCATTAGTGTTGGCATGACATCAATCTCACCACCATACGTGTGATTAATACCGCCTTTTAAACCAGGCATGTGAATCATAAATGGCACTTTTTGGAACATGGCTAAATTGTAATTATCAATTTGTTTCAGATTCAAGATTTTAGCAATCGCCGCTTTGTGGTTATTCGAAATTCCGTAATGATCCCCATAAAGGACTAACATACTATTCTTTTCCAAACCGGATTTTTTCAGATAATTCATTAATTCACCAATTGATTGATCTAAATAATGAGCTGTTTGTACATAAGGATCAACCGTTGGATCACCAGTATCCCATTCTTTAATCGATGCATCCTTCTTCGAAATTAAATAAGGATAATGGTTCGAAACCGTAATTAGTTTGGCATAGAAAGGCTGCGGTAGCTGTTCAACATACTTAACTGTATCTTTCAAAAAGAGCTTATCCTTCATCCCGTAGCCACTCACATAGCCTGGTTTGATATCGTAATACTCCTTACTGAAGAAATACTGATAACCAAAGGACTTATACGCGTTATCTCGATTCCAGAAACTAGGAACATCCCCATGGAATGAAGCAGTTGAATAACCATTCTGATCTAAAATGGCAGGCATACTCTGGAATGTATTGGTAGTTCCATCCATAACCATTGCTGAACCCTCTGCTAATCCAAATAAGGAGTTTTCAAGCATCATTTCTGCATCAGATGTTTTTCCTTGTCCGACTTGATTAAAGAAGTTATCAAAGCTTAGCGTATCATTCTCGTGATACAACTTATTGAGGTTTGGCGTTATTTCTTGACCATCCCATTTTTTATCAATTACAAATTGTTGCAAGCTTTCCAAATGAATAACGAAAACATTTTTGCCCTTTGCAACCCCTTTGTATTGAATGTTAGATGAAATATGATTATCTTTTAAGAATTTTTGAACCGGTTTTAATTGATTGTTAGACGCTTTTGATTTCTGCTCACTATTTTGATACGTTTTAATCGCATCATACGCAGTATAGGTTTGAAGCCCCAAATATTTAACAATGTAATTATTATCAAAGGTTCTTGTTAAAAGTCCTGAACGATTACTGTACGCCATCCCCAAGTTTACGCCAAACACACCAACTGATAAAATTGTTGTGGCCACGGCATAACGTATCTTAAAGGGCGTCGTATCAATTTTAATAAATCGAATTGCCAGTAATAGAATTAAGAAGATCACATCCACGAACACTAAAAAGTCAGTTCCGCGCATGATTCCCATTAAACTCTTGCCAAGGTTGTCTGAAGTAGCCCCAGATCCTTTAATCAAATTAAACGTAATAAAATCTGAGAACTCTCGATAATACAAAATATTAGCAAACAACCAAGATGATAAAATTGCATCAACTAAAATCATCCAACAATAAGCCCATTTCCCCCGAAAATATAACCCAATTCCAAACAGTAATAATGCTGTAGCAATTGGTGAAATGGCTAAAATTAATTCTTGCATACTTCCCTTGACGCCCAAACTAAATTTAGTCTGGTAAGCCATATAGGATTTAATACAAAATAAAATAACGGCGAACAAGAAAAATCCAAACCGGGTATTTAGTCCCCGGCGAATTTTATGCCACGCTTGACTCATAGTTGACCCTCCATTGCAAATTCACAAATTAAATTTAAACGTTAAATAACACTCATAAACTAAATAAGTATAACTGAAAAATAGCTTTTTTAATAGTCCCATCCCATGCATTCCAAGAGATTTTAATGAACTTTTAAGTTCCTAGACCATCTGAAAAGACTAATTGCGCGTTTTGTTTGAGCAAAAAAGGCAAATTCAATAATAAAATTGAGTTTGCCTTTAGTTATTTAACCTTATAGCTTAGCCGTTAGTTTTACATCTGGATACTTTCCTGTAAACCAACGCTCTGCAAATTCATTTTCAAATAAGAATAACGGGTTACCTGCCCGATCCTTTACTAACAAATTACGTGAAGACGACATTTTCTCGTCTAATTGCTCAGGATCAATCCAACGCGCAATCTTTTTACCCATTGGCTCCATTACAACTTCTGAATGATACTCATTTAACATCCGGAATTGGAAAACTTCAAACTGAAGTTGGCCAACGGCACCCAGAATATAATCGTTTGTATTATAGCTTGTGTACAGTTGCACAGCTCCCTCTTGAACTAACTGTTGAATTCCCTTATGAAATGACTTTTGTTTCATCACATTTTTAGCTGTAACTCGTACAAATAGCTCTGGCGTAAACTGTGGTAATTTTTCAAATTGGACTTCATGTTTACCCGCGTAAATTGTGTCACCAATTTGGAAATTTCCTGTATCATACAATCCCACAATATCTCCGGCCACAGCCTTTTCAACTGTATGCCGAGCATCCGCCATAAATTGTGTGGAATTTGATAATCGAATCACTTTTCCAGTTCGCTGCAAAGTGACATCCATCCCGCGATCAAACTCGCCAGAACAAATTCTGACAAAAGCAATTCGATCACGATGATTTGGATTCATGTTAGCTTGAATTTTAAAAATGAAGCCAGAAAATTGTGAATCATCTGGTTTAATAATTTCATCAGCCCGGTCCTTGTGTGGTGCTGGAGCTGGTGCATATTTCAAATAAATATCTAAAAAGGTTTTAACCCCAAAATTAGCTAGGGCAGATCCAAAGAAGACTGGCGTTAATTTTCCAGAAGCAACTTGGTCCTCGTCAAACTTATTTCCAGCTTCACCCAGTAATTCCATATCGCCGACAGCATCTCGGTAAGTACTATCTTCAGTCAAAGGATGATCACTTGATAGATGACCTTCCTCATCCAACGGCAAATAGCGATTGCCATCTGCATCTTTTCGGTATAAAACAATCCGCTTATTATAGCGATCATATAGACCTTGCAGGCCCTTACCCATGCCAATTGGCCAATTCATTGGGTAAGCATCAATTCCTAAAACTTCTTCAAGTTCATTAACCAAATCCAATGGCTCACGACCATCACGATCCAGTTTATTCATAAAAGTAAAAATTGGGATTCCCCGCATCTTACAAATTTGAAATAACTTTTTAGTTTGGGGTTCAATTCCTTTTGCAGAATCGATAACCATGACAGCCGAATCCACCGCCATCAATGTTCGATACGTATCTTCAGAGAAATCTTCATGTCCAGGGGTATCCAAAATATTGATCCGTTTATCACCGTAATCAAATTGCATCACGGAACTCGTGACTGAAATCCCCCGCTTTTTTTCAATTTCCATCCAATCAGACTTTGCGTAACTGCCTGACTTACGGGCTTTTACCGTTCCGGCTTCCCGAACAACTCCACCAAACAGTAATAGCTGTTCAGTAATGGTCGTTTTTCCAGCATCCGGATGGGAAATGATGGCAAAGGTCCGTCGTTTTGCGACCGCTTGATCTAATTTTGTTTCATTCATAAATAATTTCCTACTTCCTAATTGCATTCACAATATAATTTACTACTTTTCGGGATGCGTCACCACTATTAATCGCACAGAAACGTTTATAGAATTCTTGAAAACGTCGATTATTTGTCATATCTGGATTTTTTAAAGCCTCGTTCATTTCACTAAACAGATCGGTCTCATTATGCACAATTTTACCTGGTAATTCGTGTTCGTAATCCAAATAGAACCCCCGCAGCTCATTTTTATACATCTCATAATCATAAGGATAAAACAAAATTGGGCGTTTTAAATACGCAAAATCAAAAAACACCGATGAATAGTCCGTGACCAGCAAATCTGAAACTAAATACAGGTCACTAATATTTGGATAGTCAGAAAGATTTAATACACAATCCTTAAATTCCAAAGTATCGATCTGATTGGCAATTAAATAGTGCATCCGTAAAATTAAAATTGTTTCTTTCCCATAACGTTCCTGAAAATCTTTTAAACTAAAAGGTAATTTAAAGGTATATTTACCAGTTGATATATAGGAGTTATACCAGTTGATATATAGGAGTTATTTCGATAGGTCGGTGCATATAACACAACTTTTTTATTCGCAGGAATTCCCATTGATTGTTTCAACTGGGTAATTTGCTCTGGTGTTGCTTGAAGCAACTCATCATTACGCGGATAACCTAGCTTAAGAACTTGATTTTTATATCCAAAGGCAGAACGAAAAATGTTAGTTGAATAATCGTTTGGGCTAATTAAGGCATCCCATCGATTCGCCTCACGGGTGAAATTACGATGATAAGAAGCTGTATCAGTTCCAGGCATGGTAACCTGCTTAATATCCAAACCTAATTTTTTTAAAGGCGTTCCATGCCACGTTTGTAAATAAAAAGTAAATTTCGACTTTTTTACCCATGAAGGATACCGCGCATTACTAACCCAGCATTGTGCACGACGCATCAAATTTACCCACTTCGCACTATTACGAACAACATATCGGATTCCATGTTCCCGGCAAAAGGCCTTTAATTCAGGATAAATTGCCCAAACGAGATTATAACTTGGATAAAACTCTTTAAAAACTCGATAAATAGCCAACGGACTGTCTGAAACCTGACGACCACCAAAGCTTTCAAAAACAATTGTCGGCTTAACAAATGGGGATCGACTCCGCTTAAATAGTCGCTTAATCCATAATAACTTAAGCTTCGTAGCAAGTACACCGCTAGCGCTTAATAAGCGTTGAGTTTTATTTACCAAACTTTGGGTGATTGTCGAAAATTTTGAACTTTTTTCCAATCGCGTCAAACTGATTACATTATCGTACGATTTCTCCAAGAAAACTGTTTGCCCATTTGCGTCAGTTGCGAAATCTTTACTAAGATCAAATTCACTGATCAAGCCTACTTGTTGATGAATATGGCTCCCCTCAAAATCATACGCAATTTTCAATATATATTTTTGATTCACTTTCAAATCAGTCAATAAAAGTTCAAACACAAACAAATCTGAATAAGTGCTAATGTTGTTCGTTAATCGAAAACTATTGTTCTGATTATCAGTATTCCCAACGGTAATCACAATATTTTTCATCACTTGATCACCAATTTTTGGGGCACCAACTAATCGAATTCGATCGCTTAATCGTTGGACATTGTGAAGTTCAAACACAGCATCCTGATTTTTTTCAGTGAGTTCAATATTTGTGAATCCAGAAAAATCGCCTGAAATTTTTTGAAAAGTCGTCAGATCAATTTGCTTGGTTTCTATATATTCATTTTCAATTTGCACAGTTTCAAAATGATCTGCAACCTGCCATTGTAAATACACTTCCCAAACAAATCTAGTTTGACCAGGAAAATGACCTTTTAACTGATGAAAAGTTAGGGGAAACTCTAAGATATTTTCTTGCAAATTTATTTGGTCAATTGTAAAACTTTCCAATGATTCTTGTTCAATAAAAATAACGCGTAAATTTTTAGCCTGTTGGGTAAGCCCAATCAATTCAACTTCAAATTGCTGCATTTCTTGCTGTGCTTGAACATCGGATAAAATTGCTCGCATATTTGGTTTTCCCCTTCCTAATAGTTAAAAGTTGTGAATGTTTGTAAATAGCCTGACATCAATTCATTACTCTTTAGATCAATAAATATGCCCGTATGTTGTGAGTCATCTACTAATTTACGAATTTGCTCACTATAAAACTCAAAAATATTGGTATAGGGCCGCCATTCAACGTAATCATGGACACTATATTGCGGGTTCTCCACTTCAATTTGCACAACGTTCCGGCGTTTGCTACCTTCAATTTGTTCTTCTAGAATTCTTCCTCGGTTAGCAAATACACTATCACTTGCAACTGTATAAGTTCGCATTTGAGCTGGTTTAACCGAACAATGATATAGTTGTTGGTCAGTTGTATTTAACACGGTGTAATTAATTGGTTTGCTTTCCAAAAATCCAACAATCTCCCGATTACGGGCCTGCTCGTCAAAGCTAAATTGATACTGCAATTTTCCCTGATTAAATTGTTTGATTGTCCTCAACTTTGAATTTTGATAATGTTTTTCATACTCTAAAAAATGATGATCAAAATAGCGTTCAACAGTTTTTTGATTAGCCAGTTGAAATACTTTTTTTGTGAAGGCATCTTCTGATCGATTGGTAAATGGTTTTAATTCACTGTCAATTCCAGATTGATTTTCTACCAGGTCAAACCAATTAACAATTTTTAATTTTTCTTGTGTTCCCAACAAAACTTTATTTAGATTTTCAATTGTCTTTACCGCCGTTTGAAAATTTAAAACCATCACTAAAACTGTCACCTGAATTTGATTACTTAATAATTTTTGAATTGTCTGAAGCAAGTGTGGATTTTCAGCTGATAAGTCATCTGAAACTAGAATTAATGCATTTTTCATAAGCAGCCCTCTCGTATTATATATTTTGAAACTTTGTTTCT
>NZ_JQBD01000064.1 GCF_001437255.1 Pediococcus damnosus | reverse complement strand
GTTAGCGCCCATGCCGGGCGCACCTAAAAAAGCGTTAATTATCTGATTTGATAATTACCACTTTTTAGTATTATGCAATTTATTTGGTTGTTTCAACATCAAATGATGAACTGGAGTTTCCGCATAAAAATTTTTCTCTACAATCTTTTTGATCATCTCTAAATCATGAATAGTCCCTAAATTCGTTAGCCAATAAGTATAGTCTGTATCATCATACGGCTCTTCATGATAATTCGTTAAAACCAAATCATAAGCATTCCCGGGCTGATAATAGGTCACGTTCACTCGAATATCCTTTTTAAAAATTTGCCGAACTTGATCAATTACCATCTGACTAATATAATAATCAAACGTTGTATCTACGCCAATATCAATATCTTTTATCTGCTGATAACGAAAATCACGAATCACAAATAATAGCCGCCGTTGAAAATAATTTTCATTTTGTTTAATAAATTGGCTAAACGGTGTAGATGGCTCTTTTTTAAAGATCTGCATCAGCTCCTTGACCACTAAACGAGCCTCCTGTGAAAAGAAATGCGTCATGTAATACTCACTATAAATCTCATCCATATGGGCAAGGTCCCCCGTAAAACAAAATGGACGAGCACAAATGTCAAAAACCAATTTCATTAATTCGAATGGCCATTGATGCCGACTAATTTTAAGAGTACTCGTAATCGTATGATTCATTTTCTCTACCAGGTCTGCTAATTGCGTTTTTTGTGAGTTATAAATATCATAGAAACGTCTAGCCACATTGGTCTTACTATTAAAGACCGACATGCTAATCAACATGACACAGAAGGCTTCAATTTCAAATTGTTCTTTGGTAGCCGACCGCATGTGAAAAGCCTGCTTGTAACATTTGCTGACCTGTTGATACAATTCGTTTTTCTGATAGAGTTCTCGAACTCGCTTTGGAATTTCACTATCCATAACTGATTGTGAGCCTAGTCGTTGTTGCGAAATGATTAACCAAGAATCAACTCTGTGGACTGCCTCTGAATGAAAATAAAAATGCAGTTCACTTTGGAGGCCATCCACAAATTTATCAATGGCAAAACTTTTTTTAGGCGGAAAATAATTGGTTAGTTGAAACAGTATGTAATAGAAAAAACGAACCTGCAACTCGCTTCCTTGCAAGTGACCGTTATGAATAGTTAACTCAAATTCTTTCAGCAATTTATTAAGTTGTTTAATCACCCGATACAATGATGCCTCACTCATATTCAAGTCATCTTGCAATTGATAACTATCCATACTACCGTGCTTATAGATGTACATTAAAATTTGAAATTTAGGCGCGTCTTTTAGATACAGTCGAAAAATCCAATCATCAAGAGCAAAGTTCTGAATCAATTTAAATTCTGCCGTATTGGCACCAATACAAAACGTTATCTTTTTTTCATCAATTAGCGGTTGAACGTCTACCTGAAGATCATCTAAATAACGTTTCAAGGTGGCTGGAGATAAATCTAATTTTTGAGCTAAAGTTTGTTTTGAAACTGAACCATCACTTAAATAAAGGATTTCCATTATTTTGAATAAACTTTGTTGCGTTTTTTCTAATAAATCCGCCTTATTCATTTCTCTCTCACCTCAACGGTTAATTACTAATTCCTACATACTCCTTATATACTGTAACATAAGGAATGGTATTGCTTACATCAGTAATTTATTTGTGATCATTTCGTCACATTTTAAATGCCACAAAAAAAGGCTGTGAACAAAACAAAATTTTGTTCACAGCCCTTAATTAATTTCTATTCAACCCGAGGTTCTGTTTTTTCGTCAATCTTGTGTCGCCCCTTGCTCATCGCATGTTTGGCATCTTCTGTCTTTCGTGAGGCAAAATCACCGGTCTTATCGGCGGCATTCATTGCCTTATCTTGAACAGTTTCGCTGTCTGCTTCGTATTCTTCACGGGTTTTTACATCAACCACGTTCACGTTAACTTCGATAACTTCGAGATGGGTCATTTCTTTCACTTCACGCGTAATGACACGTTTCATTTGTTCGAAGATATCTTCAATATCTGTGCCATACTCAGCAACGATATCCATGTCAACGGCAACTTGTTTCTTACCGACTTCCGTGTTAATGCCAGCACGGACATCATCATTATTAACCAATTTGTCTTTAACATTTGAGAAAAAGCCACCATCAACTGTTAATAAGCCATCAATTTCTTCTAAAGCAATGCCAATGATCTTTTGTACCACTTTATCTTCATAGGTTAATTCACCTTTGACAGAAGAATCAGTTTTGTGATCATTTGGCCGTGGTGGCGTTGGACGCCCTGAGTTCATTGAATTATTTGTATTAGAGAAGTTGTTTTTACCATTTGGTTGCATTACATTTTTGTCTGTCATAATTTGTTTCCTCCTAGTTTTTGTTGTTTAGGTATCTTTCCAATAATTTGGTTCTATCTACATACATTCCCACCGCAGCGCCCAAAATCACCAAAACTACCAGTAACAGGGTTTGAAAGAATCCGATTGTGACTAGCAAAATTGCCAGTATCAAACCAATGACGCCACCAATGATGGGAAGCTTGTATTTATCAATAAATGTTTGCATTTGCATCCTCCTACTCTACCCGGGGCTGTCCGGAAGATGTCGCATTGCCTCTTTTTTGATAGCGTTCCAGCTTCACCTTCACTTTGACATTATGATCGGAGCCCACCAGATTTCGCACACGCTCTTCTACTCTTGCTGACCATTCTTCCATGTGATCCACCAACGCTGAAGTTCGTTTGATATCACCACTAACGTTCACATGAATCTTTCGGTTAGTTGCCGTTGTGTTGACTTTAGGAGATCCGATAAAATCCTTTTCATTAAGCATTGAACGGACAACGCCGTCAATTGCCTTCTTATGAATCGTTAATTTTCCTCGGTCATCTTTCAGCCTAAACGTTGTCTTATTATGTGGTACAAATAGTACAACGATAATTGCAATCACCGAGGCAGCCGCAACTGCAATCCCTAACCAAAAGAGCGTCATATGCGCATAATAATTAGCGAAAAAGAATTCCCTAATTGCGTACAAGAATGCCGAACTGGTTCCCCATGGCCACGTTAGTGAAACAATCACTAAGCTAAGCAGCAGAAGCACTAGCGAACAAATAATGAGGAACGTTTTAGACCATTTGTTCATAACTTTGTCCTCCTCATAGATTAATGGCTTCTCCACCCGCGACTCCGTATATTTGTGCGGTCACATAACTTGCCTCACTTGAAGCTAAGAAATTATAAACCGGTGCTATCGCTACTGGATGGTCAGCACGCTGGCTCGCTAACCTATGATTTCCTCGATAACTGCTTTCACTACAATCAGAAACGGGAACCATTTTGTCCTGAAGTACGGGAGTGTCCTGATTTTGTTTATCAAAACCATCCTCATGATCCAGATAACGAGGATCCTTCAAATCTGGTGCCATTGGCTTCACTTCCTTCTCTGTTTGATAAATTAAGCATATCGAAAAGAAAAGCCCATTAACAGAAAAATGCTCATTTCTTTCTTATGTAAATTATAAGTATCACTTCATTAAAAATATAAAAAATTCGTCAAAAAAATCCTGAACTAGATAACCTAGTTCAGGACCTTTGATTACTTTATTAATTACTTTTCATATTTACCAGAAATTGTGTTTAGCTTTGAAACACTCCCAGTTTGTGAATTATATCGATAAATTCCGGTCAAACTACCAACTGTATTTGACGGATTATTTTGACGAACTTCAATTTGATAATAACCGTTTCCTAATTGATTTACCCCATATGACAGACCGCTTTGGCTTTTGATCCCCGCTGCGTTTTGGAATGAAGTAATTACTTGATCCGTTTTTGTATCCGTTAAATTACCAGCTGGCTGTGCAGACGAACTGCTTGTCGAGCTTTCGCTAGAACTTTGGCTAGAAGAGGAATTGCTGGCCATTGAATTAATCTGGTTAGTTAAAGCCTTACCCTGATCTTGCAAGGACTTAACACCACTAATACTTGATGATAAGTTATTAAGCAATGCCAAATCAGCTCTTGCCGTCTCGTAATAACCATTGGATAACGCATCGTAGGCATTTTGATAATACTTCTTAGCGTTCTGTAATTGGGTTGCCTGATTTCCTAAATCTTTTGCTTGTGAGTTTAGCGCTGCATTATTCGTCTGTCCAGATGTAACCTTGGCCAAACTAGAATTTGCTGAACTTGTATCCCCATCATTCAGTGCATCTTTAGCGTTCAAATAGTTTTGAACCTTTGATAACAGTTCGGCCACTTTTCCGTTATTTTCATCAAGTTTTTGAGCTGACTTTAATGTAGCTAAAGCATCCTCGCTTTGTTTATCTTCAATTTGTTTTTGCGCTTTTTTATATAAACTTGCCGCTTTTTGCTGATTAGACTTTTCGGACGTTGACGAAACAGAAGAACTTTTCGCACTTCCACTTTGTTTACTTGTTGTACCACATGCAGTTAACGAAATTAGCATCAATACCGCAATTAAACTAGTAAAACTTTTTTTAAGATTTAATTTCAAGGTCATAATTGTCTCCTCCTTATCACTATTATACCATGTTAGTTCAATGAATTATTAAACAATAAATCAAATAACCCACAGTTGTCACAATCAGAGCAACTAGATTAGCTCCTTTAAACATCACAATTAAAGCCAGATATTCCCGAAAAGCCGCAAATGGTAAATAATGCATTGAAGTTGGGGCACTGATTCCAGTCATTGTTGAATTCAATTGTTTGGCAATCAGTCCAGCTCGGAAAACGTGAAAACTACTGGTTACAAAGATAGCTCGATAAAATGGCTTCTTTTCAACCATCAAGACTTGTGAATTTCGCATATTTTCATAAGTTGATTTGGATTTATTTTCCTGAATGATTTGGGTACTTGAAATTCCCTTTTCTATTAAATAATTGCTCATTGCTTGGCTTTCAGGCTTAATTTCATCAGTTCCTTGCCCACCTGAAACAACAAATTGCGGATGAATACCACGTTTTCGCTGTTTTCGATACGTGCTTATTCCTTTGTCCAAGCGTTTCTTCAAAATTTTGGACACTGTCCCATCTGGTAATAGCCCTGCGCCAAGGATGACAATGAAATCTACTGAATAATGGACCGGCAGCTCATCTAATAGTGAGGCCACCGCATATGAAATAAAACCAATCATAAAGTAGGCCATCCAGACATAAAATAAACCCAATAGAATCCAGATGGCAGAATTATGGAAGACAAACAAATTAAGCAGCGTGAAAACGAGAATTCCCAAAATGATAAATCCAACTATTTCAGGCAACCGATATTCGAGATGCGCACCAGTCTCACGGACTAATCGGCGACTATAAATAATACAGGCCAACGCGAAAAGGATTAAGGCAATTGGCGTAATGATCGTAAACGTCAATTTGATCATCACCAATAAGGCTTGCATCCACGGTGCCTGGGTGACTTCAAGCCACTGCCACCCCGCGATAAAAAAGCAGACTGCACTGGCCGTAAAAAAATATCCGTTTAAAAAACGTCTTCGATCGGTTAACCACAGTGTCACAAAAACGGCCAAACAGATACTGCCCCAATAACTGAAATTCATCCCAAGCACCCCGCTTTCTTAACTCTATTTTAAGGATCTAACGGTCAAAAGAAAAGTTTAAACCTCGCCGGCTTTTGGGGTGATTATTGTCATACATCAAAAGAAATTTAAATTCAACCCTTTCATTTATTTAATTTCGAGATACAATATATAGTGTTGTCGGATTTCGAAATTAGAACATATAGTATATGGCCATATACATAGATACAAGAGGGGAAGAGAAGCAAATGTCTAATTACTTACACTTTTTAGGTCACCAATTAAAGGGATGGCCTCAACAAAATTACTATTTATTTTTCTTTAGTTTAGGTTGTCAAATTATGAACCTGGTTAGTTCACCAATCACTGCCTTAACAATCACAACATTTATCGGAACTACTTTAGGCGTTTTATGTATTTTAGCAATCAACGCCGCCAAATCTGTTAACGGTTGGTTAGGAATCTTATCTGCAATTTGTTTTATTGTGACTGGTTTGGCCGCAAAAAACTACCTAAGTATGGCTGAACAGCTGGCTTACGTTGTAACTCTTGATTTACCAGTTTTGTTAAGTGCTAACTGGAATGTAAACATGGTTTCTAAAATCCGTAAGTTTACTGGCAAAACTTGGTTTATCGCCATCGCCGCTACGATCGTTGTTTATTTCGTTTCTGGATCCCTAATTGGAACTTTCACCAACGATCCACGTCCTTGGGTTGATGCCATCAGCTTTTCAATCAGTTTAACCGCTGGTGTCATTTGCTTCTTACGTTTCAACAATCAGTACTTCTGGTGGGTTGCTTCCGGGCTTGCCCAAATGGTTCTTTGGTTCATCTCATTCCGCCAAGGATCAGCAACACTTGCTATGTTTGTAAACAGCTCAATCTATCTAATTAACGATGTTTTGGCATTTACGACATCTCCATGGTACAACAAAAAAGAACGTGCTCGTCTTATCAAAGAAGAATCAAGTTACAACGAAGACTCAACTTCTAATGTAACTCATGCTCACGCATAGTTATTCTAAAAAACGCCTTTTCAGTTAATTAGCTGAAAGGGCGTTTTTTTGTTAACATATATAATCTGAGAATATTTGTATAAACCGAAACATGCTAACCAAATTTTGATTGGTTATATCCTTACTGGACAGTAGATAACTTCACAAGTCAGGGACTGAGAAATAAGCAGAGCTACCAGCGGGATGCGATCCCGCCTCCGCCTTGCACTTGACTCCTTTTTTACCGCTAGGCTGCAGGACAACTTCACAAGTCAGATACTGATAAATAAGCAAAGCTACCAGCGGGATACGATCCCGCCTCCGCTCTGCCTTTGACTCTTTTCCACCACTAGGCTGCAGGACAACTTCACAAGTCAGATACTGATAAATAAGCAGAGCTACCAGCGGGATGCGATCCCGCCTCCGCTCTGCTTATTTATCAGTATCTTAGCGACTTGTTCCGTTCACTTTTATTCACTTTGTCTTTCTCATCCCAAAAAGTGCAGAAACGATTAATACAACCACCACTGCTCCGATTATAGAAGGAACCAATGCCATTCCTGCTAATTGTGGTCCCCACGTGCCCAGTAAGGATTGACCTAGCCATGCTCCGACCAGACCCCCGACAATATTGCCGATCCATCCCGCTGGTAAATCTCTACTCGTAAGTGCACCCGCAATTGCTCCGATAATTCCACCAATAATTAAAGCCCATAGCCATCCAAACATGCTGCTCACTCCTTTAATTTTTGTGTAAATCCCAACAACATCAACTAGTGATCACTTAGTTGCTACTATAAACACTTCACCATGTAATATGGGACTTGTTTACAAGATTAGCTTAGCAAAGTCCGACGGTTTTCTACAAGTTTAATGCTTATTATTATCATTTCTTATTACTTATGATAGATAAAAGTATCTAGACTATTTTTCAGAATACTTCTATTTAATATTACTAATTTACAACTTTAGCGAAAACTATTGATCGCTAAGTTAACCCAATTGCAGTGCAGGTAGCCCCCACAATCAGACTGTTTTACCGCCTAACATCAATGCTTCGCTATTTACCACATTGAATTTGCATATTTTAATTCCTTGGTCTTTCACTAAGTTTCGAAGTTATTTTTTGCATGCAAACTTAATTTAGCTTATGCTAAAAGTATAGAACGCTTTCATTATTAACTAATTTAGCCAATCATTTTAAATTTAGGAGATGTCAATATGAGTCATAAAATACCACAAATTAAATTTAACGACAGAACTGCTTTTCCACAAATCGGTTTTGGAACCTATAAATTAAACGGTGCCACAGGGGTAAGCGCCATTCGTAGTGCCCTAGATAATGGCTACCGCGCTTTAGATTCGGCTTACAATTATGAAAATCATGGTGCTTTAGGTGAAGCAATTCGCCAAAGTGATATTCCCCGTTCACAAATCATGATTACTTCCAAGTTACCTGGGCGTCATCATAAATATACTGAAGCTTTAGAAAATATCCAAGAATCTCTCTACCAAACTGGTCTAAAATATTTTGATCTTTACCTTATTCATTGGCCAAACCCCAAAGAAGATCATTATGTAGAAGCATGGAAAGCTTTAATTGACGCCCAAAAATGGGGATTAGTTCGTTCTATTGGAGTTTCTAACTTTTTACCAGAACACATTGATCGTTTGATTGATGAAACTGAAGTAGTTCCAGCTGTCAATCAAATTGAATTGCATCCCTATTTCTCACAGGCACCACAACGCAAATACGATGCTGATCATCATATTGTTACCGAGGCTTGGAGTCCTTTAGGCCGCGCAAGTGCCGTATTAGAAGATCCCGTTATTAAAAAAATTGCTGATGCCCATCATAAATCCGTCGGACAAGTCATTTTGCGTTGGGAAATTCAGCTGGGGGTT
The DNA here is from genome assembly GCF_001437255.1 of Pediococcus damnosus. Lineage (GTDB taxonomy): Bacteria > Bacillota > Bacilli > Lactobacillales > Lactobacillaceae > Pediococcus > Pediococcus damnosus. Next base: position 3,471 of record NZ_JQBD01000064.1, on the reverse strand, counting down.
CTACCAATTCCCAAATCAAGTTCAACTGTCCGTCAACGGGAAAACTTACACATTTTCAATTTTGAATTAAACGAAGAAGAAATGACCGCAATTACTAATCTGGATTGCCCTGATGGCCGAAACAAGAACCAAGATCCTGCGGTATATGAAGAATTCTAAAATTCTTTCTAAAAATCAAAAAAGTTGGCAACTCAGCGATTTGAGTTTACCAACTTTTTATTTTGCTTTAACATACCATTACATTTACATCTTTTCCCAATCTTTACCCCAGATCACACCCACGATTTCTTCACCAGTGTGTGACATGATAACTGGTCCTAATTGGTTACTTTCAAATTGGGCAGCAGGAAACTCTTGCTGAATCGTTTCCTCCCATTTAGCACTTAAGTCATGATCAATCCCATAGATAATGGAAACTCGATACTCTTCAGCACCCCGATCTAAATCAGAATGCAAATTTTCCAAAACTTTTTGCAGTGCTCGTTTACGTGTGCGTTCCTTACTTTGAATGACAATTTGGCCTTTTTCGTTCATATCCAAAATGGGTTTAATGCGTAACAAATTTCCCATAATGGCAGAGCGATTGGTAATTCGACCGGAGCGCATTAAAAAGCTCAGATTATCGACCATAAAATCAACCTTAGTTGTCTCGCGAAGGTGCTCTAAAACTGGGACAATTTCTTTACCCGTTTTTCCCTCTTGACGCAACTTTGCAGCCAGTAACACCATGTTGGCCTCACCCTGACTGGTCATCCTTGAATCAAATGGGATCACATTAATTTCTGTAATGGTTTTAGCGTACTCGGTTAGATTTTCAATAAAACTTGTGATTCCGCTAGAGAGATGAATGCAAATCACTTCATCATAATTTTGAGCAATTAGTTTATCAAACACTTCTTGCATCTGCCCCAAAGTAATTTGGGTTGTTGATGGCATCACTCCTGAAGTTTGCAACTTTTCATGAAACAATTGGTCATCAATATCAATATTTTCCAAGAATGTTTCTTGACCAAAAATCACTGTAATTGGAACGACAATGATGTCATTTTCGCGAACTTGCTGATCACTAAGATAAGCTGAACTATCCGTTACAATTGCTGTTTTCATACATTTCTCCCTGCTGTTTAATTGCGCATATTAATTACTATTAAGTATAAAGCGTTATCCGAGAATAGCAACTGAAATCTGCTGGCGAGCCCGAAAAATTAGCTTTTTAGTCATATTTCAACTAAATTGAATATAGAGTTATTGTTAATCGGCTTTTTAAAAAATCGGTTCTTTATGTAAAGAATCACGAATACAAGCACCAACAACATCCACTATTTCAGGAAAATAAATTCAAATTGTGACATCGCTACCAATTGCGATATAATAGCATTAATCACCCCAGAGGAGCAATTATCAATGAAATACAAACCAGAAAAAGATTACCTAAGTATTGATATCGGCGCAACTTACACAAAGTACGCGCTAATCGATCACAGTGGCAATTTAAAAATAAAGTCTCAATTCACAACTCCACGTGATAACGTGAATAATTTCTTAAAAAAAATCTATGCAGTCATTAATGAAGTTCTTCCAAACATTAAGGGGGTTGCCTTTAGTGTCCCCGGAAAAATTGATCAAAAAGAACAAATCATCTATTACGGTGGCTCTCTTCCTATGTTACATGGCTTAAGCCTAAGCAAAATTATTAGTAGCCGTTACGAGTTACCCGTCAGTATGGAAAATAGTGGAAATTCGGCGGCCTTGGCGGAACTCTGGCTAGGAAACTTGAAAGATATTAAAAACGGAGCCGCGATTATCCTTGGTAATTCAGTAGAAGGCGGTATTGTGTTAAATGGTGAACTCTGGCATGGATCTAATATTCAAGGCGGCGAACTTGGCTTTATGCTTTCTCAAATTAACGGACCTGCAGAGGATCCTAATAATTTAATGTTCACCGCTGGATCCGCCGTTCAAATGATTGACGACATCGCCACGGCTCTCGATTTTAACGATCGCACAGATGGTATGCGCGTTTTTAAGGCCATTCAAAATGGTGATGAACAGGCACGTCACATTTTTGAACAATACTGTCGCCGAATTGCGTATATTATTTTAAACATTCAATCTATTTTGGATCTCAGCCGCTTTGTGATTGGTGGTGGCATCAGTAGTGAAAGTATCCTTGTTCCAGAAATTAAACACCAATTACAGTTGCTCTTTGATGAAAACTCACTATTACGAAAATCTTTATCCGCACCAGAAATTTTAACGGCTAGTTTCAAGAGTGACGCAACCCTTTATGGTGCTCTTTACAACCTACTATTACAACTGAACGATGAGGAATTGATCCAGGATCTTTCAAACGAAGATCCCGATAATAAGGATTCTTCTGATCCATCGAACGAGTAACATTTTAAAAATAAGAAGTAACTACAATGGGATGATGCTACATCCCATTTTTTAATGGCCGCATTTATGGTAAAGTTGACCTTAAATATAATTTATTGCCATAATTTCCCCACATTTCTACTGTCTAATAAATTGAAAACGAAAGGCTAACCTTATGACACATCCCACTTCACGGACGGCACTACAACAAGACTTTCACCAAAATTTTCAAAACTTCCATGTTTTCAAACGAGCCCTTTTTATAAACTATGCACTTATTCCTCGTGTAGTAGCTTGGCTTGGCCCTCTTCTGTACATTACTGGACTCGTTGTTCTTGCCCCGCTTGCGTTTGGTGCTGGGATTTCAATTGGGACACTGTTTAAACTTTTAGTACCTCAACTCAGTGTTTTGCTAACAATTCCTTTTACTTTTGAACCAACTTCAATTTTATATTGGTGTGTAACCATTTGGGAACTCGCCGTTATTTATGAACTCATTGAAAAACTCGTTCGGGAAACTAAAATTCGTACCTTATTCGCACAATTTCAGAAAAACAATCGGCTACTCCAAACAGGCTATGCCTATAAAATAAATAATCATCATTCGCTAATTATTACGCAACTATCCGCAACGGACAATCTAACCCACGCGATTGCCAAGCTTCCAAACTCAAAACAAAACCAATGGGAAAAAATAACCCACATTACGGAAGGCCATTATGGTTTTCGGCGAGCCACTAATTATGATATTTCCGCTATTCAAAAATTTCTTCAAATGAATTTTTCTCACCAGTTTGAATATCTAGCTGTGTTACCCTCACTCGAATCCTTGCCATTTTACTGGCCACTTCAAGAGTCTCCTTCAAAACAGGCTGTATTCTATTTTAAAGACGCCCACAATCAGCCAATTTACGTTCTCAAAAATTTTACCAAAAATGGTGCGCGGGTACACAAAACTTTCAAACAATTCTTAGGAACGTGTTTTAATATCTTCATTTACTAAATTTGGCCTAAAAAAGCGATCAATTCAGCATTTTCTGAATTGATCGCTTTTTGGATTTTATTCTGGTTCTACAATATCTGTTGTTGGTAATA
>NZ_JQBD01000063.1 GCF_001437255.1 Pediococcus damnosus | reverse complement strand
TCTCCACCAATACGATTTGACAGAGACCCAAGAAACTGATAAAACTTCATTAGCAATGAAGACATCAGTTTCTTTTTTAAATTAATTTAACATCATCCATTTAAACCTATTCATGATAACGTTTTTTACTAAATAAACTATTAAACAATAGCCCGACCATACTCAACAAAGCAATACCGATAACTTCTAAAATAGAATCATCATAAAATTCATTGGTTTGTGGTAACTTCTTAGAAAGAGATTGACTGCTACTAGTAGTTTTTGAAACTTGTTTAGCCTGACCAGCCACTGGCTTAGAAACATTAGTAGTAATCGGTTTAACGGCTTGTGATTTAGCAGTCGGTGCCGTTTGCTTAACTCGAGGCTGTGTTTCAGCTTCTGAATTAGTTTGTTTACCAGTATTTGAACGATAAACCACATTAAGATTGCCGTTGTCATTCGGAACAACTTTTGTTTGTCCAGGTACAATTGTGTACCCCGGAAAATCAGAAGTAGCAATTGGTTGGCCAGTCACACCAGTTTTTGAAATTGGTTTGCCAATTAGCTTACCGTTCTTATCAATCGGAGTAATTGTATAACCATGATTAATTGCGGTATACGTAACCGTAATCTCACTATTATTCGGCATTTCAGTCACAGCGCCTAATTTACTGCCATTGACAATCATTCGATTGGCCCTGTAGCCAGCAACCACTGGTGATCTAACCGCCTCATAGTTACCATCTGGTGTATACGTTGTAACGTGTGTGGCTAAATCCATATCATCTGTCCAACTAATCATTTGAACATTAGCTGCTGGGGTTGCCTTGCCAGCACCCACATAGTTAATTGTTTGTATTGAAACAGTAGCATCATCAAATATATGTTGAGGAACAGAATGAATCACAGCATTATCATTGTTAACAGATTGAGTACTAGTCGCTTGCTTGTTGGTGACGGCTGATTGACGAGCCTCTGAATTAACAGCGGTTGAACCAGCAGAGCCTGCAGCACTGGTGTTAGAGGAAACTGAACTAGATGCAACATCATTACCAGTAGACTTGGTTGCTGCACTCGATTCAGCCTTTGAACTAGCCGGTGTTTTACTGTCAGTTGCTGCACTAGGATTCTGTACTGTTGAACTTGCGGCAGAACTATTAGTAGTTTTAACTTGTAAAGCACTATCAGCATTATTTTTGCCATTGATTACAGACGCATGTGCCGAAGTTTGGCCACCTAATAAAAATAGTCCACCAGCAATGGCGATACTGGCTAGAGCACCATTGACGAGAGTCTTGCCAGACCTATACAACTTATAATCAAGTGATACCTGAACTCCTTTATGTTCTAATTGTTTCAATCGCATCTTTAAAACATCCTCTTTTCAAAAATTTATATTTCATCCATATGTCGTCAAGCACTATTGACCTAGATGTATTGGTATAATTGCCCCCATTGTTACACTCAGCGTTGGTAAACTAGGTCTCAAATTATTTACTAATATTAAGCACTTAAACTGATCTACACATACCTCATTGTAAGTCCAATTGTCATTGATGTAAAAGCCTACCATGTAGTCACTTGTTTTAAAAACCTTCTAAGAATCCAAAACCATTTTTAGGATTTCTGATGTTTTACAAATTTCATTGCGACTTAAATAAGAAATAATAGACAACTCGTCATTTTTCAAGTTAGATTCTTGCCACTAAGTTAAGGATCCATTTAATTCATCATTAGCATGACTGACACTGATTTTGTTTACACTGGAAATCGTCTTAGTATGGTGTGATTTTTATATAAATTGATGATTCAATTGTGGAATACGTCTGTATTAACACACAGAAAACTGATATGTTTTTTATAGAGTGCGTTAAATAATTTAAATCACAAAACTTTGGAGGATCTTTAAGCCGCCTAAAATTTATCAAAATAAATTAATGCTTACTCATCAATTTTTTTGGAAACATCATGTTCTATTTTTTTGTAATAGGCCCTCAAATAAATTGTTCTTAATTGTCTATAATTGACGATCACGATTTTTTAATAGAAAATGTCTCAACAATTGATTAAACTCATTTGGAATTTCGGCCATAATCACATGGCCACAATTATTGAGTTTTGCACTGTTAATATGTTCATTAGTCTTCGAAAGCCCATCCACAAAATCCGCATTATAATATGGGCTTTGAATAGCCGCTATTAACATAACTGGAACATGCGTACACTCAAGTACTTGCCACCAATCTTTTTCAAAGTGATTTAACAAAAGTTGATAACTATCCGCACGTGCGAAGGGATATTTATTTTTCTGATTAAACAACTCAGTTACTATGCGAGAATCCAATCCATTTAGCGTTTCATGTACATCAGTTGAATACTTAGCTATCTCTCGATAATTTTTTATATTTGCATTTAGAAAACCAAATTTCCAATCATCCGTATTTAACATTTTGGGTGTCTGATCCACGCCGATGACTCCTGCAACATCATTAAACTGACTAATATAGCCATAACACACGCTGGCTCCCATTGAATGACCCACTAAAATTGGTGATTTCACATTTAGGCTTTGAATAAGTTCTCTTAAATCAAGAACAAGTCTTTCAAAGGATTGGTTAGAATTATCTCGTTGTGAACTTCCCTGATTGCGATGATCATACGTAATTACTCGATAGCCCATCTCAAGTAAATAGTGAACTTGAAACATCCAAATCTCTTTATATCCACCAAAACCAGTTACCAACACTACCGGATATCCAACACCTTGATCCTGATAATCAATTAAAATGCCATCTGTTGTTTTAAATTTCATAAACTCACCATTCTAAATTAAAAAATGTCGCAACACTTAAGGTTACGACACTTTTTAAAATCTATTCTTCTGCTATCTCTCCCAAGGATCAGGCACTAACTGCGGTCCTTTTTCTGTTTTCATTAGAATCGTTTGACTTCGATTATGTGCATACTCTTCAAGCGAAAAGCCATTTTGACCTTCAACAACTTGTAAATCAATGTGAACTCCATATTGATTTAATTCTGAAAGTAACTTCTGTGCCTCATTTACACTAACTTTTGGAAAATTTTGAACAATGATATCTAAATCACTGCTTACCTTAGCCATAGGTACACCACTTACTAGTTCGTATCCACAACTACCACCAATCCCCCACGAAAAATCACGCATTATTGGAGCAATAGCATCCAGAGCTTGAAATACTGGTAATGTCTTACGAGAAGAATTCACTGATAGCCACATCTTATTAAGAACAAGGTCAAACGGTGAAACTTTTCCAACAATCGCTTGTTCACTCACCATGGCTGATTGTCTTTCGTTTCGAAGATTACCTCGGATACCAACCGGAACCATTCCTGCTGATTGGTATCCTCGACGAACAACCACCCAAGGAGCTCTCACTAGCGATAGCTTTGCCCATTGTGCCAATCTTTCAAATTCTTTCAAATTTTTAATCGCGCCCAATTTTATTAAATCATGAGGCAATAGTTCCATAATTAATCACTCCACTGATCAGCAACTGCTTGACGCATTTTAATCGTTGCCACACGACCACTTTCTTTAGCAATCTTGGTATTATAACGAAAACGAAGATCATTAGCATCATTTTTAGCACTATCAATAGCCTCATCAATAATTTTCTTTACTTTAGCTACCGATTGATCGTTAGCATCCCAAGAAGAAACACCCTTAACTAATTGATATAAAGCACCAAGCTTTTCGTAATTATCAATATCATAAGCCATTGCGGGAACATGCTTAGTTGCTTCTTCAAGCTCCGCAATTGTTCTCTGCGTGATCCGAGCCGCACTCGCTTTTGACATTGCTTGAATTGTGATTGAATCATCATCTAATGCAATTAATCGATTAGATTGTAATCCATGAGCTAAGAATCCACCAGATACCGCATCACCTGGAATAAAGGAAATAACTGGATGCCCACTTTGACGCGCTTTAGCATAAGCGGCCGCGCTAGAAGCTAACGCTACATGAATACCGATCAGTTCCTCTTTATACCCATATGCTTGACTAGGAACGTCCACAACTAAAATAATTGGTCGTTTAACCTCCTTATCCACATCATCTTTAATAATTTTATTAACCGCATTAGCGATTGCAAATCCTTCTTGTAATCCAGCTTCACCTTCCCGAACACGTGGAAAACGATTTTTAGGATCTGGAACGATTGCAACATAGGCTTTACCGTCAACAGTGGCTTGAAGCACAGTTGACACATTTGTTTCAGCATTTTTAATGCCAGTTAATTTTTCAAACCAAAGTCGACCACGACTCTTAGGTTTCTCTTCTGTTGTGGCAACGGCCTCTGTTATAGGGTGGGTAACCGTTTTGACATTCTTATATAACTCTCGGTAATCAACAGTATTAAGTGGTTTACTCATATCTAGTTGATCTAATAGCGAAAGATAAAAGTCAGCGTCTTCAGTCCGCTTTGCATCTTTCTTTTTTGAAATTGCTTGATTTACTGCATCTCTCATTACCTCAACAGAATCTTCTACAACTTCATCGACAATATTAGTTGCCGAACGTTGTTTTGTACCAAGTGTATCCCAGATAAGATCTTTATCACTGGAATCAAATTCACGAACACCTGCTTCTTGTTCGATAACTTCAGGTCCGTTCAAACCAATCCGGGCTTTCTTAGTCGCAATCAAATACGATAAAATGGCTGAAGTAATTGACATCCCACCAAAAGAACCAACTCGTCCGGGAATAAGTCCAATCACTGGTACATACTTCTTAACAGCAACAACTGCATTTTGAATTTCTGAAATTGATAGTAGTCCATAATTTGCTTCTTGTAGCCGGACACCACCAGTATCTAAAATAATAATAGGGTAAATTGTTTTACCATTTTGATTGTCCTTTAAAACTTGTTCTAAGGCTGCTACTATTTTTGCACCACTCACTTCACCAATTCCACCACCTTGAAAGGCAGATTCGATTGAAATAACCAATACATTTTTATGTTCAAGTTGGCCTTTCATTAAGATCACACCATCATCGCTCTCTGGCACAATTCCTTGAGGTTCCAAATGTGGCGAAATCATATCATCAAATGGACCTACAAGTTCTCTTTCAGTTCCTTCATCTAACAAGGCGATGGCGCGATCCCGACCGCTTAATTCAACAAAACTATTCTTCATTATTCAACGCCTCCATTGCTTGAGTTAAACGCAAATTAACAACACCAGGAGTTGCTCCAAAATCATTAATTTCAATATCTGCCAGTAATGGATAACGTTCAAAAAAACGTGTTAAAACATTTTGCCAAACTTCTTTAAATCCATCGCTCCCCGTCACAATGTGTAACGTTGTTTCTTTAGAAGTGGTGGGCTTAAAAATCACTTCAAGATCTCCTGATGCCACAACACCCACATGCACTGGATGTTGAACAGGTTTTGTATTTTTAAATGAAAATGTTAGTTTTTCCATTTTAATCCTCCTCAATAACTAAATTATTTAAAAAGTAAGTTGCCGCAAACAAGTCTGCACAACCTCCAGGTGATATTTGATAATCTTCGGCCATTTTCGTTACTTGTTTGAAGGCTAAGCTTTCCTGAATTACTGGAGCTTCAAAAGCTTGTTTTGCTTCATTTTGAAATACTCGCAACACTGATAGACTACTTCGATGAATCACATTGGTATCATCAACCGTGGCATATAGCAGACACAGGACTCTAAGCCAAGCCAATTGATCAGTCACCATTTGACCATTAATTAAACGTAAACTAGTTTTTACATGTGGAAAACCATTAGCCGCTTCTTCACGAGCTCCATTTATTTTATACACTTTTTTGACCTGAATGCCGTATGTCGTCTTAGAATGTAATTGAACATAACGGTCAGCAATACTTGCTAACTCGCCGCACTTTTGAAAAATGATAGACATGTCCGTTGTACTTTGATTACTGATTACAGCCACTATAATTCCTAGTGCCCAAATGGCACCTTTATGTGTATTAACACCATGGGTTGCTGTTAACATGGCCTTTTCACCATCACGCCCAATCGCACCAACTTTTTCTCGTAAAACCACTGAAATTGGAATTGATTTTGAAACATTAGCAATTCTTAAAAATGTATCGTACAAACTATCAGCTGATTTGATAAACAAGTCAATATTCATATCTTTATGCGACCCATTTGAACTTTTCGTTACTAACCCTGGTTTAGGTGAAAAATTAGCTTCCCATTTTAAAGCAGCAACTGCTTGTTCAGCCAATTTTTCAGCATTACTTACTTTTATCACGTTACTCACTCCAACTTAAACTTATGACCAACTACGAAATTTTGCAGGTGGATTATATAATCCATTTGACCACTCTACTAAATCATCCATTGTTTGTGCTGCTAATAGTGATCGTTTAGCTTGTCCTCGAGAAACACCTAAATCTTCTGGTAATGCCACAATTCCACGAGCACGTAGATCTGCTAAGGTTTTGGCATCACTTCTTAAACCAACTGGTGTTACCCCTGCAATAGCTTCAATTGCGGCCTGTCGTTCGGCCATACTGTCTGTCTTGTAAAGATAAGCAATACCTTCTTCAGTCACAATATGAGTCGTATCCTCGCTGTAAATCATAATTGGAACGTTCTTTAACTTGGCTTCTTTACGAACTTCTTCAGCATCTAGGTGATCAACAAAAACCGGTTTTTTATTAGAACCAAAGGTTTCAACCATCTGGACAACTAACTTCTGTCCTTTACCAAGTGGATCGTTATCAGGTCGTAAACTTTGCCAAGCCGGAGTTGAATGACGGCGACCGGTCGGATTACTACCCATATTTGGCGCTCCCCCAAAACCAGACAACCGTCCATTTGTAACTGTTGAAGAATTTCCGTATTTATCGATTTGTAAAGTAGAACCGACGAACATATCCAAAGCATATTGACCAGCCATTTGTCCATAAGCACGGTTAGATCGCATACTACCATCTTTACCTACAAAGAAAATATCAGGTCGAGCAGCGATATATTTTTCCATTCCAACTTCGCCACCAAAACTATGAATAGATTTGATCCAACCACTTTCAATTGCCGGAATCAAAGTTGGTGTTGGATTGACTTCCCAATTAGGCACAATCTTACCTTTTAATCCTAATTGTTCTCCATACGTTGGTAAAAGCAATTCAATAGCAGCGGTATTAAAACCAACTCCGTGATTAACTGATTGCACATTATGTTTTTCATAGATACCACGAATTGCCATCATACCCATGAGAATTTGTAGTTCTGTAATGTTTTGAGGATCACGTGTAAATAATGGTTCCAGTTGATATGGCTCATCGGCAGGGATCACAACATCAACCCAATCGCTAGGAATATCAACTCGAGGAACTTTATCAACAATTTCATTAGCTTGCACAATGACTATGCCATCTTTGAAGGCAGCTGATTCAACAATTACTGGTGTTTCTTCAGTGTTATTACCTGTATACAAATTTCCTTCTCGGTCAACCTTATCAGCGGCAACTAAAACAACATTTGGAATCAGATCAACAAAGAGACGCGCATATAATTCCAGATAAGTATGAATGTCGCCAACTTGCATCGTCCCATCAGCAACCATCTGTGAAACTCGCGTACTTTGTGGCCCCGCAAATGAGAAATCCATCTTATTTGCAATTCCTAAATCAAAAATATCTAAGTGTTCTGGACGAGAAAGGCTAGACATAATCATATGCAATCCATGAACCTTTTCGGGATCAACGCTTGCTAAAACTTTAGACAAAAAGCTTGCCTGTTTTTGATTATCACCTTCCAAAACTACCTTATCATTTGAACTAATCAATAATTCCAATAACTCTTTTGCGTCTTTTGTCTTAGCAAATTTCCCATCAAGCAAACTGGCAGCATTTTCTAACTTTTGCTGCTTTGCGTCTCGATGAGTTGTCCAACTCTTAATTTCACTCATGTTAGTACTCCTTTTCGTTATTAATATTTATTTTGCTTTCGCAAAATCTTATTCTCATTACGGATGTCCATCCTCTCTACGCCATTAAAATGACTAGTCGGACTGGCTCCCTTTGGTTATTAACGTTTTTCTTGATTTTTCCATTTATTCAATAAAAACTCCGCATCTTCTAGTACCATATCTGCCATTGAAATTGTTTTCATATCAGGTATCTTAGTTTTTAGTAAACCTGTCATAACATGCCCTGGTGAAAATTCAACTGATGAATCTATCAAATATTCTTTAGCAACATCCATCATGACATCCCAATATACCGGATGAACTAAATTATTACCTAAATCATAAGTAACTCGTTCAACACTTTTCGTTGCATGACCGTTGTAATCTGCCAGATAGATACACGTTGGATCTTGTAATTGAATCTTTCCTAAAATCGTCGTTAATTTTTTAGCAACATCCCTCATTAATGGAGAATGTGACGGTACCGGTACCCTAAGCAATTTTGCTTTTTGTGCTCCCCGCTTCTTTGCTTGCTCCAAAATTTTTTTTATACCTATGATACTTCCAGAAACCGTAACCTGTAATTGTGAATTTTGATTAGAAACATAAACTGGATTTCTTTTATCAAAATTTTCATTGACAATCCCGGTTACTTCTTTTCGCAATAGCCCTACAATTACGCCCATTCCATATCCTGTTGGATAAGCATTCTGCATTTCTTTTGCTCGAAGTGCCACAACTTTAATTGCATCTACTGCCGTAATGACATTAGCTGCATAGGCCGCTGCAAAAACTCCTAAAGAATGACCTGCTACAAGGTTAGGCGCCCAACCATCAGCTTTCATTTTATCTATCTGATCGATTTGCAAAATTAAAATACTTAACTGAATTTGCACTGAATCCGTATACCCCTGATCTGTATCAGTCAATTCAATATCAGTTAAATCAGTAACTTTCTTCCGAAGTGACGGTGTCACATTTGACAACATTCCTTGCCTCTGTGATCCTTGACCTGGAAACATCCATAAAGTTTTCATATTTCACACGCCAGCTTTCTTTTTAATTGACCTCACAAGTTTCACTTTAATATCAATACTTAACTATGTATAATACATAATTAGAATGATATATAACCAAATGGTTAACTATAAAGGAGACGAATTACAATGAATCTAACTCATCTACGTTATTTTTCAGTTGTCGCCAACCAAGAAAGCATTACAAAAGCTTCTGAATTACTTTTTGTTTCCCAATCTGCAGTTAGCAAAACTATTAAACAACTAGAATCAGAACTAAACGTGAAATTATTCGATCGGGTTGGACGAACTATCAAACTTAACCGGAATGGTAAATTATTTTACAGTTATGTAAACGATAGTTTAAATTTACTTGATCGTGGTATCTCTTCAGTATCAGGTGGTATCCAAACTTCTGAACAGCAGATTTCAATTCTATTTGAGGTTGCTTCAACTTTAATTCCAAAGATTGTCAATCGTATTCAACAAAACCTACCAAATGTTCGTTTAAATATTGCACAACATGTGCAGATGGACACAGATTTGCAACAATATGATTTTGTTGTGACCACACGTAAAATTCCGAATTATTTTACGGCACAAATTATAAAAGAAGAAGTTTTTGTTGGATGGAAATCTAATTATCCTAACGGAACAGTCAAAGCTTCAACTCTCACAAACACGCAATTTATTGGATTGGGTAACCATAACCAATTACGGAAAACCATTGATGATTATTTTCATGAACAAAAATTAACAATTAATTTTAAATATGAAACTGATGATCCTGCTACAGTTAGGGGACTTATCGATGCAGGTGTTGGAATTGGATTTATTCCTGCTGTAACTTGGAAAACTGCCGGTAAATCATTGCATCTAGCTCGATTAACTCCTGACATTATGAGCAGAACTATCTATCTTTGCTCTTCCACTCATGAATTAAATGATATCCAAAGAGAAATCAGTAATGAACTAATTGAAACTTTTGCAGATGCTCAAAAAGAACAATTAACTTTATAATTTGATGTTTTTTTTAAAAGTATACAAAAAGCTTCAGCATAAGGACTGCGCACACCACGCACTCTTCTTACTACTGAAGCTTTTTGTATAACCGTCATTAAAAGTTTATTTATCCAAGTTCAAAACATCTTGCAACTCTTTTTCAAATACTGGCGTCCAAAGTTGCTTATATCCAAATTGGGTTGGATGAGCATCATCAACCATCATGCTCGGATTATTTTTGATTGATTCTTTCATAACAGAATTATCCCAAAGATCCAAAATGTAAAAATGCCATTTGGCCTGCAAAGCATACAGCTGCTTGATAAGTTCAGAGTACGCTTCATCAGTTTTACGTAAACAAGTGTAAAAAATAATTGGACATCCAAAATTAGTACGCACATAGGACAAGGTATCTTCTATCGCACCAATTGTCGTATTTCGATCAAACTGACCTTTTTGTGTATATGGTGTAATTTCACCCAACTTTTTGTGATCACGATCATCATTTGTAGATAATTGACAAACAAACACATCATAGCTTGCGTGTTGGTCAAAATCAGTACGCAAACGACTAGTGTAAGCTTTAGGTTCCAAACCAGCAAGAGTAGTACCACTAATTGCAGATTTTGTTGGAATTACTCCATCTCGGGCTTGTAAATATTCAACAAAAGATTTTCCCATAGATCCAGCACCATAAGTTATGGATGACCCAAGAAAAGCAACCCTTTTACCATATAGACTTGAATGGACATTCATAGTTTCTTTTGATGGACTATATACTGGTAGATTAACAGCAACTACCGACTTAACACCGTTAGGAAGCTTATTATATAGCACGACAGCCCCACCAAGCATCGCCATTTTTAAAACGATTTTCTTCATCATTAATCACCTCAAAAGCATTCTATCACCAATGTCAAGGCTTACAAAATTGGTAGTTATTATAAGAATAATCCGAAATATAGTTTGCCAATTTTTAAATAACCTGCTATATTTACGTTGCAATCTACTTTGTCATTTTTAATTGATCTCACAACTTCAATAAAGGTGGCAACTTTAACAACGACAGTGAGAACAAAAACAAACGTACCGGCAGCTGATGTCGGCGATTATATGAAAGTTTTTGCCTGTACCGCGGTCATGATGCAGACAGTGCTTTCTCTCGTTTTAAAGACTGGACCCAATTCCAACGTACAAACAGGAATTGGTGTCATTTATAATCTAGTAAAATACACTGCACCTGCATTTATTTTTGGGATTTTGTTCACAACAATTAGAACGAATGAAAGTTCTGATCTTAGTAATTATGGAAACTACATGTCTAAAACATTCTCTTCCCTGTTTGTACCCACTTTTTGGTGGACTTTAGTTTATTTGATATTTATTCCCAGCGTGCAACAAATTACACATTTTCATAATGTTACGAGCTTTTTATGGCAATTTGTTAATGGTAATGCGGCCCCTCACCTTTGGTACAATACAATGATGCTTCAATTTATCATTTTAATGCCGTTCTTTTGGTGGTTATCACGATGGGCCGTAAAGTCTAACAAAAAATTATTTTGCGTTCTAACTGTTACAGTGATTGGTTATTTCTGCTGGTTGCTATTTTACGACCATTTTGTTTTTTACGGACCTCAAATGCAACACTGGTACTTATTAGACCGAATTTTTATTAGTTTTATTATTTATGGAATTTTAGGTGCATTAGCGTGGAAAAAACATGTCCAATTAGAAAACTGGCTCCGCAAATTTTGGTGGCTTGCTGCCATTGTCTTTGTCTTATCATTTGTTTGGACCAACTCTGAATTGAAGTCTTTTGGACATCCAGTAAATTTAGCAAACGCAATTTATTATAAGCCATCAATGACAATCTATGCATTAGCAGTTATTGGATTAATTGCGGCTTTAGCATTCATGAATATTCGTCATCACTCAGATGTTTTGAATCCAATGCATTTTCTAGCAACTTATGCTTACCGAGCCTACTTATCAAATGTCTTCTGGCTTCAAATCATTTGGCATTTATTTGGCTGTAAAAGGCACCCGTAAAATGTAGGAAAA
>NZ_JQBD01000062.1 GCF_001437255.1 Pediococcus damnosus | reverse complement strand
TAAATGTTCAACTTAAATTTTACAATCTGCCGAATCTAAATCCATATGTCTTAGCAAATCCGTCATAACCATCGCCTTTTCGGTTTACCCAGATCTGGTCAGCACCAACTGTCATATTGGGTGCCAGTCGCTTTAGATCACTAACGTTTTCCAAATTTTCTTTACGTGCCAACTTGCCAGTCACCATAAAAGCGTATGTGTCAGCAAAACCATAAGATGGAAAATAGGTCATATGATACTTATCTTTATAAATTTTACGAACTTTCTCCGTCGCTAATTTGGGATCTTTTACTGGAGCCTGCTTAAAGATGGTGGTTAAATCAGTTCCATTGTATCGAATTGCTGATATATCAGCATCGCCATTTTTAACTGCCTGGAAACTTACTGAACCTGAGCCTAAATTATTAATTAAGGTCGTTTTTAAGTTTGTATCATGTTCAATTAAATCAGAAATCATGTAGGCCATGATTTGCTGCTCGCTTGTATTTTGAGCCGCAATTCGAACCGTATCCTTTGAAGAAGAATTTAAACCAGGAAATCCACAGCCGCTCAGCAGAATACTCGAAACTAGCACTAAAATGCCAGCTTTAAAAAATCGTGATATTTTTTTCATTGTGATCCCCCTTTACGCTCTGGCACTCGTAGTTGTTGGTGTTAACCAAACCTCTAGTTTTCCCAACAACCAGTCAACTAGTAAAGCCAAAAGGATAACCGGAATTGATCCACCTAAAATAAGATCCGTCCGATACAAATTGAGACCATTAAAAATGAAATCACCAAGTCCACCCGCTCCAATGTAAGAAGCTAACGCTGTCCATGCAATCACATAAGTTGCCGATAAACGAATACCACTCATAATCACCGGTACAGCCATTGGTAGTTCTACTTTTATAATCGACTGAAAGTTAGTCATTCCCATACCTTTTGCAGCATCTTTTAAACTAGGATCCACCCCCTGAATTCCAAGATAGGTGTTTCTTAAAATTGGGAGTAAGGAATAAATAAATAGGGCCACAATCGCCGGAAGAGCACCAATCCCAAAAATTGGAATCATCATTGCCAATAAGGCTAGTGCTGGAACTGTCTGCAACACACTAGCAATTTCAATAATGACACCAGAGCCGTGTTTCATACGTGTCAATAAGATTCCTAAAGGAACGGCAACGAGTATTCCCAACCCGAGTGAAATCCCAGAAATATAGATATGTTGCCAGAGTTTATATAATAGCTGACCACCATATTGCTGAATAAAATTAATCATGCTTGGCCGTCACCCGCCTTTGCTGAGGTAACCTTATCTTTACCCTTGTTATCCTTGGTTGAATCTTCATTTGTCGAAGTATCTGCTTCACCCCAAAGGGCATCATACACAATATCAACTAGAGAAGCTCGAGTTACAATCCCGACTAACTTTTTATTTTCGTCTACAACTGGCACATTTTTGTAACCACGTTTTAAAATTTTTTCAACAGTATCACGAATAATGGAATTTTCATACACATAGAAAACCTTCCGGGTCATCACATCATCAACACTCGTGGCTGTATTATAATTATAGTCAATTTGTTCGATATCTACATAACCCTTTAAAATTCCTGAATCATCCGTAACCAGCAAGGTATCAACCCGCTTTTCATGCATTAATTTCAGAGCTTCTTTCAAAGATCGTCCAGGTGTAATTGAAACAGCATTATTATACATAACCTGCCCAACAGTTGTAATACTTGGACGGGCCTGAATTAAACGGTCTTTTCCAATTAGGTTCTCGACAAATTCATTTGCGGGATGACGCAAGATTTCGTCTGGCGTGGCAACTTGAATCACTTTACCATGACTCATAACCACAATTCTGGTTGCGAGTTTTAAGGCTTCATCCATATCATGGGTCACGAAAATTACTGTTTTGCCCAATCGCTGCTGTAAATCCTGTACAAAATCTTGCAGGGACTCACGTGTAATCGGATCTAAGGCGCCAAATGGTTCATCCATTAGAATTAGGTCTTGATCAGCTGCTAAAGCTCTTACGACACCAATTCTTTGCTGTTGACCACCAGATAGTTCTGAAGGATAGCGATCTAGATATTCTTCAGGCAATTCAACCATCTTTATCATTTCTTTTGCCCGTTCATTCTTTTTTTCATCCGACCATTTAAGGAGTTTAGGAACAAGCGTAATGTTGTCGCGAATTGTCATATGAGGCATTAGCCCAACATTTTGAATAACATATCCAATCCTGCGCCGTAACTTTACAGGATCAGCTTTCAAAACATCTTTGCCTTCTAATTTTATTGATCCAGATGAAGGATTTAACATCCGATTAATCATTCTCATTGTTGTTGTTTTTCCTGAACCAGAGGTCCCAATAAAACAAATAAATTCACCTTTTTTAACGTCTAAATTAAAATCATCGACGGCCTTTTTTCCACCGTACACTTTAGAAAGATGTTTCATTTCTAAAAACACACACATCAGCTCCATTCTATTTTAAGTGTAACTAGTACTATGTTATCGTATATTACCTGCTTTCTGCAAATATTACGATTAACCATTATTCCATATCAACAAGAAAATAATCTGGCCTACAAAAAAACTCCTAAGAACGATGTGCCATCTTAAGGAGTTCTTTCGCATGTTGAATACTCAATTTGGTAACGGTACTTCCAGCAAGCATTCTGGCCAGTTCCTGTACCCGACCATCTTTATTTAAATAAGTTAATTTAGTTTCTGTCCGTCCATCTTTAACTACCTTAGCCACAAAAAATTGATGATCTGCTTCGGCGGCAACCTGCGGTAAATGCGTAATACATAGTACCTGAGAATAACTGGCAATTAATTTGATCTTTTCAGCAATTGCCTGAGCAACACGGCCACTAACTCCCGTATCCACCTCATCAAATATAATACTAGTTACACCCTGCGACTCCGCAAAAATTGTTTTTAATGCTAACATAATCCGAGAAAGTTCCCCACCGGACGCAATCCGCGTAAGTGAACTCATTTTTTCACCGGGATTGGTTCGCAAATAAAACTCCACTGAATCGACACCTGTTGATTTAAATTTTACGGGCTGCGATGTATCAAAGTGAACTTCAAACTCTGTTTTATCCATATACAACTGTTTTAGTTGTGCATGAACATCTTTTTTTAACTGTTTGGCTGCCTTTTGACGTGCCAAAGTTAATTGCTTGGCAAGCTTATCCAACTTAGTTTTCAAATCACCAAGTTGGGTTCCCATTTGTCCTTCGTCTGATTCTAAATCGATCATATTATGTAATTCTGTCGAAACTTTATCATCATAACTCAAAATTTGTTCAACGGTATCACCGTATTTTCGTTTTAATTGATAAATTTCCTCTAAACGTTTTTCAATTTGATCTAGTCTGCCTTCATCCCACTCCATACCGTCTAATTCACTACTAATTTCACTGGCAGCATCTTGCAGTTGATAATAAGCTGAAGAAATCGTTTCTGAAATTGATTTATAATTGTCATCTAACTCCTCAATCTCGCGTAGACCATTCATTGCCTCGCCCGTACTATCAATTGCCCCAGAAGTCTCATCACTGCTCTCTAAAACAGTCTGAGCCGCTTGAAGAGTGGTGCTAATTTTTTGGAAATTTTCTAAATGTTCTTTTTCGGAATTTAACTGTTCTTCTTCTCCAGCTTGAAGATTAGCGTCTTCTATTTCCTTAACCTGAAACTTAAGCATATCCACTCGTTGAACCCACTCTTTTTCATGAGCTTTTTTTTGGTCGAATTTCTTTTTTAGAGTTTGATAACGTTCAAAATAAGTTTGATAACGTTTTAACAGAGGCTGAACTTCAACACGCGCATATTCATCAAGCATTCCCAAATGTTTATCTGCTTGCATTAATTCTTGATGCTCATTTTGCCCATGAATATCGATCAAAGTTTCACCAATTTGTTTTAAAATTGTGGTATTTACTAATGATCCATTAATTCGGCAAACGTTTCGGCCACTCGCTTGAATCTCGCGTTGCAAAATGAGGGTTGGATCGGCATGATCAATTCCATATTGATCTAATAATTCTAGTGTTTCGCTATTTTTGCTTAAACTAAACATCCCTTGTAAAACAGTTTTTTTAGCTCCTTTGCGAATAAAATCAGTAGACCCTCTTCCACCGGCCAATAAACCAACAGCATCAATGATAATCGATTTTCCAGCACCCGTTTCACCAGTTAAAACCGTCATCCCTGAATTAAATTCAATGTTTAGTTTCTCAATAATAGCAAAATTTCGAATTACCAATTCTTGTAACATTTTTTCACCTCATTAAATTGTTCATATCAAATACCTATTCTGCGCGCATATCCGTAATCAATTGCTTAATATTTGTCACACCCTCAGCACTTTTAGTAACAATTAATACCGAACCGTCATCACTGATTGCGCCCAAGATATCGTCACTATTTAGCTGATTTAATAAACTGGCAATTACTGGCCCACTTCCTGGTTGCAATTCCAAGAAAATAAACGTTGCATTGCTAGTCATTTTCTTAACTGATTCCTTAAGTGTCCGCGCTAATCGCAATTTGATGTTCTCATCTTTTTTTGGTGGTAATGCATAATGATAGCCGCCATTTTTTGAAGGTAGTTTGATTAATTGCATATCTCGAATATCACGAGAAACGGTTGCTTGCGTTACTTGGATACCGTTTTTATGTAAACACGTAACCAAGTCTTCTTGCGTTTGCACATCATTTTTGGTTAAAAGCTCCCGAATCTGTTGCTGTCGTTCACTTTTCTTCATGCTGATCGACCCCTTGCTAATTCTCTTTTGACTGATTTAATTGTGCATAAGCGGCTTCTAAAGTTTTCGTGATTGAAACCGATTCTTCAATCTTAGCTGGTTCATCAGTGGAAACGATGTGCATCAAAAATTCAATGTTTCCTTCGCCACCTTTAATCGGTGAAAAATCTAAGCCTACCACATTATACCCATTTTCAACTGCCATATTAAGCGTATTTTTCAAAACTTCTTCATGGACTTTAGGATCACGAATAATGCCATGCTTTCCAACTTTATCTTTACCGGCTTCAAACTGGGGCTTTATCAAAGCAACCACGCTGCCATTTGGTTTAATAATTTGTTTAAGAGCAGGTAAAATTAATTTTAACGAGATAAAAGAAACATCAATTGAAGCAAATTCAGGTTGGCCGTGTGTGAAATCAGCCAACTTAGCGTAGCGGAAATTAGTATTTTCCATCACCACAACTCGTGGATCTTCACGTAACTTCCAAACTAACTGATTTGTTCCAACGTCCAGCGCATAGCTCATTTTAGCCCCATTTTGAAGCATAACGTCTGTAAAACCCCCTGTGGAGGAACCAATATCTAGGACAGTCTTCCCTTGGACACTAATTTTAAAAACCTTTAAGGCTTTTTCAAGCTTCAGACCACCACGACTGACGTAAGGCATTGGTTTCCCTTTAAAATGGAGCTCAGTATCCACTGAAATTTTACTTCCAGGCTTATCTAAACGTTCCTCATTTTCACCTAGAATTTCACCAGCCATAACAGCTCGCTTAGCTTTTTCGCGCGTATCAAACAACCCTTGTGACACTAATAAAACATCTACCCGTTCTTTTTTCATTTTTCTTCCTCATCTAACTGAAAATAATTCAAAAAACCTTGCAATAATTCCGTTGAAACGTGATTTTTTTCAAGTTTTGAAAGTGCTTGGTGACAATACTGGACACATTTTTTTAAATCAAGAATTGTTTGTGGTACCCCCCTCAGGCCAGGATAAGTATTTTTATGTTCGTTAGCATCTTTACGAACCGCTTTTCCAAGTGCCTGCTGTGTCCCTACGACATCCTCTAAATCATCATAAATTTGGAAAGCCAGTCCAAAGCTTTCAGCAAACTGAATTAAAAGCTTTTGATTATCGACTTCAGGATTCACAATATCATTTGTAGCCAATGCTGTATATTTAATCAAGGCACCCGTTTTTTGGCGATGTAACTGTTTTAACTGCTTAAACGTCAACTGTTTATTTTCACCCAAAATATCGCTGACCTGACCAGCAACCATTCCAGCTGCTCCAGCAGCCTGTGCCAAATCTCTTGTTAGTTTGACCGTCGTATTCGTATTTAAACCGGCTGTGGCTAACCATTCAAAAGACAAAGTTAATAACCCGTCTCCAGCTAAAATCGCCACAGCTTCACCATATTTTTTGTGATTTGTTGGTATCCCTCGTCGCAAATCATCGTCATCCATCGCGGGTAAATCATCGTGAATTAACGAATAGGTGTGCAATAATTCTAAAGACGCTGCAACTTTCAATGTGCTTTCATTAATAGAACCACCAAAGGTTTTTACCATCGCTAATAACAGTAACGGTCTCAGCCTTTTCCCTCCGGCTAAAACAGAGTATTGCATTGCCGAACTTAATTGTTCATTCGCAATATCTTCGGGTAGATGACGTTTTAAATAATCATTCAATAAAACAGTATTTTCTTGAATAAAAGTTTTGGTTATTGTATCACTCATTAGTTTTATCGGCCTCTGTTTTGGGAGCTGGTGTTTCAAATGGTACTTCTTGCCCATCTTCACTCATCATTTTGGTCAACGTCTTTTCTGCATTTTGTAAAGTATCCTGCAAATCCTTGCTGAGCGTCACACCGTGTTTAAATTCATTTAATGCTTTTTCCAACGGAACATCACCTTTTTCCAAATTAGTGACAATTTCATCAAGTGATTTCAAATTCTCTTCAAAAGTTGGTTTTTCAGCCGTTTGTTTTTCAGTCATTTTTTAATCCTCCATCTTTTATATCAGTTATTTTTGCCTGAGCGGTTCCATCGCTCAAATGTAACTCAATTTCTGTATCAATTTGTAATTCTGAAACTTGTTTAACCACGCGATCCTGTTTCGTTACATAACTGTAGCCACGGCCCATAATTTTTAAAGGACTTAAGTAATCCAATGAAGTAATTGAATGCTGTAACTGGGTCGATTTAGTGGTGAAAACGGCCTGAATAGCTCTGCTTAATCTTGTTTGTAAATTAAGAACTACTTGCTCATTTTGTTTAATTCGATTTAGTGGGGTATTTAAATACAATCGTTGATTAATTTTTGTCCACTGATTCTCATAGTGATTCAAAGCCGCTACCATATTTTGTTTCAAACTGTCATTTAAGTAATCAACATTTTGAACATATCCCTCATACAAACGTCGTGGGTCTTGAAAAACATATGACTGACTCAAACGATTTAAGCTTTGGCGCTCTTTTTTTAACTGATTCATAAACGCGTTGAAAATTCGTGTCCGTCGCTGAGCTAAATTCAAAATTTCCTCACTCAAAACAGGCGTAGCAAGTTCCGCCGCTGCAGTCGGTGTCGCTGCTCGAACATCCGCTACTAGATCTGCAATCGTTGTGTCAGTTTCATGGCCAACGGATGAAATAATTGGAATCTGGCTTTCGAAAATTGCTCGTGCAACTATTTCCTCATTGAATGGCCACAAATCTTCAATTGAACCCCCACCGCGTCCAATGATAAGAGTATCGAAGTTGCCAAGTTGATTCACTTGCTGAATTCGCGCAGCAATTTCTTTAGCTGCTTCTGTACCCTGAACTTGTGCAGGAAATAAGACAAGTTGAGCAATCGGAAACCGCCGCCGTGTTGTTGTGATAATATCCCGAATTACAGCTCCAGAAGGACTTGTTACCACGGCAATTCGCTTGGGAAACCTAACTAATGGCTGTTTTGGTGCTGTAAACAAGCCTTCAGCACTAAGCTTCTTTTTTAGCTGTTCATAAGCTTGATATAAGGCCCCAACACCGTCAGGCTCCATACTATCAATATAAATTTGATAACTACCGGTTGGTTCATAAACCGAAATCCGACCCGTAACCAACACTTTCATTCCAGTTTCAGGTGTAAACTTCACCTTTTCAAAGGCTGACTTAAACATAATGGCACTGATCTTAGCTTGATCATCCTTTAAACTAAAATATTGATGCGCATGCGGTCGAATTCGTAAGTTGGAGATTTCTCCTACCAGGTAAATACGACCTAAATATGGATCCACATCAAATTTACGTTTGATATACTTTGTAAGAGCCGTTACCGTTAAATAATTTTCTTTATCCATCTTGCTCACTACTCCATTTAGTTAACGAAACTGTTTGCGCCATTAACATGGTAATCGTCATTGGTCCCACACCACGAGGAACCGGTGTTATGTAGGCAGCTTTTTTCTCAACTTCTTTAAAATCAACATCTCCAACTAACTTATGCTGAACATCTCGATCCATTCCGACATCAATAACTACAGCACCTGGTTTAACATCATCCGCTTTTATAAAATGGGCAATTCCGACTGCAACCACCAAAATGTCTGCTTTGCGAGTTAATTCAGAAAGATTGGTCGTATGACTATGTGCAACTGTTACTGTTGCATTTGCGTTAACCAAAAGAGCTGCCATTGGCTTTCCAACAATTGCACTTCTTCCAATTACCACTGCTCTTTTACCATCCAAAGGAATATTATAAGCCTTGAAAAATTCCATAATTCCTGAGGGTGTGCATGCAACCGGAGTTTGATTTGCTTGATTCAAAATTAATTTTCCTAAATTCAGTGGATGAAACCCATCTGCATCCTTTTGTGGTGAAATTGCCATTGTAACGTGAAAATCATTTATATGGGCCGGCAAAGGCAGTTGCACCAAAATGGCATTAATCGTAGGATCCGTATTGTATTTTTGGACAATTTGAATCAATTCCGTTTCAGTAATCGTTTCTGGTAAATTTCTAATAACCGAATGGAAGCCCATTTTTTTAGCGCGCCGTTCTTTATTACGGACATAAAGTTGACTAGCCTCATCGTGACCAACTAAAATGACAACTAATCCAGGAGTGATCCCACGATCAGAAAGCTTTTGAACTTCCAACATTGTATTTTTATCAATTTCAGCTGCAAGCGCTTTTCCATCTAATATTGTTGCCATAATATGACCTCGTTTTCGTTTATTCTTACCTACCTAGTTTAGCATAATAGAAAATACGAAAAAACCAGAAAAAACAATTTGTTTTTTCTGGTTTTATTAATCTAGTTTGTTTGAAAGAACACCATTAATAAAATTCTTATCAGTATCGTCAGCATACTTTTTAGCTAACTCCAAAGCTTCATTAACGGCTACCTTTCCAGGAATCTCTTCTACATAATTGATTTCAAAAAAAGCAATTTGTAAAATGAGATGATCCGTACGTGCCAACCGTTCAATTGACCACGTTTTCTTTAAATATTTACTGATTTCTTCATCAAGCTCAGATTGATGTTCCAAAACGCCATCAACTAACTGAACCAAATATGCTGGAGGCTCATCTTGATCATGATAGCCATCCAAAACTTGTCGATAAAGTTCTTCATGCGAAGCGTCAGAGTTACTACCTAGCGCAAATAGAACTTGAAAAGCAGCTTCTCGAATTTGATGTCGATTTAAACTCACTTTTTGTCACCATCATTTTCCGCAAAAATATCATCAGGATCAACGGTTGAAGTTGTTTTGGCCGGAATAATCCCTTCTACATGAATGTTTACTTCTGTGACCTCAAGTTCCGTCATGAACAATAACTGCTGATTAACTTTACTTTGAATTTTTTTAGCAACATCTGGCACTGAAGTACCGTAGTCTAAGTAAACATAAACATCAACCCGAAGTTTACCTTCACTTGATCCGAGTTTTACACCCTGTGCCTTTGTATTTCGTGTCAAAAAGGAAGTTACGCTTTCACTCAAACCACTACTACTTAAATGCACACCGTCAACTTCACCCACGGCAATTCCAGCAATAATTGACACAACTTCTGGCGCAATCTTTATCTCACCCAGAGTTGGTTTATGCTCTGCCAGTGCTAAATATTTATCTTCTGCCATTCTACAAACCTCCTACCAATTATGCCCGTGAAACGTAAGTCCCATCAGTTGTATTAATAATTAATACATCATCCTGGTTGACAAAAAACGGTACTTGGACAGTTAATCCGGTTTCCAAAGTTGCTGATTTTGAACCACCAGTTGCTGTATCGCCTCGGATACCAGGCTCTGTTTCAGTAACTTTCAAATTAACTGTATTAGGTAAGTCAACACCAAGAGTTTCTTCACCAAACATAATAACACTGACTTCCATATTCTCAACAAGATAATTTTTTTCTTCAGTTAATTTTTCACTAGGAATTTCCAATTGTTCATAGGTAACGTTATCCATAAACACATAGTTATCACCATCATTATACAAATATTGCATTTTCTTTGTATCAATAATAGCTTGTTCCATCTTTTCGCCAGCTCTAAATGTTTTTTCTTGAGCCGCGTCAGTTCGTAAATTTTTTAACTTGGTTCGGACAAAGGCACTGCCCTTTCCAGGTTTTACATGTTGAAATTCAACAATTCGCCAAATTCCGCCGTCTACTTGAATCGTTAGACCATTTTTAAAATCTGAAGTCGAAATCATATTTTTTACCTCCAAAATTCATTTTACACCTAACTATAGCAATATCAGTAACCCAAAAGCAAGTTAAGTTAAACTTAGTCTGTCATAAATATAAATATTTTTGACAAAAAAAGAACCAGAACTCAGTCGTTCTGATTCTTTGCATTAAAACTATTCTGCATCTGCAGCAGGATAAACAGAAACCTGACGTTTGTCACGTCCCTTACGTTCAAAACGTACAACACCGTCAGTTAATGCAAATAATGTATCATCATTTCCACGACCAACGTTTGCTCCAGGGTAAATATGTGTTCCACGTTGACGATAGATAATCATACCGCCTTTAACGGGTTGACCATCAGCACGTTTTGTACCTAAACGACGACCTGCTGAATCACGACCATTAGAGGTGGAACCACCACCCTTATGATGACTAAAGAATTGTAAATTCATTAACATAGCTTTACACCTCCGAATATTTATTCTTGAATATTCACTTTTATAAATTGCGAATAATTATTTGCGACATCATTCATACCAATCACAAAACTTCTCAAAATTGCTTGCATCTGTAAAAGCTGATCTCGACTATGGTCTGACGAAAACTTAGCAGTTAATAAACCACCATTTTCAGAATCCTCACTCGTTTCAGGTTTTACACCAACAATCTGCTCAACACTATTAATTGTATTAATTGCTAGTACTGAAGCAGCCGCACAAACGATGTCCTGTCCATATGGGCCAGAATCAGCGTGCCCAATCATTTTAAATTGTTCAACGCCCGTTTTGCTGTTCAACTTAATTGTTACTTTGATCATCGGTAATCACCAAAATTAAGCATTAATTGCATCAATCATAACTTTTGTATATGGTTGACGATGGCCCTTCTTGGTATGTTGATTTTTCTTAGCTTTGTACTTGAAAGTTGTTACTTTCTTTTCTTTGCCTTGCTTTTCAACAGTTCCATTAACAGTTGCGCCATCAACGATTGGTGAGCCAATCTTTGTTGATTCGCCACCAACGAATAAGACTTGGTCAAATGTAACCTTGTCGCCCTCGTTAACATTGAGTTTCTCAACAAAAATAGATTGACCCTTTTCAACCTTAAGTTGTTTACCACCAGTTTCAATAATTGCGTACACAGTGTGCACCTCCTCATTTTCTAATACTCGCCAGCTTTAAGTGCCTAATTTAGAACTTAAAACTCAAGCCGAGCGGTTGTAGCTGTGGAAGCCACAAATACAACATTATAATAATATCAAAAAAAGCCAATAAAATCAACTCATACCTTAAATAACAAAGAAATCACTGACATCAACTTTTTCTGAATCTTTTTGATGTAACAATTCATAGGCTTTCGTGCTTATAAAATGAGGGGTATAAATCATCCCCTGAGCCAACCAGTCTTGAATCATGCCTAACAATCCAGAGATAATAAATTCATTTTTCAAACTACTCGGAATTCCCTGTGTACTAGATTTTAGATCTAGTTTGGTCGAAAACAACCGTAAATAGTAAAAAAAGTTAGTGTAAGGTTTTCCTAGATGGTCAA
>NZ_JQBD01000061.1 GCF_001437255.1 Pediococcus damnosus | reverse complement strand
ACTATCCTTCAACACCATTTGACAAACTTCCTGATTTACTTGTCAGGACACAAAAAGAGGGGCCCCACGCGCTAGCGTGAGACCCCCCGACTTAAGTACAGCGTCAGTATTGTCTTGTTTTGATTGAACACACCGAACCCATTTAACCCGTTAAAAAAACACGTTAAAATTAACCATCCACAAGTATTCTCTCGAATACTCTCAATTTCGTAAACAAGAGTATCGAAAGAACGCCCAGTCAATGATATAATGAGTTTCGTCATGGCCTATCGTTTACAAGACATCTAGGCTGTGTCAGGAGGGCAACGGTCGCCAACGTGATAATACCACGTTATGCGGCACAAACTTCGCCATCTTTTCAAGAACGCCAATTCTTGAAAAGACTTTGGGAGCTGGTCCCTCTTTTTTTGTGCCCTGATAAATAAATCAACAGGCACCGTGCTATTTGCTTTACAACTTTAAAATAGCACAGTCAGACAATACTGACAACACAAAACATAATAAAACTATTAAGTTTGCCACATCAAGAACATACGTTCCCCTTGACTGACTATAGTTTACCGCACTTCCTAAAATTTGCCAAGATATATTTGTGAGTTCCCCAACAAACCACCAAACTAACAATACCCTCACACAGCAACAAGCCTATTCTAGATATATACCTATGGCAATTGATAGCAGCACTTTTCACCCCGTTCTTCTTCTCGTCTCCATTCCCCACGGTGGCTCTGAATCACCACTCACCGCTTGTATCTCAGTTAAAGTACCAACTGTTGGCTCATAAACATTTTTGCTTACAGTTGGCATTAGTGTCGTTAAATACCCTGTCCACGCTTGACTTTGAGCCTGACGGCTCACCATAGCCGACTTAAATAACATGGTCACCGTCGTCAATAAAGTTGGCTGGTTACCACGCTGCACCCGCTTCAATTGCGAAGTTGCTTGTAGTTGCTTCATAACCCGATTCAAACTCGCCGGAGAAATCCCTAATTCAGCTTGAATTTGACGCGTTGACATGGCAACCGAAGCGGCAGAACCACCCATTCGATTAATCAATGCAAGCACATCGTTACGCCATTCGTGGGCATGACTGTATTGTCGTTCGGCACGCGGCTTAGCAAATTTATGCCAGCCAATCCCAGCAACAACTTTACCTGAAAAATTAGGCACCCATTGATCCAATAGTCCTTGAACATAACTCAGTGCTGCCCCCCGATAGTTACCTGAATAGGCGTCTCTCACGCACTGTACAACTTCGCGATCGGCCAACGGATCATGTAGATTTGAATTGAAGACGTCAAGCACGTCTCTCGCACGTTGTTGCGAGATTTTTGACTGATACATCGCTAAAGCTAACGTCAAAACCGTGTTGTGACGGGCTAAACCTTGACCTGATTTGACTGTTGTCACTTTCAATAAGGCTTTAAACCAAGCTTGGTCAACCTGCCGACCTTCATCTGGGGCTAGAGAAATCACCTGTCGTTTATCCGGCTTCGTAACCGGAACTTGGGCAGCATAATATTGTGACCACTTCATCAGAGCGCTCACCTGGACCAACATATGTGCATCAAAAAAGACTAGATTGTCTTGCCGGGGAATTCGAAAAATTCCAAAGTTATTGCAGCCGACATCGACCCCCGCCACTCGTTTTTGAATCCACTGCCGCACAAAACTCGACATTTTTTGGGCTGCTTTTAAGACTGGAAACTGACCGCGTGTTTTCCGCAAAAACATAGGCTGATCAAAAACGTAGTAGATATGGAATCCCTTCGTAGTCCGCAAAATCATCGTGGGAATGAATAAGTCAGCAACGGTTACGGCCCCCAAGACCTCTTGCTCACGCGCGTCTCGTTCTTGTGCGTCGGCAAAATCAATATCAACGACCAAGGTATTAATCTGAGCTAAGTTAGCTTCCCGGTGTCCCCGAACACTCGACCGATTTTGCGTATAGCCAAGCCAGTTGAATGTATTGGGCGTCCAGTGAGTCATACGATCGGCGATGGCGTCAAGTGCTTCAAAAGAGGTGATAACCACACCATGTGCTTTTTGCATTGAATCTTTACTGCTGAAGAGCGCAATGGCCCCTTTTTTTGTAGGAGTTTCCATCACTTGTCCGGCAATATTAGAACGACTATTTTTAACTTTATAGGTATGTAATGAATCGTGTAATACCAGCTTTTGTGCAGTCTGAACCGTCTTTAAATCGTACATGGTGAGCTCACCTCCTTTCAAAATAAACACCTAAGTTAGCTTAATAGAAATGACATAGAAACCGAAAAAGCGCAGACAAAAAAGCAACTTAGCGTTATGCCAAGTTGCTTAAGGTGGACGTAGTCCGACTACCCCCGAATAAACTTTTAAATTTTTAAATTACCGCCTACGGATCTAATTAACTAGATCCAGTGAATTTGCACAGAAGTCGCTCACCACACGTGTCCCCTTTGTTTTTACCCGGCAGCTTGTCCCCTACCGTTTTGAAATCACACCATTCTCGACATCTTACCATTTTGCTGGTATAATCTCTTTAGTTGAATGAAAAAGATTTTTTTGTCGAGTGCTTCCCAATTGCCGTTGGGTGGCGCTTTTCTTTTATTTAAGGTAACCATACACCATAACAAAGAAAATGTAAACAAAAACATCAAAAGTATACTTTTGATGTTTTTTAGTATATTAATCCACAAATCCACGAGTATACTAATGTAAAAGTATAAGAGTATATTAGTATACTTTTACATTAGTATACTTTTGATAAAAAAGCTTGATTTCAGGTTTCAATATGGTATACTATATTTGTAGCAGAAGTATACTTATGAGAGGAGTGTTATCAATGACGTACGTAATCGCTTTAAGCAACCAAAAAGGGGGCGTTGGCAAGACGACCAATAATGTGATGTTCGCAATCACTCTTGCCACCGTTTTCCATAAAAAGGTTTTACATATTGATATGGATCTCCAAGCAAACAGTACATTCATGCTCGGTATGACCTTTAATAAATCAAATTGGCCCGCTTCTATAACAAGATGCTTAAATGATAAGGATCTAAGTAAGGGAATCACGCATCTAACAGAAAATCTAGATGCCATTGCAGGAGATTCTGATTTTCGAAACTGGGGCACATGGGTAGCCGACCATATAAAGGGTGTCCACGAACGAACCTTTTACTTCAAAAAATTACTAGATAAAATCAAAGACGACTATGACTTTATTTTTATAGACACTCCACCAGCAACAGATATAAAAGTCGACAACATAATGGTTGCAACTGACTATGTAATTGTTGTGCAAGAAACCAAGAGATTCGCATTTGAGGGTTCAAAGGAACTAACCAACACTTATCTTCAAACTCTATACGATGACTTCAGCGACGAGATTAATGTTCAGGTCGCGGGAATACTGTTAGTCATGCTTGACAAAACTCACACGGTTGAACAGCTCATTGTTGATAAGACCGTTAAATATTTTGGTAAACAGAATATATTCAATGCCATTATCAAAAGTCACTTACGCCTTGAAAATTATGGTGAATACGGAGTTCAGTTTGAAGACTACCACGATCGTGCTATGTTCGCACTCTTTTCCGATCTTTACGCGGAATTAATGGAAAGAATAGACCAATTCGAAAGTAAAGGAGATATTGCTGACGATTATGTCTACACGCCAAAATATCTCAATGGCAAAAAACTAACACCACTTGGAAAGGAGATAAGTGCTGATGGCCTTGATTAAAAAAGATGCTGATCACTTCGAAGTGAACATAAAAAAAACAGTCGATGATTCCAGAGATGAACAAAAAACTACTAAATACTCCGCAGCGGACAGAAAAAGCCTAAGGGTCGATCCACCTGTTTTTGACACGATAAAGAGTCTAGCTTACATTAAAGACGTGAAAATGTATGAACTTGTAGAAAGCGCTGTTGAGGCATATAAGCAAAACACGCTTTCAGATAGAGAGAGAGAAATCTTCGACAGCATTTATCAGAGAAAACAGTCATAAGTATACTAGTGCAAAAGTATACTTATGATAATTGGCCTATAATCACTGATAAACAAGCATTTTAAAAAGTATACTAGTCGCTAAATATACTTTTCCACTAGTATACTTTTTCTGATTTCATAGATTAAACTATAGGTAGATTGCAAATTTGTCCAAAAATTCGGATTAAATTTGCAATCTACCTAACTAATTCGTTATTCGATCCTAAAAAAGGTATGACTGTGAATGAAAGATCATTTTGTTCACGGTCATGCCTTTTTGTTGTCCATTTAGTTATTGATAATGACCAGCAATGTCGTCTGGACTAAAATCCTTAGTGAATTGACGATCATAGGCCTTTTCATAGGCAGCAACTTTTTGTTGGTAATCAATTTGGCGCATCTTTTCGGTAGCTTCCCGCTGTGATGTGGCCGACTTTTCGACCGCATCCGGATAAATTGGCGGTAACACATGGACCGTATAATTGATGCCATGCGGATCCGATTTGGTCGGGGCGTCAACCATCGAAACAAAGCAGGACACGATTGGCACATTCAATCTAACGGCGTAGTAGTACGCTCCCCGTTCAAGCGGCCGCGGTTTGCGATAGTTGAACCACATTTCCCGTTCCGGATAAATTAGAATTGACTGTTTGCGTGCCAAGCTACTTTGCAAAAGGGCAATAAACCCCTTGCCCATGTAATTGACGCTGTCGCTGACAGGTATCGTATCAGCGTATGTCATAAAAAATCCCAGCATCCCGGGCATTTTAAGGTTGGTGAGCTCAACGACAACCGACAAATCAGGTTGATTCAGGGCTAATCGAACCAGCAGGTTGTCAATCGGGCTAAAAAAGTGGTTACAGGTAATGATTGCCGGCCATTCCAATGCCTTTAAATTGTCAGTCCCCTCAACTTTTAAATTGGGATTCATCATCCTCGCAGCCATATTCATGACCGACCGGACTTCGGCTGCCCGCCAATGATAACGTTTAGTTTGGTGAAGCTTCAAGAAGTGGTCCAACACCTCATGCTGCTCGGTAAGTGTCAGTACTGGATCATGTAGTTCGACTTTTTGATTAAATTTTCCCTGACGGACGTTTTCAGCAATGTTTTGAATCACTTTGTCACGCTCGCCAAGCTTTACCGGTGTAAAAGTCATAGGGCAATTTTTACTCCTTGCTTGGCCATGGCGTAAAATGTCGTTGGGGTCTTAATAATATCAACGGCTAATTGCATCAAATCGGACTGATTCTTCTGATCACGGGCAACTTCTTTAGGATTCATATCTGCGAGCTGCTGTTTTAACATGGTCTCGTAATCGGTTTGTTTGGCATAGGTCCAAAAATAGCTTTGTCGAGGGGCATCATCATAGCGCCACGGCTTGGCAAATAAGTTATAGTGAATCAGCCAGGGGTCAACATCCTGTGGCGTGGTGATTTGGATGTGCCATGACGGGTTCAAATAATAAATTCGATTTCTCGCGATGGCATTCATGTAGTCCTGATCCGGGGCCAAACACTTGAAATGGTACTTGTTCAAGAGCTGCAAAAAGTGTTCAGCGAATTTTAAACGGCGCATTTCAGCCAGGTTCATCAACAACACGCCGGAACAAACGTATTTCTGTGAATCAATCCCAACGGCTTGTTCAGCATAGTCAATCATTTCCGGAGTGTGGCCGATGAAGTGATCCGGCACTGCGCCAACCAGGTTATCCCCCAGCTGGGTATCAAATAATTCACCCACGTCCTTTAAAACCACCGTGTCCGCATCCAGGTAGAGCGCCTTATCCAATTTGGGGAACAATTCAGCAATAAACAGCCGGAAATAAATTGTAAAGGTAAAGTAGTCACTGCGTAGTTTGTTATTCTTATCAGTAATTTCTTGCTTCAAGCGGTCATTAATTGAAACAAACTGAATTTTGAGGTTGTCCGTTTCAAAGGCTTTAAGCCGCCCTTGATTGTCGGTATTGAGATCATCACACAACACAATCACCTGGTAATGCCTGTCCGGTGATGTATGCGCGACCAGTGAAGCCAGTGAAACTGCCAGATAAGGTGCATAATTGTCATCGACAGCGTAAAAAATTGGCACGGTTTGATTTTCCATAATGAATCCCCCTTAAATTAATGTGATTGATGCTGGTAGGTCATAAATGACACGTTGCTTTGGTGACTGCGGGTCACCATTTGGGCATGAATCTGATCGTGGAGTTTTTGTTGGCGTTGTTTACGCGGAAGTGACTTGTCCGGCATAAACGGACCGTCGAAGTATACCACCTGCTTGGGTCGGCTCAACAGTCGGCCTTTTTGATATGTAATCGTCATGCTGTAGCTGGGCAGGTCGGCAGCGACTGGATAATGGAATGCGCCAACTGGAAACGGACGAATCTTGGTGTAATACGGCCAAACATGGGCTTCGGGATAGATAAACACTCGTTGATGCTGGTCCAATCGAGCATTCATCGCCCGCTGGAATTGGATCATTTGTGATAATTTCGCGGGTAGGATCAACGCACCACCCATCGCCAAGAGACGACCGACGATTGGAATACCAAGGTTGGCAGGTTCCGCAATCGGATACGCCCGCCGGGGTATTGCGACCAGCATCGGTAAAAGTGCATCCCCCAGCGGCTGGGTATGGTTGGCATAAATGAAGGCGCCCCGTTTGCCTTGGGTGCGCAGACACCGTTTGTTTCGAAAAGACGTCCGCAAATACAGCCGACAATAAACGAAGCTGACAACAACCGCCACCCAGTAGACGACCGTCGCCGTTACGCGGTAAAACCAATTTTGATGCAGCCAAATGTAGCCCTCAGGAATGGTGGCATTTTGATTTTTGGTAAAGACCACGTCATCATCAAAATCATGATACGTAAACACTTTTGATGTCCGTTTAGTCATTACCAATGTCATCCTTTCTTCCGAGAAGTTAAAATCATGAACAGAACCATTCTACCCCAAATATGACATTATTTCATCATTTAAAAATGGCAATTCACTAAAAATCGCCCTTTAAATGATGAAATTGGTGTAAAATTAAGGCTTGCTATGCTAGGATATTTGGGATAACAATGGATGTATACACATCATTAGAAGGATTTAGGGGATAATTTTGATGCAAGCTCAGTCCAAGAACAATACCAAGTTTAACTTTAAAACATTTATGGGCCTAATCAACCGAATTCACCCCCGTTACTGGCAACTGCTGCTTGGCTTTTTTCTAGGAGTTGTCGCAACGGCGATGCAATTGATGGTTCCCGGCATCGCCAAGGGGATCATCAACTCAATCGGTCATTCAATGGATGTCGGCCTAATCGTTGCCGTCATTTTACTATTCGTTTTCAGTACCATTATTGGAGCCTTTTCCGGCAGTATTTTAGGCTTCTTCGGTGAAGACGTCGTCTATAAGCTGCGAACAACACTTTGGGATAAAATCTTAACCCTGCCGGTGGGTTATTTTGACCAAACCAAATCTGGCGAAATAACGTCCAGGTTGGTCAATGATTCCACACAGGTCAAGGAACTGTTGGCCAATTCGGTTCCCAAAACCGCAACTTCGATTCTGCAACTGGTTGGCGCATTGGTCTTAATGCTCATCATGGACTGGCGGATGACTATCATTATGTTTATCGCCGTTCCGCTCGTCTTGATCTGCCTGCTGCCAATTGTCCGCCAATCCCACAAAGTTGCCAGAGCGAGACAGGACGCACTGGCAGATCTCAATGGTAAAGCCGGTGAAATGCTGGGCGAAGTCCGTCTAGTCAAATCGTCTACCGCAGAAAACTTAGAACGAACAGCCGGTGATAAACGGATGTATCGCCTTTATCGCATCGGGTTAAAAGAAGCGATCTATGATTCAATTGCCGGACCTGTAATGGGCATGGTCATGATGGCCATGGTCCTGGGAATTCTGGGCTATGGTGCGATCCGGGTTCGGGAAGGTGCCATTGATATTGGGACCTTATTTTCATTTCTGATGTACCTGGTTCAAATGATTAGTCCATTTGCGGTTCTCGGCCAATTCATGTCTGATGTTGCCAAGGCAAGTGGCTCAACCACTCGAATCCAGGCATTATTGCAAACTCATGAAGAAGATCGTCTGACTGGAACGGATTTGGATATTGGCGATCAAACACTTCAGATGAACCACGTCAGTTTTTCTTATGATCAGCATCACCCCATTTTATCCGACGTGTCGTTTACGGCAGAACCCAATTCGGTCATTGCCTTTGCCGGACCATCCGGCGGTGGCAAATCAACCATTTTCAGCTTAATTGAACGTTTTTATGAACCTAACGAGGGCAGCATCACGATTGGCAATACCAATATTACTGATATTCAACTTGCCGATTGGCGCCAGCAAATCGGCCTGGTCGGCCAAGACGCTGCGATCATGTCTGGAACGATTCGTTACAATTTAACCTATGGTTTGC
The DNA here is from genome assembly GCF_001437255.1 of Pediococcus damnosus. Lineage (GTDB taxonomy): Bacteria > Bacillota > Bacilli > Lactobacillales > Lactobacillaceae > Pediococcus > Pediococcus damnosus. The sequence goes on along the minus strand of NZ_JQBD01000061.1, from coordinate 3,907 downwards.
CGGGGCATTTTTCCGATGAACAGCTTTGGCATGTCTTGGAAATGGCTTACGCAACGCAATTTGTCCAGAAGATGCCTCGGGGCTTGGACACGGAAGTCGGTGAGCGTGGAGTCAAGGTATCGGGGGGCCAACGCCAACGATTGGCGATTGCCCGGGCCTTCCTGCGTAATCCAAAAATCTTAATGTTGGATGAAGCAACGGCGAGCCTGGATTCCGAGTCCGAAATGATGGTCCAAAAAGCGCTGGACCAGTTGATGGCCAATCGAACAACATTGGTGATCGCCCACAGGCTAAGCACAATTACCAACGCCGACGAAATTTATTTCATAGAAAACGGCAGGGTAACGGGCCAGGGAACCCACCAACAGTTAGTGAAAACGACTCCTTTGTATAGGGAGTATGTGAAAAATCAGAGCGCGACGAGCAACGGGTGAGGCGGTTTCTAAGGGTACTTTGATTGAAGTCCCTGGGTTTGGGACTTTAATTAAAGTGCACTTAGAAGTTAGCCTCAGTTGCGTCGGAGCGTATTTTAAAGGCCGGAGGGATCTCAAAATCCCCTAACCCCACCAACCAATCGATAATTCTTCCACTTCCTGCACACCAATCCAATCAAGACAAAATATAAAAAGAGCCAATCATTCCAAAAACAGGAATAATCAGCTCGTTCATTAAGATTCTAAGAGCAACACATCTCGCATCGCACCCTCACTCAGTTTTCAATTCCCCTTCAGCATCCAATTCAGCCATAATCTCCTGATACTCGGCTAAAATATCATCATATTCATGCAAATGAAGTTGCTGGTGAACTTTATCAACTTCCCAAGGCTTGACCGAAACCGTGTGGACGATCGGCCATAATTTCCAGCGGGTGGAGAAATGCTGAAAAACGGTGTCAGATTGAACATCCTGTTGCTCATTGTATTTTTCAGGGGCAAAAGCCTTGTGCTTGGCCAGCTTATTCATCGCGGACTGGTCCGGCATAATCATCGGCCATTTTCGGCAGCATTCCCGGCAGCGGGCCAGTAATTTGTCTTGTCGGATCATATCCAGGTTCATCAGGAGCATCCCCGAGTTAATGTAATCAAATGCTCTCTGTTGATGATGGAAGAACCAACGACCGTAATGATCCAATACGCCAACAAAATCAGTTCCTGCCAGTGATTGATGATAAAAATCTTCAAACGGCCGGCGACACACAACGTCAGCGTCCAAATACAGAATCCGATCGGAAAATTGCGGCACCAAATCACTATACAGCCGCAACATACTATAGGGCGTGAATAACGTGTTGATGTTCGCCTTGGGCAAATCCGCCTCAAACTGAGTGGTAATGTCAATTTTGGTAACGCCACTATCGACATTTTCCCGCTTGACCAGTTGATTCAAAAAGGCTGCGTGATCGTCAGTCAGCGCTTGAAATTGCTGATGACGATTATACAATTGTCCAGTTAAAATGTAGATGTTGAGTGGTTCTTGCGCGTGTTTTGTCAGTGAGAGGATTGAAATAATCAACCCCGAAAACATGTGGTCATCTCCACAGTATAAAATATCCAAACCGCATTCATCCCCCAATTCGTGTCTCATCAATCAAAGTGTGTCATATTTCCAGAGAAATGGCAACGGCGAATTGTCAAACTAAGTGCAACGGTTTGTCAAAAAATACTTCATATGGGGTTTCATAGTTTAACACTTTGCGAGGACGTTGATTTAACTGCTTTTGGCAGTGTTCAACGTCCTGTTCTGTATAATTATCAATATCTGTTCGCTTGGGAAAATATTCCCGGGTTAATCCATTTGTATTCTCATTTGTTCCACGCTGTTCAGGCGAATATGGATCGGGCCAATAGACAGTAACACCTAACCTTTCGCTGATTTCATCAAGATGAAGAAATTCGGTCCCATGATCTGGTGTAATAGAATGAACAAATTCTTTAGGAATGGCCCCTAACAGTTCAACTAAGCCTTTATTTATCTCCTGCGAGTCCTTTTGCACAACCTTTTTGATAAGCGTAAGCCGACTAAGCCGATCGACAATCGTTAAAAGGATGGAGTGACCCGTTCGACCAATCACAGTATCAATTTCCCAGTCACCTATACGTTGACGCTGGTTGATAAAACCAGGGCGCTCATGGATCGAGATATAGTCGGTCTGTACTTCTCGATGTCGTCTAGTATTCTTTGAATGCCGAGTCCGATGTTTATGTCTGAGATGGCGCTGAATACCGGTATCACCACGTGAGGAGTACTTCTCACCTAAATTGTGTTGATAGATATGACGGTAAATTGTGTTGTAGCTAACACACCATTGATGTTCCTTATTAAAGCGAGCGGTAATCTGCTCTGGTGACCAGTGCAGATCTAAGATGTAATGAACAATTTGACGGCGTAATTGTGGATGGCTGTCTAATAGCCGCTTCTTGTGACAATTCTGCCGCTTTTGATGATAGTCATTATCTGCTTTGCTTGGGGAATAATTACCTGCACAACGTTTTAACTCCCGTGAAATAGTGCTTGGATTTCGCCCCAGCCGTAACGCAACAGCCCGGATAGATAACCCCTTAGCTCGTAAAAACATAAGTATTTCACGTTCTTTTATAGTAAGATGTTTATAGCTCATACCGGATACCTCGAATTGTTTGATTTGGTCGTTAAACATATTCTACCCGGTATGGGTTTATTTTTTTACTTTGTGTTGCATTTCAATTGTAAATTCGCCATCTAAAAAAACAGCGCCCCCTCCCACGAATGGTTCGTAATAATTTTTAATTTTTGACGGCAAATAACGTTTTATCTCTGGTAATAATTGTCGCTTTCCCCCAGCCCATTTGACAAAGGGCTTAACTAAAGGATTCTTGTGTATTGTCATTATATAAGTTCTCCTTTAGATTCTAATTTTTAATTTAAATACTAATTAAAGATGCGACCAACTTCCAGTAGCATCATTTTTAAGCATTTGTTATTTTACGCCTGTTTCAGGGCTTCTAATCTATTCTGATTATCTCATGTAAACCGGTTCAATGCACATCGAATTTCTTTCGGTATCTGATAAAGGTTGTCCGTTTAATCCCGGTATTACGGGCAACATCTACATCACTCATGCCCGTCTGGTAAAGTTTAAAAGCATGTAGTAAACGGGGATCATCTTCGGCATATTGAGGTTTCCGACCATGATATTTACCCTGCTGTTTAGCGAGGGCAATCCCTTGTTGCTGCCGTTCAATGATCCGCTTACGTTCGCTTTCAGCTTGATATTTATACAGTTCAATAATGAGATTCGTCATGAGCTGGCGTAAATTAGGATCCGCAATCCCTGTCATGGACGGCAAGTTTAACACATCTAGGGTGGTCCCCTTATTTTGAATGGTGTTCATGATCTTAGTTAAGTCCTGGTTGTTTCGGCCTAAGCGATCTAATTCAGTGACCAGGACAATATCACCCTCGCGAACATAGGCGAGCATTTTTTGCAGTTCTGGTCGATTGGTGTTGGCCCCACTCAATTTATCTGTGAATAGCTTATCAACGCCCTTTAAAACCGCTAGCTGCCGATCTAAATGTTGTTCCTTGGAACTCACGCGAGCATAACCAATTTTAGCCATTGTCAGCACTTCCTTTTGGACAGTTCTAATGAACATTTATAATTCCTAGTATAGCACAGGACCAAAAATGACCACTAGGGTATACCCTAGTGGCCTTTTGGGTTCAATTAATAATAATCAATAGTATAAAATTTTAGCATGAAGGTTAAACTGCGCTTAATATTCAAAACGTTTAAGACGCTTTTCAGAATTACTCGATTGTTTAATAAACCGCCTGGAACCCAGCGCTTTTACAATTATGGTAGTTAGAAAAACCGTTAATTAAAATCTAAGATCATTAATAGAGAGCGTAAAATATCTTGTGTAAATGC
>NZ_JQBD01000060.1 GCF_001437255.1 Pediococcus damnosus | reverse complement strand
TACTTGACTTATCACCACAAGGCTTATTTATTGAGAAAGGCAACTATTACTTTTCTTATTATAAAGCGCTTTCATTAAAAAAAACAACTTATTATTTAATTGTTACATAATTTTTATATAAATCTTCAAATATTGTCAACGTATCCACATGTTTTGTTGTATAGGAAGCCTTTTTTATACAATAAATAATGCAATTTTGATTTTGGATTCAATTCAGGATAGACTCCAAAACCGTAATAATTTTCTTATCAAAATTAACATTATTAAAAATACGATATACCTGTATAACAAGCTACTTGTTATTTTACTCAAAAAGGCCCACAATAAATGCGTTTTAAAACAGTGTTTTAATCCATGGGGGGATAAATATGAATAAGAAGTATCAAGAACTCTATAATTTAATTGTTAAAACAATTAATAATCCTGAGGTTGAGACATTACCAAAAATGCAAAACGCACTTTCTAAAGCTGCAGAGCAGCTAAAAGCAGGCGAAGATTATACAAGAATTGCAGTTGGTGTATCACAAGCGATTAGTGATTCTTATTTGGCCAATCGCCAGATAATTCAATCTTTAAAAAACGTTTTTAAGTATGTAAAACCAGATGCAGATCCAGAAAAATTGGACTCTAAAACAAAGCGTGAAATGGGAATTATTACCGGTTATATTCGCTCACCTTTGAATAAAGATAATCTTTTTGATTAAACTAAAAGACCGTTATCGTCAACGAAATGTTGATATAACGGTCTTTATTTATCTATTTTATTGGGCATACTGGGATCGAACCAGTAAATTACGGATTCAGAGTCCGAGGCCTTACCATTTGGCGAATGCCCACTAAATTACCTCTATAATATTACCGTCTTTCTAGCAAACTGTCAATAAGTCTTCCCCCTATTTTGCCTATTTCCATCTAAAAGTTATAGAAATCTGACAACTACCGGGGTTTTTGCTACAATGGAGGTAGTTTTGTGAGGTGAAAATATGGCTACAAATTCTGATTCAATCTATAATGTTTTATCACAAGTTTACAACCATCCTGATCGTGCCGGTATAAGTACGTTGGGATATACAAACGTCGTGCAATTGAATATTAGTGATGATATGCAGGTTGCTAATCCGGAAATTTATTTTCCTGACGAAACGTTGCTTGTTGATCGGCTTTCTGATGCCTTTGTAGATAAATATCGCACACTGCTCGATTATTTTAATACCTATACTGGTAAACCAAAGAAAACTTATCGGGAAGTTTGGGTAACAACTGCTCACGTTTTAAAACAAAAAGCTTATATGCTCGAGTTAACCTATGAATAAGAAAGAAATTAAGGCAGCTCTGGCTGATACTAAAGAAAAATTGGTAATTTGGGCAGTGATTGCCATCCTTGGTTTAATTAGCGAAAGTTTATTGCCTTACGCATTTGTCCCTTACATTATCATTGCAATATTTGTTTATTGGGTCTACCTATTTATCAGTTTAATTTATCTAACTTTTTTAGCACGAAAAAAGGCTAATTAAGAGCTTGGGTATTGACTTTAGGTCCCAAATACGATAAATTAGAAAAGTACTAATTGACTAATTGCCCGCTGGTCAAATTGGTTTAAGACGTCGCCCTCTCAAGGCGGAGCTACGGGTTCGAACCCCGTGCGGGCTATCATTGAGAACTAAATAAGCCTCAAAGCATTGTTAATTCAGTGTTTTGAGGCTTATTTTTATTATGAAAAAATCTACTTTAAAATCGTTAAAAAACAAATAAAAAAGATCACCCAGATACACTCCGGATCATCTTCTCAATAGAATGATTTATAAAGTTGTTTTCTTATTATCCTTAGTTCCCAACAATTTGCCAACCACTGGCAATTTGCCAAACTCATCTGCACTATCTGAAGGGACCACAACCAGATTCGTATCAGATTTTGCCAAATCAGAAAATGCGTTGATTGACTGGTTCTGGAAATACTTGTCAGTAGCTTCTGTCAACCCAGCCTGGACAGTATCAATTCGATAACGCTCGGCGTCAGCTCGCGTCTTAGTTGCATCAGCTTCGGCCTTTGCAGTCGCCATTAACGCATCATTCTTTGCTTTAGTGGTCAATTCGATTGACTTAGCTTCTCCTTCAGCTTTCGCAATGGTGGCCACTCGTTCCCGATCAGCGGTCAATTGTTTATCCATTGCCTCTTGAATCGCATGTGAAGGGGTTAACTCATCTATATTGATTCGATCAACATTAATCCCATATGTGTTAGTCAAATCACCAATTGCCAATGTTAGTTCTTGATTAATCTTAGCAGTTGACCCCAATGCCTCATTCAGGTCCATTCGTCCAATAATATCACGCAAATGGCCACGCACAAGTTGTGCCATTGATTCAACAGAATCCGTGTTTTCATACTGATATTTAACAGGATCAGTGATATGAAAGTTTAACGTCAAACTAGCCGAAACATCCGCATTATCCTTGGTAATAATTGAATAATTCGGTAATGCTAAAGGCTCCATCGCTAAACTGACATTTTTAATCTTTTGAAAAAATGGGACATAAAAATGAAAACCTGGATCAACACTATGTTTATATTTTCCTAATGTTTCTACTAGTCCACGATTATTTTGTGGTACAATTCTTAATCCAAATGGCATATTTAGACTCCTCCGATTTTCTGGCATTCGTGCATGAACTGTTCTTTCTGGTTTATCATGATTGTCGCGCCGATCTCGTTTACTTCGCTTATTTCGCTTATCTGGTTTTGGCGTTGCATGTTGTCTGTTTTGAATAGCTTTTTGCTGAGCCTGCTGATACTGGTTCACATACTCGCCGTTCATTGCCGCTTGCATCTGCCCCCAAAAACCAGATTGCTGCTTTTGTTGATTTGCCATCTTTTATCTCCCCCAAAATGGCTAAATTTTTTGTAACGTTAAGATATTCCCGTTAGCTTCAATAACAGCATACTTCGCTGTCGTATCGACATTTCCATTATCATTAATTAAATAACGATAGTAGATCCCGGAAACAAAGGCAAGTCCATGGTCAACGTTTAGGTCTTTTCCCAAAACAGTCTGACCAATAATCTGTCGATTTTCAAAACTTTTCGTTCCATGATTGTTCGACAGTAAACTCACAATATACATATTGACGCTTTGGTTGGCTCGATTGGCTTCTTCAGCTAATCGATCGTAAAGCCCTTGGTCCAAACGCAATAAAAAACGTTTGTCCTTTTTCTCATTCGCCATGAACTGACCGTCTCCTTTCAATATCATTCTGATATCAATTCTATTGTAAGCGATTTATGTACCATAGTCAATAAAAAATAGCCTGTTTCAAATAAGATTCGAAACAAACTATAAATAAATTTATTGAGATTTTAATTACGCTCTTTGTTCGGCCTTTTGTAGCCATTCAAGTCGTTTCTTTTCGTTAGCTTTCCAAGTATTACTACGATCTACATTGCTTGATAATGGTTCCCCATTTTTTAGTAATTTTAATTGCGCTGCATCGTCAAGCTGTTCCAAATCATTTTGATGAGTTGTTTTAATAATTGTACTGAGCCGATTGCCAGTGTCTGCTGGCTTCCCATAATCATTAAACGTCCCACAAATTCTGAACACAGGTAACCTCTGGACAAGTTCTTTTGAAGTTATATCACGATCAAAATATTCTTTGACCATGGTCACAATCAAAGTATTCAAACCACGTTCATCATAGGAAACGTAATTTTCTTTATCCACAGTAAAAACATCTCGGTCATACGCAAACTCGGTAGATTGTTTTACCGCATTACTTTTAGCCTCAAGCGCTGGAAAACCGCTTTGCAAAATATAATAACAATTATTGTCTGAATCAATTGCCTCGGTCAACTGAACTGAATTTTCTGATGAACGATTACCTACGCCTTCTAGAAATTCGGCACCGATAGCTGTAATTTTAAACTGTTTTTTGAATAATTTCTCTAACCATTCTTTAGCTTGGGTCACATCCACCAAATACTTTGATTGATCCTTCCAGAATTGATCATTTGAATAGCTATCGCCAAGATTGAATTTTTTATATAATTTTGACCATGTTTGAATTGTGTCAATCGTCGGGACTAACGCAATTTTTGTATAGTTTGATGCTTGGATATTATTATCCAAAAAAGTCCCAGCAGCATAAACACCGCCAAATTTTAAATAATCAGTTCGGTTCTTACCAAAAATTTCACTATTTGCCATACGCTTTTTCCTTTCGACTTTTAAACAACTTTTGCTTTTACGTTACTAGAAAATTGAACCGATTACAAGTACATAAACCAGTTGAAATTATTTTCTAAGCCATAAAAATCTAAAAAAATAAGGCTAGTTTCGAATCAGTAAATTTACACTTGCTGGTTCTAACTAGCCTTATTCTTAATTTATCAAAACTCTAAAAGTCCTATTTACCAAGGCGTTCGTTGAGTTCTTTTGTTTGAGCTTCATAACCAGGACGGCCAAGAAGTGCAAACATATTATTCTTGTACGCTTCAACACCTGGTTGGTTGAATGGATTAATTCCGTTCAAGTAACCAGATACACCAACAGCAGCCTCAAAGAAGTAAATCAAGTAGCCCAATGTGTAAGCATCTTGTTGAGGGATGTTAACATTCATAACTGGCACACCACCATCATTATGAGCCAAGGTAACACCTTGATGAGCTTTCTTGTTAACTTCATCCATTGTCCGGCCTTCCAAGTACTTAAGACCATCCAAATTCTTATCTTCCTTAGGGATGTTCAAGTCATGGGTAGGTTTGTCAACATTGACAACTGTTTCCATGAGATTGCGACGACCCTCTTGAATGTATTGGCCAAGTGAATGCAAATCAGTTGAGAAATTAGCTGATGAAGGATAAATCCCCTTCTGATCTTTTCCTTCTGATTCACCCATTAATTGTTTCCACCATTCGCCAAAGTATTGTAACGTTGGTTCGAAGTTTTCTAACAATTCAGTTGTGTAACCTTTGCGATATAAAATGTTACGTAATGCAGCATATTTGTAAGCATCATTCTTAGTTACATCAGGATTCTTGTAAGCGTCACGCCCATCTGCAGCACCCTTCATTAATTGGTCAATGTCGCCACCAGCAACAGCAATTGGTAACAAACCAACAGCGGAAAGTACTGAGAAACGACCACCGATATCATCAGGCACAACGAATTCTTCGTAGCCTTCAGCATCAGATTCCACCTTTAAGGCACCCTTTGCTTTATCGGTTGTTGCAAAGATCCGTTCCTTAGCGCCAGCTTTACCATACTTAGCAATTAATTTTTCCTTCAAAACACGGAATGCAATTGAAGGCTCTGTAGTTGTTCCTGATTTTGAAATGACGTTAATAGAAAAGTCACGATCACCAATCAAGTTTACTAAATCTGTTAAATAAGTTGAGCTAATTGAGTTCCCAGCAAAGAACACTTGAGGGATACCACCGCGTTGCTCTTTAGGAAGCAAGTTGTAGAAAGTATTTCCAAGGAAGTCAATTGCTGCACGGGCACCCAAATATGAACCACCAATACCAATTGCAACAAAGACTTCAGAATTACCCTGAATTTTCTTTGCTGATGCTTTAATACGAGCAAATTCGTCTTTGTCATAGTTCACTGGTAAATCAATGAAGCCACGGAAATCTTTACCAGCGCCTGTTCCTTCGCGTAATTCTTTGTCTGCAGCTGTAACAAGTGGTTGCATCTCAGCAAGCTCATTATCATGAACAAACTCTGAAACTGCTGAACTGTCAAACGAAATATGTGCCATTATTTAATTACCTCACTTAATATTTTTGGTATTTCACTAACTCATTATACACCCGTTTCCTAAAATTTGAAGCGTGACCAAAGTTAACAATTTGATAAAAAGCAAACAAAAAACCGAAAGCTTTGTGCCATCGGTTTCTCCTACATATTAAAATTCAAATTTATTGCATCATTCCTAATATAGTGGAACCTACAATAATTAGAGCAGATCCAAAAACCACATATTGCATTTCGCGATGCGTTTTGTGTTCGCCCAAGAACCAGATACTCCCGAACGTCGAAATAACAATTCCGGCTTGTGCAAGTGAGTAACTAATTGCCAGACCAACTCGAGGAATTGCCAAGAACATGAAAATGTTTCCGACTCCCCAGATAATACCTGTAAGCATATTAGCCCATGTATGGCGATTCTTGAAAGCTGTAACAGCCGCCTTTGAAATAACAACAAAGATAACTGCTCCAATAAACATCCCAATGGCTTGTGGCAAAATAACCGCTTTAGCATTCACATTAGCAAAACGCACAATAACAGTATACCCAATGTACCCAATTGTGGAGATAATCAATGCCCGAATCCCTGCACCCATATCTTCATCTTTGTTGTGTTCTTTATCATTTTTATCACGCAACGAAGTAAATGTGGCTCCAACAATTAAGCAGATTACAGCAACTGTTCCCATTGTAATCATTTTTCCAGTTTTCCATTCATGCCAAATTAAAACACCGGCCAGTGCATTTCCTGCCAATTGTAATCCAGTTGACAATGGAACTGTCTTTGACACACCAATTTTTTTCATTGACGTAAATTGCATGCCTTGACCTACTGCCCAGAATAATCCAGACACAATACCTGCAACCCACACTTTAGATGTCAATGTTGGTTGATATAAGAACCAAGTAAATATGGCAAATACAATGGCTCCCATAGTCATCCCCAACGTTTGCTGAGGTGCCGTTCCACCTAAACGCCCAGATACAAGTCCAATACTGCCCCAAGCAATTGCTGGGATCAGTGCAATTATAATACCCATTATAAATTCTCCTTATTCTCTCTAAAATTAATGTCCATACCAAGACAAAAAGACATTTTAACAGTAACGTAATCGTTTTTACAAGTGATAAATTATTAAATTTAATTGATATACTATATTTTTGTATCCTTGAGGACCTGACACTTCAACAATTTAGCCACTTATTTTTTGTTCATAAAAGCATTGGTCTAGCCCAAAACAAAAGCGGGATTTTTCCAACTTTTAGACTTTCTTCCATAAAATGGTCATATAAAAATGGAACTGCATTTTCACAATTAAATGTGTTAAAATAGAAATGTTCGTTTAACGCAACTTTTTACACATCGTTGTAATATATTTTGGGAGGATTTATTTATGTCATTAGTTAATGGTAACGAAATCTTTGCTGAAGCTCGCAAAGGTCATTATGCAGTTGGTGCTTTTAACACTAACAACTTGGAATGGACTCGTGCTATTCTTGGCGCTGCACAAGAAAAGGGTACACCCGTTTTGATCCAAACTTCTATGGGAGCTGCTAAGTACATGGGCGGCTACGAACTTTGCTTAAACTTAGTTCAACAAACCATCAAGTCAATGAACATCACAGTTCCAGTTATCATGCATTTAGACCATGGTAACTACGAAGCTGCTAAAGAATGTATCGAAGTTGGTTACAACTCTGTTATGTTTGATGGTCACGATTTACCATTTGCAGAAAACTTAGAAAAAACTAAGGAAATCGTTAAGTTGGCACATGCTAAGGGCATGTCTGTTGAAGCCGAAGTTGGTTCAATTGGTGGAGAAGAAGACGGTGTCATTGGTGAAGGCGAATTAGCTAATGTTGAAGAAGCTAAACAGCTTAACGCAACTGGCGTTGACTACCTTGCTTGTGGAATTGGTAATATTCATGGCCAATACCCAGACAACTGGACAGGTTTGAAATTCGAACGTCTCCAAGAATTAGCTGATGCTATTTCTACACCACTTGTTTTACATGGTGGTTCAGGAATCCCTAAGGACCAAATCCAAAAAGCTATTTCAATGGGAATTGCAAAGGTTAACGTTAATACTGAATGCCAGATGGCATTTGCCAAAGCAACACGTAAGTACATTGAAGAAGGACATGACCAAAATGATATTAAAGGTTATGACCCTCGTAAATTACTTGCACCTGGTACAAAAGCTATTGAAGATATCGTTAAGAGTCGTATTGACTGGTTCGGTACTCCATCAGTTAAATAATTATTAATATAATTGNAAGCAATCATTCAAATTTGAATGATTGCTTTTTTTGTTGCTCTTATTTACTTTTTTCTGGCGGCATCGTAACTGTAAAGGTGGTCCCCTTACCTAACTTACTATCGACAACAATTTCACCACCATGTGCTTTCACCAGTTGATGGACAATTGCCATTCCTAAACCTGATTCCCCATATTTAGTATTTTTCCGGGAAGGATCAGCCTTATAATACCGTTCCCAAATGTTTTTCATTTGTGTTTCTGACATGCCAATTCCAGTATCGCTAATTGTGATTACACAATTCTTAGTTTCATCATTATGAGCAGCAATTGTAATGGTTCCTCCAGTGGTAAACTGAATCGCATTTTGCATAATATTAAATATAATTTGAACAAAACGATCATAATCTGCATACACACGCACATCTTCTGCCACATGCACCACAAACTGATCTTTGGCCTCATTGGCTTTTTTCTGCAGTTGTTCAATTAAATTATTCACAACGTGATATACAGGAATATCGCCACGGTTTAAAATGATTTGATTAGTTCGAATCTTTTCATAATCTAAATTATCATTCACCAACCGAATCAATCGTTTTGTTTCATTACTCATTAATTGTAAACTTTCTTCACGGCTATCCTCAGGAATTGCATCATACGTTAAGCCTTCCAATAATCCATTAATTGTTGTAAGTGGTGTCCGCATTTCATGAGCCGCGTCTGCTAAAAATTCACGCCTTCACTGTTCCTGTCGTTTAATTTCTTCATCAGATTCTTTCAACGACTTAGCCATATGGTTAAAATCCGTCGCCAATCCATCAATTTCATCATTGCCCTTAGTTTGGACTTTAACATCAAAATTTCCTTCACCAATTTTATGAGCAGCCTTTCGGATCCGATCAATTCTAGATACCGAATACTTGGCCAATCCATAAGCAATAACAATTGCGGCCAATCCGGAAATTAAAAATGCAGTCAACAAGTTATGCTGAATTCGCCGCATATTTGATTCAATGTTGGCCACTGGTGAGCCTACCGAAATTACTGCAATTAAATTACCACTTTGGTTTCGATAAGGCTTAATAATATCAGTGGTGGTATGCTTCCTTTGCCCACCAACCTGATTGAGATGACGATCCGATCTTGTCGTGATCATTTCACCCTTTTTTAATTTTTCCCATTGCTTAGAATTTATGGCCGGAGAATAGCTATTCTTAGGATAGGCAATTGTATTTTGTTTATTATAAATCGTGAAATGAACAGACTGATTGGCCAGCAACCGCTCGCTACTTTCTAACCCAGCTATTTGAATGCCTTCAAAATCACCACTAGTACTGACTACCACTGATTGTTGAAACACACTATCTGCATATCCTTCAAGTTGTTTCCAAGTATCTCGGTAAACCATTCGATTTGAGAATTGGATAAAAGCAATTCCAAAAACAATTACTGTTGTCAAAATAACGACAAAAAAACCCAGCATTTGTTGATACAGGAGTTTCAATTTCATACTTAATCCCCCGCCTTGCTATCATCAAATTTATAGCCAACTCCCCAGACCGTTTGAATCACTTGTGGGCCAACCTTCTCGATTTTTTGGCGGAGCTTTTTAATGTGGGCATCCACGGTGCGTTCATCCCCATAGAATTCATAATCCCAAACAAGTTGAAGCAATTGTTCACGTGAAAAAACTTGTTTGGGCTTTTGTGCAAGCGTCTTAAGTAGATCGAATTCTTTGGGAGTTAAATCGGGAATCAATTTATCATCCAAATAGGCTTCCCGTGTGGATGAACTTAGTTTGAAATTATTAGTTTTTACATCAAAGTTTTCAGTCTTATCATTTTCCTGGCTTTTATCATCGATTCCGCCCATTTGTGCTCGTCGATACAGAGCCTTAATCCGTGCAATTAAAGTAATTGGACTAAATGGCTTCGTAACATAATCATCGGCCCCCATTTCTAGGCCTAAAACCTGATCACTTTCCGAATCACGCGCAGTTAACATAATAATTGGCACTGTTTGAGATATTTGACGAATCTCCGAACTAACCGTCATTCCGTCTTTTCCAGGTAGATTCAAATCTAACGTAATCATATCCCAATCATCAGGAGATGCATTAAACATCTCCATTGCTTCATTTCCATCGTATGCAAAATGTGCATCCCATTGTTCCTTTTTAAAAAACATGCCCATCATTTCAGACACCGATTTATTATCTTCAATCATTAAAATTTTCATTTGGGTTCCTCTTCCCTACATTATCCATATCCCTAGTATAATTCAAACACCTCTGTAAACCTAGTAACCTTTTTTTAATTCACTAGTTAGAATAGCGTCTGAAGATTAATCTTAAGTAAAATCACCCTGATAAGCACGATAGTTATAATCTTTTATTCGGCATGTTAAAATCTTTTTATAGTTAACTATTTTGACAATTTGAGAGGAGCAATTTTAATGTTACTTAGAGTTCAAACTACCGATGATAAGGTGCTTTATGTCAACGAAAACCAAATCGCTTATGTTGAAAAGCTTGACACCAGTGTTTTAGATGAGGAAAGTAATTGGCAAGTTCATCTTACGGACGCAGAAACTAGTTTCACTGTCGCTCACTGTGAATTGAAACGACAAGAACAAGTTGTATAATACAACTATCCTTAACTCCTATATTAGGAAGCGATAGTTTGGAACATGATCTAAATGATATTAATTTTTCAGATGATAACCATGAAGTTGATTTTCAAGCGGCCAGCCTAATTAAAAGAAACCATCAACTTTTAATTTGTGAAACGTCTAGCTCAGGCGCCGATTTTGTGTTTGTTGGTGTCAGAACTAAATCTGGAAAACTCTGATCAGCTTCACAAAAAACTAAATCGTACTCAAAAATACTTTTCCCTTAAGAACTAAGGGAAAAGTATTTTTTCATTTAGTGTTTGTTGGACACTAGATAAATTATAGGCAGTCCCTCTGAATTATGAGCATTCTACTACCTAACCGCTTGTAAAAAAATAGTCTTCAGAATCCAAACCTTATGCGGTTTACTTTCTGAAAACTATTCATAAATATTGTCTGAAACTTCAAAAATATTTTTAGTTCATTTAAATCTAATCAAACATTTTCTTTGCTGCTTTAGCTAATGTCTTCAAATCTTTATCATAACGCGGTGTTTTGACCAAGTTGGCCATTGGAATTCCTGCAAAATGATACGCAGCGATTTCTCCGGACCGAACCGCACTTTGCTCTGTAAAGACCATTTGATAAGGCTGCTCAGCAAATTCGCCAGTGAAGGCCAAATTAGTAGCATGCTTTGGAATTACCTTTGGACGATCAGTTTTAGCTCGATTATTGAATAATGCTGATGCATATGGCATATAAACTGGAATACTGTTAATCACACTCGCCATAATTTGTTCAGATTTGTCGCGAATGTTACCTGGGCCAGGATCAACCTTTGATAATTGACCAATAAGTTCTTGAACCATTTCTTTTCCAGTCATTTCAATGTATGGTTTATCAACAAACTCTCCTCGACGTCGTGGATACAGGAAGTATCCCCAAATAACACTTTCATTGGGCTTTTGTGTTGTGAAATGGGGTTGATGATGCACAACAATCGACATATTGACATCCTTTTTGCCAAGCGCTGTAATTGGGCTTGTTGAAATAAATGAATTTAATGCGTTCCCAGGAACCTGCGTTGTAATTCGAGTAATTTCATTTAATAACAAATGATTTTTAGTTGTCAAAGTAAAGCTGACCCACTCACTAGCATCCCGGTCGGCAAAGAACTTATCTGGATTTCCTAAATCGTAAAAGCGCTCCGTTGCTTTCTTCCACAGACTAGCGGCAGCCCCATAGTCTGGGTTTTCCGGTGCGGGTGTATTGAAGTCACCCATCGTTGCGGAATCAGTAATTGAGCCGTTTGTAAAGATCACCGCTGTATCATCATCAATGGTTACGTGCTCATCCTTACCGGTGGTGGTGTTTTTCATAGTTAAACCAGTAACCGTGATTTCGTCTTGCATGGTCGTATCTTTAAACTCCCAATCGGTTACTAGTCGGTTCAAAACAATCTTGCAGCCTTGATCACGTAAATAATTGATCAACGGTAACATAATACTTTCATACTGATTATATCTGGTTCGATTTACACCTACTAAATGTTCAATTTGAGTAAATTCATAAATCATCTGGTGCATGTAACGCCGTAATTCTTGGGCAGAGCTTTGCAATCTGAAAGCAAATGTTGTTTCCCACATAAACCAAAAGTTCGTCCCAAAGAAATGAGGATCGTCACTAAAGTATTGAGCAATCGTGACGTTATCTAATTTTTCTTCTTCTGAATCAGGCATTGCAATTAGTTTAGTCAGATGCAGGCGGTCCTGATTAATCAAACCTAAGTGACTACCATTAATGATTCCTTTACCGCCTTCAAGCAACCGTGCCTTATCAAAAGTCCGATGTTTGGCATCAAAATCACGCGTATCTTCGGCTGCCGTCATATTCTTTTCTGTTGTAGATGGAATTCGATCCAACAAATCCATTAAATCAACATACGTCCGATAGTTAAGCATCCGACCACCACGGGCAACGTAGCCTTTACGATTTTCCATAGGATGATTCTTGTTCCAGTATTCATCGGTCACAGTATCCGTTGGTGCCCCATCATTGGAACCATGGTCATCTAGTGAATAAAAAGTAATTTGTTTTCCATTCCAGTGTCCTTCTTGAATCAGAGGTACTGTCAAACGTACCCGATTTTGTCTA
>NZ_JQBD01000006.1 GCF_001437255.1 Pediococcus damnosus | reverse complement strand
TTCACCAATACCAGAAAGTGTAGACCCTAAAAAGCCATCTGATTTTGAAATCAGATGGCTTTTAGTGTTTCATTAACTAATTAGTTAAATTAAGTTCAATACTTCATCAAGTGTTTTTACAGTATGAGTCGGTTCCACGTTTCCATCTGGGGTTTCGTTGTCACGATTTACCCAGATGCTTGGCCAGTTCATTTGGTTAGTTGCAACGATGTCAGAATCGAAGCCTTGGGCAATATGAATGTGATTTTCTGCAGTAAATTGATATTTATTTTGAACGTATTGAAAGAATTTTAGATCCGGTTTATACGCGTGAGTTGTTTCAGCAATTATGACATCTTCAAACGGGTTTTCTAAAGCTTTAACATTGGCTGGAATAATCGGCCAAGAGGAATTGGACATGGCAATCAGGTGATAGCCACGTTTGACTAGTTTATTTAAAGTTGGAATAACTTCTGGAAATGGCTTTAAGTCACGGATCGCTTGTAATACTTCAACATAATTTTCTTCAAATTTGTGTTCCAAGTTGAAGTGCTTATCCATTTCAGTTAAAGTCTGGCGAACTAACCGATCATAGTTTAAGTAAGGCACCATATGATTGCGGTCGTCTAAATAATTAATAAACCAGTTACGCGCAACTTGACCATCCACGCCGATTTTGTTAGCAATTTCCGCTACTTTAGTGTAAAGCCCTTCTTCGTTAAGCAGGGTCCCATAACAATCGAAAGTTAAATACATTTAGATATCCTCCATCTTAAAAATTTTATCAAATCAAAATTAGTGATCCTTGAACTAATTAATCGAATTATCCTTCATATTCGATTATATCTGATTATAAGTTAACTTGGTAGTCCTTATTAAAAAGTTCAAGTTTAGCAACTTATTCCTTAATTTCTTGTTCAACGGTATTTTCTGGGAGGTCTAATAACTTTTGTTTACGCATGAGGGTTAAAATCGAAATTGTGAACACAAGCAATGCAATCCCAGTAAGCAGGAAAACCGGGAGAGCAGCAACATGATCGAATAAGAAGCCAAAAATAAGGGTCCCAACTGGCATTAACAACATACTAATGGTGCTATCCAGTGAAAAAATCCGTCCTTGCATATGTTGGGGAATTAATTGTTGCATATACGTGCTCATCGGTGTATTGATGAATACTAATATTCCACCGTTTAAGACATTTAGACCGATAAAATATAAAGTGTTTAAGCTAGATGACCAGCCCAGCACCTCTGGAACTCCGGTGGCAATCAAAATAAATGACAGGAAGGCAATATTTAAGTAAGAGATAATAATAGGATGGTGTTTTAGTTTCAATAGACTAAGTAGGATACCACCTAAAAACATCCCAACTGCAAAGGCCGAGTCCGTGACCCCGTACTGGGTGTTAGACAGTTTTAGAGTTGTTACCAGCAG
Source organism: Pediococcus damnosus (assembly GCF_001437255.1). Taxonomy (GTDB): domain Bacteria; phylum Bacillota; class Bacilli; order Lactobacillales; family Lactobacillaceae; genus Pediococcus; species Pediococcus damnosus. Next base: position 50,766 of record NZ_JQBD01000006.1, on the reverse strand, counting down.
ATAAGGCTGGCCAACGTTAAGGGCTGAAAAGAAGAAATTAATGGCTGCAGCTGAAACTATTAAAAGACTCATGAGGTGCTGGTTACGTAAATATTGAAAGCCAGTTCGAAAATTCTGCCAAACTGTTTCTGATGAACCAGTTTTTTTAATTTCAGGAGTTGAATTTGGGATTGGTTTCGAAAAATGAAGGAAAGCAATGGTGACTAAAGCGATTACTTCAAATCCAATCTCAATAAATGCAAAGCTATCAATTGAAACAAGGGTGTAAACAAACGCCCCCACAACGGGAGCTAAAAAAGAGGCCAACGAGGAAATGGACTGGTTTAACGAATTAACTCTTTGTAATTCATCTGAATCAAATAACTGAACAAGACTAGCCGTAAGCGTTGTTCCGAGAAAGTTGTCGGTTATTTGTAAAATGATGATTAAGCCAATCAATTCCGGATAGTACTGCGCCGGCCATAACCGAAAAACAAATCCGAATAAAAGCAATCCTAGACTGGTCGTAATTTGGGCCATAATCATGATTTTGCGATGGTTAAACGTGTCCACAATAAAGCCAACGAAAGGAGTCAGAATTAATGAAACGAGGGGACCGGTAATTAAAGAAATTCCCATGCCTAATGCTGAGCCAGTGCGATGAAGGATATATAGGCCGATTGCAAAAGATAACATGCCACTGCCAAATGTCCCGGTAAACTTGATAATTAACAATTTGATGGTCTGCGCCGATAATTTAAATTTGTTCATAGTAACACTCCCAGTTCTGAAGTAGACTTGTCCTTCAATTGTTTTTTTGAAAGGACTTAAACGTAATGGATCGTGATATCTCCCATTTTAAAATCGCCATTAATCACAATGAGTGGCCCGGTTTTGGTTGGTTTCAGGCCAACTTCAGATGTTTCTACGATAAAAGAGTTAAGTTGAATTTGTGTATTCCATTCTTTAGGAAAATACAAATCGATATCTCCCATGCTACCAGTGAGTTCAATATTGGCCTGGTTTTGGATAACTGCAGCTTTGTCAAAGTAAACCTTGGCATCGCCCATCGTGACGTTAATTAAAGCATATTGAAAGTTGGCAGATTGGACATAGCGAATTGCACTACCCATGCGCACATTGACAGTAACGTCTGATTCATAATCACTAGTTGTGCTTTGAGAAAAATGTTCACCGCCATTGATGGATTCATTTACAAAAATGTGTTGATGATGGCGATGTGATCGTCGTTTTAAAGGTTGCAAAACTAATGACAGGCCAATACTTAATAAAAGCGCGGCGCCTAAAATGGTCCATGGAACCAAGTTGGTAATGCCAAGCGGTTTTGAGTAAAGCATACTGATAAAGGCAAGACTAAAAATTGTGCCAGGGACACTAAAGTAAACGATACTTTTAATTGTGGCGGCCGCTAAAATTAACGTGAGAATTAGTGTCCACATATTGAGATGATAAGAAAACCAGCCCATTTTACTGGCAACGAGAATAACAGCACAGACTAAGAAAAATAGTCCCCAGAACCAGTGGCCCCATTTTGTTTTTGTGTTCATGATAATTACCTCATTTCGTTTAATCGTTCTTGAAGCTGTTTGTAGTAACGACGGGATGCATAGATCTGTTTATTGGAATTCTGAAAAGATATTAGGCAATTTGAAATTGATTTATTCAATGCGTTAACCTGATATAAATTAATAAGTGCAGATTTTGATATTTGTAAAAAATAACCAGGTAGGCGATCCGCTAATGCGTAAAGATGGTCTTTACTGATATAAATGTTATCTTTCGTATGGACTTGTAACCGCCGGTCTGCAGTTTCTATAAAGAGAATAGTGTCTAAGTTTATAAAATATTCTGTTGATCCTTGATAACAGGTCAGGGTGTTCGTAAGAGAAACTTTTTCTAATAATTTTTTAATTTTTTCAACATTGGGATCATGATTGGATGCTTTAATGATAACTTCGGGTTCCTGAAGGGTGTTATCAACTTCTAGTCGTATTTTCATTCCCGTCGCCTCTTTCCTTTTGGCTATGGTATTATTAGACTCCTTTTGAGCGAGAAATGGAATGCTTTTTGTTTAAGTGGTATAAAATTCTGCGTAACCGGTTAATTAGTTCTATGTTTAAAATTAAAATGTAATGTGAAAAAGCACTGCGATAATAGACCCAATTAAAAAGAAAACGTGGTAATTTTGAAGTTTCATTCATATTGTTGTCACGGATGAATTGGTAAATACTAATTGAAAGGAGGGGCATATGATACAATGAGATAAATGTAAGAATTCTGGTTTGTAGAGAGGAAACAGCAAAATGAATGTTTTGTATTGTGGGGATGCGAACATGGCCGATGGACTGATAATCTCGGTCCTATCGCTTTTAAAAAATAGTGATCAACCACTTTCAATATATGTTTTAACTGCTCAAATACATGATAAAAAGCATAAATTTCAAGCATTGCCAGATGTTGTTGTAGATACCCTCAATCAAGAGGTTCAAACAAAAAATCCTGCTAATAAAGTGATCAAGATTGATATTACTAAGCAGTTTCAAAACCATTTACCAACGGCAAATCTGAACACAATGTACACACCCTATTGTATGCTGCGCTTATTTGCTGATTTGGTTCCGGAAATTCCTGATCGTGTCTTATATCTAGATACAGATGTGGTCGCACGTCGCAATTTTGATAATTTTTACAATCAACCACTTACCGAAACAGATTTTGTGGGCGTGCTAGATTACTATGGGCGTTGGTTCTTTCACCATGAATTAAAAACCTTTGATTATATAAATTCCGGCGTGCTATTAATGAATTTAAAAGAAATTCGCCACGACGGCTTTCTTGCACGCTGTCGAAAATTATGTACAAACAGAAAGATGATTATGCCTGATCAGTCTGCTTTAAATAAATTAACGCACAAGAAAAAAATCGAATCCAATCGGTTTAACGAACAACATCGATTGCAACAAGATACTGTTTTTCAACATTTCACCACTAGCTTTCGGCTGTTTCCTTTGATTCATACGCTAACTGTTAAACCTTGGCAGATTAATTTAGTTCATCGTGAACTGAAGTTACATGAGTATGACGACCTGTTCGATCAGTATAAAAATATTTTGCAACGTTTAAAAGATGCAGCTTAATAAGAATCTTGCAAACAGGGACTTTAACTAGGTTGTTGTTCTCAGGATTCTTTTTGAATTTCAATGAACTTTAGAAACAAGAGGTTACTACTCCTTGGCCAAACTATTAAGTGGTAAACTATTGCTAGCTTATAAGATGCGGGTGGTAAATAATTATGAAACAAAATTCTCAATGGACGTTACTTTTAGCTACTTCAATGGTTTCTTTTATGTCGACCATTGACGCGAGCATCGTTAATATTGCAGTTCCACAACTTTCCCGTGACCTTCATGCACCTATGAATGAAGCTGAATGGGTTGTTTCTGTGTACTTAGTTTTAATTTGTGTACTGTTAATATTTTTTGGGAAACTATCGGACCAAATTGGGAGAATCTCAATCTTTCAAATTGGAACTTTAGTTTTCGTTGCGGGCTCGCTTGGCTGTGGACTTAGCGTAAACTTACCAATGATGCTTGGCATGCGTGTTATTCAAGCTGTTGGTGCTTCAATGACAATGGCCACAAACTTTGGGATCATTACTCAGATTTTTCCTAGTAATCGTCATGGGGTTGCCTTAGGAGTGAATAGCTCATTTGTGCAAGTTGGTAATATCATGGGTCCTGGGTTAGGTGGCTTAATCCTTGCAACGCTGTCGTGGCACTTTATCTTCTTTATTAATGTTCCCATTGGGCTAATTGCTTTTGCGTTCGGTCACAAGATCTTTCCTAAAGAAGAGCGGCCAAAACAAAAGATTAGCATGGATTATTCTGGGTACTTGGCTTATGTTTTAGCCATTATCAGTTTTTTTGTAGCCATTTATTGGGGACAAGAAATTGGATTCGTCAAAACACAAATTATCGGGTTATTCGTGATTGCGGCCGTGTGTGTTGCAGCTTTTATCCTACGCGAGAACCATACAGACAAACCTCTGTTAGATTTACATATTTTCAAGAATGCCGGGTTTTCAATTGGTGTTATTTCTGCGATGTTAGTGTTTGCGGTTAGTTACTTCAATAACATGATTATGCCCTATTATCTGCAGGAAACGTTAAAATATTCGTCTGCCATTGCTGGTTTAATTTTGATGTCGATCCCGCTGCTAAATATTTTTTCAGCTCCAGTTGGAGGAATGATTGGCGATCATATTGGCGCCGAAAAAGTATCATTAATTGCGCTTGTTCTTTTTCTGATTCCGGAAGCAATTTTCATGACGATTCAGCCAAGTTGGGGAATTGTTTGGTTAATCATTGGTTTAATGCTATATGGCTTGGCCAATGGCGCCTTCCAAAATAATCCGATGATCATGGGTAATGCTGGTAAACAGTATCAAGGAATTGCGGGATCCATTGCAGCCCTTGCTCGAAACCTGGGGATGTCAATCGGGCTATCCTTATCCACGTCATTGCTATATTTTGGAATTAGTCAAAAAGCAGGAAGACGCATTACTACTTACCCCACGCAACATCCAAGTTGGTTTGTTTATGGGATGCATTTTAGTTACCGGTTTGCATTTGCGATGATTTGTATTGCGTTAGTCCTGCTAATTAGTCTGGTTTGGCATAAAAGTCGTAAAGAAAGTTTATGATTTATGAAAAAATTGGGTAGTTTTGACCTTTAAACGAGATTTTTAAGGGGCTTTGCTCTAATATATAGATATAAATAATTTTAATGAGGAGTTTTCATGAAAACTTTAAAAAGTATTATGAGTTGGGTTGTACCGATTTTAATTGGTTTAATCATCGCATTGTTAGTTCGGTCGTTTCTTTTTGAGATTGTCCGTGTCGATGGGACGTCAATGGAACCTAATTTGCTTAATAACGAACGTGTTTTTGTTATGAAACAAGAAAAAATTAAGCATTTGAGTGTCATTGTTTTTGATGCATATGGTGCGGATCCAGAAGCAGCCCCTGGGACAGAATATGTTAAACGTGTGATTGGCATGCCCGGTGATAAAATTTCATATAAAGATGGTAACTTATATGTGAATAATAAATTGGTCCCACAAAAGTTCATTAATACCTACCAACGTGAAAACGGAACGGCAATTGGTGCTGAAGCAAACCAGTGGTCGTTGGCTTCTGTTGCCAAAGCACGTGGCTGGGGAAATAATCCAGAAACGGTTCCGGCAGGTCAATACTTTGTAATGGGTGATCATCGAAGTGTTTCGAATGATAGTCGTTATTGGGGATTTGTTAAGAAGAATGAAGTAATGGGAGTTGTAAAGGTTCCATTTTGGGGAAGTTCATCCGCTAAGAAAAATATTAATGATCGTACGGGTGACTATTAACGGAAGTGAGTGAGACAAGTCGGTAAAAAGAGAATCCTAAGTGTGACGGATGCGGGATTACAATCCCGCCGGAGTCATGCTTAGGATTCTCTTTTTGACTTGTCGAGCTGTCCTAAAGCTCAGCGGAAAGTAGTAGGCAAAGACGGACGGATGCGAGTTCTTGCGGCTGAATTGTGCCACAAGAATCGACAGCGTATGGAAGATAAAAGATTTTCGGAACGAAAATCACTCAATGCAATGAACTAGTGCGGGATCGCAATCCCGCGGGAGTCATGCTTAGGATTCTCTTTTTGACTTGTCGAGCTATCCTAAAGCTCAGTGGAAAGTAGTAGGCAAAGACGGACGGATGCGAGTTCTTGCGGCTGAAGTGTGCCACAAGNTGCTTAGGATTCTCTTTTTGACTTGTCGAGCTATCCTAAAGCTCAGTGGAAAGTAGTAGGCAAAGACGGACGGATGCGAGTTCTTGCGGCTGAAGTGTGCCACAAGAATCGACAGCGTATGGAAGATAAAAGATTTTTGGGACGAAAATCGTCCAATGCAATGAATTAGTGCGGGATCGTAATCCCACGGGAGTCGTACTTATTTAGCACCTTTTGCATTGTCGAGCTGTCCTGGAGAGTGGGAAAATAAAGTGATTAGAGTCTGAGCATGAATAAATCCATGCTCAGTTTTTTGTAAATCGGAAAAGGTTTGCTATTTATTGTAAAAGGATTAAAATATGCTTAGATTATTCTTATTTTAGAATCATAACTTTGGAGGTCGCTTATGGGAAAAGAAATATCACAAGAAAACGTGACGAAATTTAGAAAAAATTTTGGTAAAGATAATCGCAACAGTGCGGTTCAACGGGCTGCTACGAAGAATGGTGTTTTAAATGCCAGTGAGGACATTGCCGCTAAGGTTCGTTTGAATCGGACATTCTCAATCGAATTAGACACCGGTAAGGTAACTAATCAGCGTCATAGTGGGCGTTGCTGGCTATTTTCTCTATTAAATACCCTTCGTCATCAACTCGCAGATAAAGAGAACATGAAGGATTTTGAATTTTCCGAATCTTATTCTTTTTTCTGGGATAAAGTTGAGCGAGCTAATGTTTTCTATGAGAACATTATTCGGACTGCCGATAAACCAACGAGTGATCGAGAAGTGGCAGTTTATTTAGACTCACCTGATGATGATGGTGGCCAGTGGGCAATGGCAGCTGGCTTAGTTCAAAAGTATGGCGTGGTTCCAGCTTCTGTAATGCCGGAAAGTTTTAATACAAATGATACGAGCGGTTTTGCAAGTTCATTAAATTTAAAATTACGTAAGGATGCAGTTGAATTGCGTGAGCTTAAAAATAGTGGTGCAACTGAAGGTCAATTGAACGCCAAACGTGATCAGTTACTGGGTGAAGTTTACCAGATGACGGCGATTGCGGTTGGAACACCACCCGAAAAGTTTGATTTTGAATATTGGGATGACAAGAAGAACTATCATCGTGATGCTGATTTAACGCCTAAAGCTTTTTACGATAAATATATTGGGGTTGATTTGGATGATTATGTTGTAGTGACTAATTCACCCGACAAACCTTTTGATAAGTTATATAGTCTCCCTGCCGAAGACAATATTGTAGGTGGCAAAAAGATTACTCTATTAAATGTCGACATGGAAGTTTTGCGGAAAGCAGCAATTGCACAACTCAAAGACGGCGAAACAGTTTGGTTTGGCAATGATGTGCTGGAACAAATGGATCGTAATGATGGATTATTAGATAGTAAGCTTTATCGAACAGATGAGCTATTTGATGTTGATTTGAGTATGAGCAAGGCGGAACGTTTGCAATATGGCCAAGCGGCAGTTTCTCACGCAATGACCTTAACTGGGGTTGATGTGGTTAACGATGAGGCTACTAAATGGAAGGTAGAGAATAGTTGGGGCGATAAGAGTGGCGAAAAAGGCTACTTTGCGATGACTGATGACTGGTTTGAAAACTATGTTTATCAAGTTGTTGTCCACCGCAAGTATTTAACGGCTGCACAATTGAAAATCGCTGACTCGACACCAGAGCCATTACCTGTTTGGGATCCAATGATGTGATAAATTTAGTTTACTGAAGGCCGGGATAAAATTCAGGCCTTTTTGTTTTGGAGGTAAATATCAGGCGGTTGAACATTAAATGAAAATAAAAGAAAAGTATTTACATTTTTTTTCAGAACGCCTATAATATCATCTTGTATATTAAACTGGACATTCAAAGGAGATAAACATGCACAAGTTTGTAAAAAACCATGGTATCTCACTAATCATCTGGATTGGGATTATTTTGATTAGTGTGATTAGTTTGCCAAATATAGATCAATTAGTTAGAACACATGCGGAAACTAAGATACCTAGTTCGGCGCAAAGCCAAGTTGCGAATCGAATTCAGTCCAAATGGGGATATGGACAAGGAAATACGACGCAAGTGGTTGCCATTTTTAATAATGGTAAGCAAAAATTAACGACGGATCAAAAAGAAAACGTTAATAGTACAATTAGCTATTTACGTGATAATAAAAAGAAATTCGGGATTAAGTCTGTCACAGCGGCAAACGATAATATATATACCCGGAAACAACTAATTTCGAAAGATAAGACAACCGAGTTAGTTCAACTGTCTGTATCTAAATCTCACGGATCTTATAAGGAGATTGATAAGCAACTAACTAAAGCCGTTAAAACACCAGGTGTGAAATCCTATATCACTGGTGGGGAAATCTTGAACGAAAAGTTTTCCGAAGCGACGCAAGAGGGTGTTAAGAAAACTGAAGTAATTGCGGCAATTTTCATTTTTATTGTCTTAATTTTAGTTTTCCAATCGCCAATTGTGCCGATGATTTCGGTTTTTACAGTTGGTGTGGCGTTTATCACAACGTTATCAATTGTTACAAATTTAGTTGCTCGGGTTAATTTCCCATTTTCAAACTTTACCGAAGTCTTCCTTGTAGTGGTTCTGTTTGGGATTGGAACCGATTATAATATTTTACTTTATGAACAATTTAAAGAGGAATTAAGCAAAGGTGAAGATCGACATACAGCTAGTCGTAAAGCGACTCGAACGGCGGGACGCACGATCCTATTTAGTGGATCCACGGTATTTATAGGATTTTGTGCCCTTGCATTTGCGAAGTTCTCAATTTATAAATCTGCCTTTGGAGTTGCTCTCGGGGTTGCTGTCTTGGTTGCCGTTTTACTGACATTAAACCCATTCTTTATGAGTGTATTGGGCAAAAAGATGTTCTGGCCTTCTAAAAAATTCGGTGGCCATTCACAAAGTAAGATGTGGCATGCATTAGCTAATTCATCAATCTTGCATCCTATTATTGCGGTTGCCTTAGTCTTATTGTTGACGATTCCGTTTGTGATTAAGGGACCTGGAACTTTAGACTATAACGATTTGGATGAATTAAGCGACACGTTACCTGAGAAGGTTGGTTTCAATGTTGTTAAGGATCATTTCTCTCCCGGAACAGCTGAACCTTCGACGTTATACATTCGTTCGAATAAAAAGTTAGATAATGAACAAACCTTAAAGTTAGTTGATCAAATTACAAAACAACTGCAAAATGAAAAAGGTGTGAAGACTGTTGCATCGGCCACTCAACCAGGTGGTTCGCCAATTGCAAAGTTATATGTGAAGGGCCAAGTTAAGACCGTGACAACGGGAATTGATAAAGCTCATGGCGGTCTTAATACCATTGGTAAAGGATTAAACAGTGCTTCTGATCAGTTAGCGGCAACCAACATGGATAGCGGTTTAAACAGTGTCCAAAAGCTGATTGCTGGTACGGAAGTTTTACGTGACGGATCGCTTAAAGTCACTGATGGTGCAAACCAATTATCAAATGGGGCAACTAAGATTTCTTCAGGTGTTTCTCAAATGAGTGGTCAGATGGCACCATTGATTACTGGATTAAACCAGTACACAGGAGGCGTTAACACCCTGAGTTCTGGATTAAACACACTTAATGCTAATTCAGGTCAGTTATCTGGTGGTTCACAACAATTACTAACTTCAGCACAGCAACTTTCAACCGGAGTTTCTACGTTGAATAGCGCGGCAGTTAGCATTGATGGTCAACTAGATGGGTTACAACAAACTCTTAACTCTGGGAATGCGGCTATGAGCCAGTTATCTGGTTTAAGCAGTAGTGTCAAGCAACTAGATACTTTGAAGGCTGAGTTAGCCCAATCACAAAGTGCTATTAACAGTCTTGAACAGTTGGCACCATTATTGACTGAATTAAATTCAGCCAAGAAGAACTTAGCTTCTGTAAATAGTTCGTTTGCAAGTCTAAACAAGGTTTCAGGATCACTTACTTCAGCAGCAACAGATTCTGCAAAGGCTGCTGAATCAAATACAGCAGCCCTTAAGACTTTATCTAGTTTGGATCAAAGCACGATGTCGACAGCGGATAAGCAAAAATTAGCAACAGCGGAATCGCAAATTACTGCTGGGGCTAAAACAGCCGGTGCATCTGCTCAGACCATTAAAACAACTGGTAATACTTTAAGTGGACTGTCAAGTGTTCAGGCACAAGTATCCAGTTTAGAAAAAGAGTTAAATTCAGTTAATATTGACTCCAATACAATCAGTGAATTAAATAAATTAAGTTCTGTGATGAAACAAGCAGAAACATTGATAAATTCGACGAATATTAGTACGGATCAGTTAAATCAATTAACAGCGCTTGGGTCACAACTACAAGCAGCTTCTGGCAGCATTTCAAAGCTGAAACAATTTACAGCAGGCGTCGAACAACTCAACGCACAAGTTAATAAGAATTCAGCCTTAGTGAATGGTGTTTCTAAACTAAATAATGGGATTAATACCTATGCTAATAGCGTTCAATTGGCTTCAAGTGGTGCTTCTACTTTGGCTGGGAAGAGCGGTGAACTTACTGGCGGTGTTGGTCAATTAACTAGCGGTATGGGAACTCTTACAAGTAGTTTGAATCAGCTTTCAACTGGTGCTGGAAGTTTGGCAAGTTCAACGCCAGCATTAACAAATGGCCTTGATCAAGAAGTTTCTGGACAAAAACAAATGTACGGAACTTTGAAGGGCATGTCTGGCAAGGTAGATACGCTTCGGTCTGGTTTAAAGACTGCGGCCAAAGGAACTAAGACAATTGGTTCTGGAATGACCTCTGCAAATGGCTATCTCAATGGAATGGGTAATTCCTCAGTTGGGAAATCATTCTATATTCCAAATAGTCAATTGCACGGTAAAACGTTTGAACCAGTGCTTAAGTCTTATTATTCTGAAGATCGTAAGGCAACCAAACTAACGATTGTGCTTGATTCGGATCCAAGTTCAAGTGCATCAATGGCCAAAGTCCGGGATCTTCAAAGACAAGTTAAGGATGATCTTCGGGGTACAGAATTGAAAGGTGCCACGGTAGCAATTGGGGGACAAACTGCTCAAACAGCTGATATCAATAAGACGGCAAGTGGGGACTTTACTCGAACAGCCGTAATTATGATTGTTGGAATTTTGATTGCATTAGTATTTGTTACCCGTTCAGTCTTAATGCCGTTTTATATCATTGGAACGTTACTTTTGGCTTACTTTGGTTCATTGGGAATTACCAAGGCAATTAGCACGGTCGTCTTAGGGCAACCAATGCTAACTTGGAATACACCTTTCTTCGGATTTATTATGATCATCGCACTGGGTGTAGATTATAGTATCTTCTTGATGATGAGGTATCGTGATTTCAATAAGGATCTTAAACCAAGTGCAAGGATTCTTGAAGCTGCCGGGGTTATCGGTGCAGTTGTGCTTTCCGCAATGGTTATTCTTAGTGGAACATTTGCTGCGATGATTCCTTCAGGAGTACTTACGTTAATTCAAGTAGCGATGGTAGTTATTATTGGACTGATAATTTTAGTTATTATTATTCCAATTCTCTTGCCAAGCTTAATTAAATTAACTTACGAGGGTGTTTCGTTTAAGAAGAAAAAGAATAAAAAACATTAATTTTGGGGATTAATGTGAAATTAAGGATGTTGCGAATTAAAAAATCGCAACATCCTTTTTGTTTTAAACTAGAATTCACCAATTAACTAGATAAACAGGATATAATACAGATGTTGGGGGATGAGACAATGGATTTTGATCCGAACTGTGTATTTTGTCAGAAGCAGTCATCAGATTTTGTTATTGAAGGTGATTTGTGCGTCGCTTTCTGGGATATTCATCCAGTTAGCAAAGGACATCTACTGATTGTTCCTAAACGGCATGTCGCGCAAATTTGGGATGCCACAGCGTCAGAAAAGAAAGAACTAGGACAAATGGCCGAAGATGCAAAGAAACTGTTAGACAAGCAATTTAAGCCGGATGGCTACAATGTGTCAATAAATTCTGGTGCGGCTGCTGGTCAAAGCGTTTTTCATTGTCACATTCATCTAATTCCGCGTTATTGGAATAAAGTAACTAAAGGAGTTGGTGCCGTTCCAGGACAATTTTTGGTGCCAAAGCAACGACCAGAATTTAAATAACTTTGATAGTAAGCAAATTTGAAACGAAGTATAATCTAAGTAAGAAGTATAATCTAAGTAAATAGAAATAATGGGGTGAGTAACATGAAACGAATGAAGAAATTGTATCTGATGATTGGGTTACCACTGGTTTGTTTGTGCTTGCTTTTGGCAGGCTGTGCAAAGACTGGAACCGATTCAGGAACAACCATTAAATCGAGTGTACCAAGGGTTTCAAAGGTTTCAGCTCGTAAACAAATTCGCAACAACGGTGGATTATGGTATTTCGCCAAAGATTTGAAGTATAAATCTAATTCAGGAATAGAGGCCTTTACGTTTACCAAGAATGGCAAAGTGACAGCTTACAACGTTAAAAAATATTATGCGTCTTATGCGGCTGCAAAGAAAGCAAAGGGGTTAAGTTCATTTGGAAAAGGGACTTATAAACTAACAACAAATAAGCAAAAACAAACTGTGCTAACTTTGAAAATGAAACTTTCTGGAATTCCAGCAACATATTCATTTAAATTAAAAAAAGGTCTTGCTAAGAAATATAAGGGGCTTACGTTCCATGGCTTCAATGCTGCCCGAACGGTAGACAGTGATACGGTTAACGGAATTCTTGTCCAAGCCAAGAAGTAAACAAAAGGAAGATTATCCCAACAACGGGTAATCTTCTTTTTTGGTGTCCATGAGGGTGTAATAGGCAGGCGATTTCCATAATGATTTGCCAACAATTTTAAAACCTTTTGTTTTGTAGAAAGCCAAGGCGTCATGGTTTTGGCGGACGCAATTTAAAGTGACCGGTGCTGTAGCCAATTGACGAATTGCGGAAAGCAATTGGGAACCAATCCCAAAATGAATATATGCAGGATCAATGAATAAAAGATGGATGAAGTTTTCTTGGCTATAAAAACTGAGAAATCCGACAATGCGATTATCTAAAATGGCTTTTAAAATGAATTCGTCTTTGGAATCACGAATAAAGTCAGTTGACTGGGGATTTTTAACCCAAGAGAAAGTAGCAATTCGAGATTGGAGATAAATTTCAGCTAATTCAGAATTATCTGAAGCTGTTGCAGGTAAAATTGTTATATTTTTAGTTGATTTCATCACATGTTTTCCTTTTTAAATAGAATTTTTTCCAATAATTTTAAATGTAATTTAACTGACACATGTTCTTCACAAAATATTCACATTTTGTGAATACTATTAAATACATAAATAACTTTTTCATTTACTCCCCCCATAAAGTGAATGGATGATCATATAATGATCATGTTACTTATTAAGCGTTGCGACGGCAGCGCTTTTTTTGTGTCTAAAAGTATTTTTAATTAGGTTTGAAATATCAGTTGATCTACTGACTGTAACAGTTTTTCTCGTATTTAAGCGCCAACAGTTTTAAATTAGTGGCGATAAGGGTAAAATGAAAATATATTTAGCTGGGAAGTTATCATATTAATTCATATTTTTTATAAAAACCAGTAATAACTTAATTATCGGGGGATAGCCATGAACTGGGTACATATTGTTATAGAACTTATTATTGCTGTGAACTTAATTGCTGCCGTCATAACCGTTTTTCGTGAAAAGCGGGATATCGCAGCAACTTGGGCTTGGCTGCTTGTCCTCTTTTTTCTTCCTGTTGTAGGATTTATTTTCTATTCTTTTGTAGGACGTAAATTGCCGAAGAATAAGATGTTCCAATTAAAAAAGGAAACCAAACTCGAACTGGAGATCATTCTTGAACGTCAATCTAAAGAGCTAAATGATGACCATACAGAGGCTGACAAAGTCGTTGAAGATGCTAGTGGCATGGTGACGATGTTCATGAATGCTGATTCTGCTTTTTTAAGTCACCGTAATCGGGTGAAACTAATTACGGATGGTAAAGAATTGTTTCATGATATGTTTGAGGATATTGAAAAAGCTAAAAAACATGTTCATGTTGAATTTTACACCTTTTACGATGATCAAATTGGTCGTGATGTTTTACATTTATTAGAAAAAAAGGCTAAAGAAGGCGTTGAGGTTCGTGTGCTCTGGGATTCATGGGGCTCAATGGGAACTAAAAGTAAATTTTTCAAACACCTTCGTGAATTGGGTGGTTATGCGGCCCCTTTCTTGGGAACCCATTCGGCAGTAACTGATTTTCGTTTAAACTTTCGGGATCACCGAAAAATTGTGGTGATTGATGGACAAGTTGCGTATACTGGAGGCTTTAATATTGGTGACCAATATTTAGGACGGAGTAAAAAATTTGGTTATTGGCGCGATACCCATATGCGAATCGTTGGTTCTGCTGCATACAGTCTTCAAGCACGATTTGTGCGAGATTGGAATGCAACCGATCATGAAAATCCAATTAATACGGTGTTTGATCCAGGGTCTGAGTATTTTCCAGTGGCAAAGGTAAACGGGAATACAAGTCTTCAAATTGTATCCAGTGGTCCTGATTCAGAAACTGAAAATATTAAACTTGGATACTTGAAATTGATTAATTCTGCTCATCGTTCAATTTGGATTCAAAGTCCCTATTTGATCCCAGATGACAGTGTTATGGATGCCCTGCATATGGCTGCATTATCGGGCGTTGATGTTCGAATTATGATCCCCCACATGCCGGATCATGTCTTTGTTTATCGGGCAACACAATACTATGCACGCCAGTGTGCTAAATGGGGAATCCAGGTTTATAACTATGATGCCGGGTTCTTACATGCTAAAACCATGGTAGTAGATGGTAAACTTGGATCAGTTGGTTCCGCAAATATGGACTTTCGCAGTTTTAGTTTAAACTTTGAAGTAAATGCTTTTATTTATGATAAAAAAATTGCGCACGAATTAGAAGAAATTTTTAAAGATGATATTCAAAAATCAACCTTACAAACAACGGAAATGTACGATAACCAGTCTTGGTGGCTAAAATTCAAGCAAGATTTTTCCCGATTACTTTCACCAATTCTATAATTTGTTTTTAATTATTGGTTGACGAACATATTTTGACGTGGTAAGATGCATTCAACTTAATATTTAACGTGAACTTTCATACCAAGTAGCTAATTATCTGGGTGTCAGAAAGTCGGTGGTTGCTGCGAACCGATCAGGATAATTTAGATGAAATACCATGAAACAGTTTCAATTGAACGGATAATAACTAGAGCCGTTACCTTCTAGTGAGTGGAAAGAATCTGATTTTTGGGTTCCTTCAATTTGGGTGGTACCACGGTTTATTTATCGTCCCTGTTGTAAAAAAATTACAGCAGGGACTTTTTTATTACCTAAAATTTGAAACTAAGGGGCACGATGATATGGATAAATGTAAGTGCGGAGGCATATCTCGTTATTAGTCTTTAAAGCTAACTGATTGAGCTGGTGAATAAAAACTAAAAATGAGGTGCAATATGGAAAATAAAGTAAGTTTTAAAGAAGCAAGCATTGTGTTATTGGGAATGCTGTTGGTAATGGGATTAGGAGTTATTAAATTTGGATTATCTCCTCAAACTCCCGTTTTATTGGTGTTAGTGATTGTGACTTTCTGGGCCAAGTTTCGGCATTTTGCCTGGTCAGATGTAGATGACGGAATTAAAGAAGGTATTCAAACGGGAATTATTCCAATTTTTATTTTTATTCTAGTTGGCGCACTGATCAGTACGTGGATCGCCGCTGGGATCATTCCTTCAATGATGGTCTTAGGATTTCATATGATTAGCGTTAAATGGTTTGTACCGTCCGTATTTGTCGTTTGTGCGTTAGTAGGGACTTCGATTGGATCAGCATTTACCATCATTTCAACCATCGGCATTGCATTCTTTGGAATGGGACTCACAATGGGCGTAAATCCAGCCTTGGTTGCTGGTGCCATCATTTCTGGAGCAATTTTTGGAGATAAATCATCACCACTTTCAGATTCAACCAATTTAGCTTCAGCGGTTGCTGACGTAGATTTGTTTAAACATATTAAGAATCTCATGTGGTCAACAATTCCAGCCTTTATTGGTTCGCTTATTTTATACGCGATCTTAGGCTACCAAGCAACAACGACGGCTAATTTGGGTAAAATTAACCAGACCGTTGCAGTTCTGGAATCACATTTTAGTGTGAGTGCTTGGGCAATTATTCCGATCGCATTAATGTTCTTTTGTGCATGGCGAAAAATCCCCGCAATTCCAACTTTGTTTATAAATATTGTGGTTTCTGTGGTGATGATTTTTATTGAACAGCCCCAAACCCAGATTAGTAAGATTGCGACAATTATCGAAAACGGTTTTGTCGCTAAAACTGGGAATGCGAGTGTTGATGCGTTATTAACTCGAGGTGGCATTGGCAGCATGATGGGAACAGTTTCCCTAATCATCTTAACCTTGTCGTTAGGCGGCCTGTTAATGAAGTTTGGTTTGATTCAAGCGGTCATGACGCCCTTAGCGAAACGATTGAATTCCGATGGTAAGTTAGTTACTGCAACAATTTTTACTGGAATTGGCGTTAATCTTTTTATCGGTGAGCAATACTTATCCGTTATTTTACCCGGCAAGGCCTTTAAGAAACCATTTCAGGATGCCGGACTAGCCAATGAAGCATTAAGTCGAGTTCTTGAAGATGGCGGAACTGTTATTAATTACCTGATTCCTTGGGGAGTTGCGGGGGCCTTTGCAGCAAATACCCTTGGCGTTCCAGTTCTTCACTTTTTGCCATTTGCATTCTTTAGCATCCTATCACCAATTTTTTCCATTATTAGTGGGTTTACAGGGATTGGCATGAAACATGTTACAGATTCTAAAAAAACAGAAGCTGTACCAGATTCTGAAGGTGGCTTGAACTAAAAACTGTGATCATTATTGATCACAGTCCTATCAAACATAATTTAAATTTTAAAATAATCAGATCCATAGTGGTTTACAAGTACCCTGGAAAGGTATTGTGCGGCCAGGGTGGAACCCTTTAGATCTGGATGGGCCTGATCAGTATAAGTAAGGGGCCACTGAGCGGTCTCAATTAGAAAGAATAGTTCGGAATTCTCTTGCGAGAGTTCACGCAATTCTTTGGAAAAAGCTTGGTTAAACGGAATCAAAACATTTAAAGTTGCTTTCGGAAAAAGGTCCTGAAGTTCGTGAAAGAAGTTTAAAAATTGAATTTTCATCAGGTTACCATCAAAACGTTGATCATTAGTCCCGATATTAAGCACAACAAGGTCAGGATGGTAGCTTGGAGCAGGAGTTTCAAAGTTAATGTATTTTACAAAACGAGGAGCAGCGGGTACACCACCAGTTCCGTAGCGTAAAAGGCCAGCTGCACTGTAGGCAATTCTTAAATCTTGCGCGTTAAGAATTTGGGCAGTCTGTGCCGCATAATTTTGTTCGGCAGCGTAACCGACAGAGGGGGTTCGTTTTAGAACCCAACAGCCTGCCGTAATTGAGTCACCAATAAAAGCAATAGTTTTTCCGGCTGGTTTCACAGGGATCATAATGCCGGGATTCGTAACAGCAAGTTGGGTAATTGCCAGTCCTTGTTGGTATTGCCAAAGCTCATCTGAATCAGAGTTGCCAGCAAAGACAATGCGAATCAAATGAGGACCACTCAGCTTCATATGAAGTTCATCAGGGACTTCATTGACCTTAAATCGCAGCTCGGGGTTATCATCAATAAAGATACCAATTTCTGGTTGAAAGCGAGCAGTTGGGGTAGTGTTTGCAAATGCTAATTTCAAACAATCGGTGTCCTTAGTCATAAATAAAATGGCGGCACCAAGGTTGGTTGTATACATGGCGCGTTGGTTTAAAACCGATTTTTGAACCCAACGACCCATAAAATAAGCACCGGCAAAGCAGCCGTTGGCAGTTGTTTGAACGTATTTTGATTGCGCCATAATTATTACCGTCCTTATTTGAAGTTAACCAGGATTGTCCATACAACTAATTTCATGATCATTTACTAAGCCAATTGCCTGCATGAAAGAATAAGTAATTGTGGGTCCCATAAATTTAAAGCCATGCTGTTTCAAGTCTTTAGAAATTTTTTCTGAAAGTGGAGTCTTTGCATGAATTTCTTCAGGAATTCGAATGTGGTTGTTAACTTGATGATTGTTCACGAATTGCCAAATATATTTATCAAAGCTGCCAAATTCTTTTTGAATTTTTAAAAACGCCTGTGCATTGATTACAGTATCTTCAATTTTTAAACGGTTTCGAATAATCGATGAATCAGTTAGTAAGTGGTCAGTTTCATCAGTCGTCATTGTGGCTACTTGCTGGGGATTGAAATTATGGAAAGCTCTTTGAAAAGCGGGTCGTTTCTTTAAAACAAGTTCCCAATTCAATCCGGCCTGAAAAATTTCCAAACTCATCATTTCAAAAATATATTGGTCATCATGAGAAGGACGGCACCATTCGTTTTTGTGATAAGCGCGAATTTCAGGTCCACTATTTTTAGCCCAGGTACAGATGAAGTCATCTAATGTTTGTTGCATACTTTAACCTCCAGCAGTTATCGTGGTATTTCTACCACCCATAATTATTTAAGTCTATTATATCGCAATTTAGCCGGTAGCTTGACTTATTAAATTTTGATGATAGAATGAATTCAATTATTAAATAATGATGCGAAGAAGAGAAGAGTAAATCCTTTGGTTGTTTAGAGAGTTCCGTTTGGTGAAAAGGAATCAATTGTTGGGGTTGAAGATGAGCTCAGAGCTAATATTTAAGGTGCAAGCTTTAAATACGTGAGGATACGATATAATCCCAGACATAATTTTTGGTGTCGATGAGGTGTTATTTGTGAGAATAACATGAATATGGGTGGTAACGCGAAGTTTTCGTCCCTAATCTTTAATTTGAAGATTTAGGGGCGGAAACTTTTTTTATTCTAAAAAGAAGGTGATTGGATGACTGAAAATATCATTGATTTAAATCAGATAAACGTTGAATTTAAAGATGGTGAGAAGCAGGTAAAGGCCGTTACGGATGTTGATTTACAAGTTGAAAAGGGCGATATATACGGAATTGTGGGTTATTCAGGTGCTGGAAAAAGTACTTTGGTGCGCGTGATCAACCTTTTGCAAAAACCGACCTCGGGAAAAGTTAAGGTTAACGATCAAGATCTATTGGCTTTGAAACCAGAAGCATTGAGGCAAGCACGAACTAAGATTGGCATGATTTTTCAGCATTTCAATTTGATGAAATCCCGCACGATTCTGGGAAATGTGGAATATCCGTTATTCAAAACAAAATTGTCAAAGGATGAACGCCTTAAAAAAGCAACCGAGCTTTTAAGGCTAGTTGGTTTAGACCAACGTAAAAATGATTATCCACGTCAGTTATCAGGTGGCCAGAAACAACGGGTGGCAATTGCCCGGGCCTTGGCCAATGATCCGGATATTTTAATTAGTGATGAGGCCACCAGTGCCTTGGATCCAAAAACGACGCTTTCCATTTTGAACCTTTTGAAACAATTGAACCAAAAATTAGGACTGACCATTGTTTTAATTACGCACGAAATGCAGGCCGTTAAAGAAATTTGTAATCATGTGGCGGTCATGCAAAAGGGGGAAGTTGTAGAACGGGGCACAATTGAATCTATTTTTTCAACACCTAAAAAATTGTTGACCCAAGAATTTATAAATATTGCCACAAATGTGGGTCCTGCTGTTCAAAAGGTGACTGAAAATCCAAAGTTTCAACACCTTAGTCCGGACCAACAATTAGTGCAATTAAATTTCATTGGTAAATCAACTGAGGAACCAATTATTTCAACCTTAGCAAAACAATTTAATGTAGATGGCAACATTCTATTTGCGAATGTTGAACAGTTACATAGTGAAACGCTAGGATTTATGATATTAGTTTTGGCGGGCAAGCCAACCGATATTACTGAAGCGATTAGTTTCCTAAAGGTCAATCAAGTTCGTGTAAAACTATTAAACCAAGCAACAGAAAGTGAGGTGACTGGCTAATGGCAAGTTGGCTACCAAATGTAATTCATATGCAATCTGAGTTTGTTCAAGCAACGTGGCAGACAATTTATATGACACTGATTTCTTCACTGGTGGCAGGTGTTTTTGGATTAGCAACCGGTATTTTCTTAATTGTTAGTCAGCCTGGCGGAATTCTTGAAGATAGTTTCTTATATGGATTGTTAGATAAAGTAGTGAATATTTTAAGGTCGATTCCGTTTATTATTTTGTTGGCTGTGATTGCGCCATTTACAAGATATTTAGTGGGAACGACGATTGGGACAACGGCCGCGTTAGTGCCTTTGATCATTGGCATCTTTCCCTTTTATGCGCGGCAGATTCAAAACGCCTTAACCGAAATTGATCCAGGGGTGGTGGAAGCAGCAGAGGCATCCGGATCTAGTCCCACCGAAATTATTTTTCGCGTGTATCTGCGAGAAGGATTACCGGATATCATTCGCGTTTCAGTTGTGACGATCATTAGTTTGATCGGGTTAACAACCATGGCCGGAGCAATTGGTTCAGGTGGGTTAGGCGATATTGCAATTAGCATTGGTTACGCGCGTTTTGAAAATGACGTAACCATTGTGGCAATGATTATTATTTTAGTGATGGTGTTTATTGTCCAGTTTGTTGGTGATTGGTTGGCCAAACGATTGGAACATTAATGAAATGAACTTAATTGAAGGTTAAAGGTGGTGTTAGCAGAGGGTTTCAAGAGAAATAACTATGTTTAAGATAAAGGGGAGAAAAACATGAAAAAAAGTGCTTGGTGGGTTTTAGGAATTGTTGTAGTATTGGTGGCGGCCGTGATGGGGGTTCATCAGATAAGTCACTCGGCCAAAGCAAAAACGAGTACAATTACGGTTGGATCAATGGGCTCAGATTATGATATTTGGAAACATATTGCTAGTAGTAAAGATGCAAAAGAAGCGGGTTTAAAAATTAAAGTTCAGCAAGTAACTGATGGTGTGCAGTTGAATAATGGCACGGCGCAAGGAAACATTGATGTTAATGCGTTTCAATCGTATTCTTACTATGAAGCGTATAATAAACAACATCCAAAGCAACAGTTACGGGCTTTAGGAACCACTTACTTAGAGCCGATGGGAATTTATTCAAAGAAGTACAAGGCAATTTCAGAAATTCCTGATGGTGCCACAATTGCGATTGCGAACAACCCAGCCAATACGGCGCGTGATTTGTTGTTATTACAGACAGCGGGGCTGATTAAATTGAAAGCTAATTTTGGGGCGTTAGGAAATACTAACGATATTACACAAAATCCTCGTCATCTGAAATTTAAAGAAATTGATGATACAACGGGGCCCCGAGTGTTGAAGGATGTGGATGTCGTTTTAATTTCAAATACCGTTGCTCTTGAGGGTCATTTGCATGTACTGAAGGATTCAATTTTTCATGAAGAAATTAACCAAAGTACTCGCTCCAATATCAATATTTTAGCAACGGCAAAAGGCAACGCGTCGAATCCACAATACAAAAAATTAGTGAAGTTGTATCACAAGAAGGATATTCAGCGTTATATTAAGGATAAGTACTATGGTACGAAAATTGAGGTTCAAAAACCGATTTCATATTTGAAATAAGAGCCAATAGTTGTAGAATAGACGTGAAGAATAAAAGAGAAGGGGTCAGTCCGACTAGCCATTTTAATGGCGTAGCGAGGATGGACATCCGTTTCGAAAATAAGATTTTGCAAATGCAAAAAGATATTAAAATTGAGAAGGAGCCAGTCCGACTAGCCATTTTAATGGCGTAGCGAGGATGGACATCCGTTTCGAAAATAAGATTTTGCAAATGCAAAAAGATATTAAAATTGAGAAGGAGCCAGTCCGACTAGCCATTTTAATGGCGTAGCGAGGATGGACATCCGTTTCGAAAATAAGATTTTGCAAATGCAAAAAGATATTAAAATTGAGAAGGAGCCAGTCCGACTAGCCATTTTAATGGCGTAGCGAGGATGGACATCCGTTTCGAAAATAAGATTTTGCAAATGCAAAAAGATATTAAAATTGAGAAGGAGCCAGTCCGACTAGCCATTTTAATGGCGTAGCGAGGATGGACATCCGTTTCGAAAATAAGATTTTGCGAATGCAAAATAGACATAAAAATTGAGAAGGAGATATATATTATGGCAAAAGTTGAAAGCTTCACATTGGATCACACAAAGGTAAAGGCACCATATGTTCGTTTGATCACCGTAGAAACTGGTGCTAAAGGCGACAAAATTTCAAACTTTGATTTACGTTTAGTTCAACCAAATCAAAATGCAATTCCAACTGCTGGGTTACATACAATTGAACATTTATTAGCTGGCCTGTTACGTGACCGTATGGATGGTGTCATTGATTGTTCACCATTTGGCTGCCGCACAGGATTCCATTTGATTACTTGGGGTGAGCATTCAACTGAAGAAGTTGCAAAGGCTTTGAAGGGTTCATTAGAAGATATTGCCAACAAGATTGAATGGAAAGATGTTCAAGGAACAGACAAGTACAGTTGCGGAAATTATCGTGATCATTCATTGTTCTCTGCTAAGGAATGGTCAAAAGCTATTCTTGAGAAAGGTATCAGCAAAGATCCATTTGACCGTCAGGTTGTTTAAACACAATTAAGTTAGAATAACTGAAAAAGGTATCAAGTAAGTCCTGTTAAAGGGATTTACTTGATACCTTTTTTAGTTAATAAAGTTTTATTTAGATTTTTGAACTTCAGAATTCGAATCACCATGCAACCCATTAAAACATAAATTAAGCACAACGGCGACAATGCTGGCAACGACAATTCCGTTGGTAAAAAGCATCCGCGCAGCCGTCGGTAGAAATTGGAAAATTTGTGGATAAATTGTAACACCTAATCCCATTCCAATCGAAAGGGAAGTAATTAAAATATTTTTATTTTTGGAGAAATCAACTTGTTGAAGAATCTTTATTCCTTGGGCGCCAACAATACCAAACATAACGATCATGGCACCACCTAAAACTGGATCAGGGATGACGGTAGCAAGAGCGCCAGCCTTTGGCAACAACCCAAGAAGAATCAGGAAGAACGCTGAGTAATAAATTGGTTTACGTGTTTTTACACCAGAAAGTTGTAAAACCCCAACATTTTCTGAAAAAGTTGAATAAGGAAATGTATTGAATATTCCACCTAAGATGGCTGCAATGCCTTCAGCGCGATACCCACGTTTTAGGTCGTCTTGCTCAATCTTTTTACCAGTTAAGTCACTTAAAGCAAAGAAAACTCCTGTAGATTCAATCATCGTTGTTAGAGAAACCATGATCATAGTTATAATT
Organism: Pediococcus damnosus; assembly: GCF_001437255.1. Taxonomy (GTDB): domain Bacteria; phylum Bacillota; class Bacilli; order Lactobacillales; family Lactobacillaceae; genus Pediococcus; species Pediococcus damnosus. The sequence goes on along the minus strand of NZ_JQBD01000006.1, from coordinate 27,590 downwards.
GCTGATCCGTGAAATGTAGGAGTTCCAAAATAAAAAGGCTGAGGAAGATGAAACCAGCTGGCTTGAGAAACTGGCGATAATGATACCATTCCCATGGCTCCGGCCAAGAAAGTGCCTCCCAATATACCAATGAGAATGGCAATTGAATGCATGAATCCTTTGCCCCAAATGTTAACTGCGACAATGATAATAACGGTTGTAAAACCAACAATTAAACTTTTGGGATCTCCGAAAGATTTGGAAGAGACGTTTCCACCACCTAAATTTTGAAAGGCTACCGGAATTAAAGTGAATCCAATAATTGTAATTAACGAACCGGTAACTACTGGTGGAAAAAGATCTTTTATTTTCGAGAAGAGCCCACTGATTAAGAATACGAAAATCCCGGCACAGATAATTGCACCATACATGGCGCCAACTCCCAATGTTCCCCCAATATTTTGCAGAGGTTGAACCGCTTGAACTGCGCAACCTAAAACAACAGGTAACCCAATTCCGGTAAGAGCAGTTCTCTTAAGTTGGAGCAGAGTAGCAATTCCGCACATGAAAATGTCAACTGAAACAAGGTAGGTCATCTGAGCAGCGGTGAAATGAAGATAACCACCAATTAACAAAGGGACGAGCACATCTCCTGAATACATGGCCAGAAGATGCTGCAATCCCAGTAAGGCCGCTTTAGGGTTTGAAATGGATTGTGCTGGTACATTTGAATTTGGTTCAATAGACTTCAATGAATTTCTCCTTTTCTATCACTTAGGGATGCGCCAGTCGTAGTATATGAATGAAAAAAGGTCACAACATTGCTGTTGTGGCCTGTACAAGTCGTCTATTGTTAGAGATAGCCAAAATAAGCATCTATCTAAAACACTATTCGCCCATAGTCCAACATTTAAGGTGTCGGGTAGAAACTTATCAACCATATTATGACATTATACAGGTAAGTGCTATTAAATTCTGTGACGCTAATCTTAACACACGAAAAATCGGTACACAATAGGCGAGGCCGATTTAAATAACAATTCCACACCAACACTACCTTAAATTAAGTTAATTTAAGCAAACTATGAAGCAAAATTAAACTAGATTTGTTAACCCATCATGAAGAATGCCGATTCCTTTAGTGAGTTCTGCCTTAGTGATGACCAGCGGCGGTTGAAAACGGATAATGTGGTCCATTGTTGAGATGACAATTAAACCGTGTTCAAAGCAATAATTACAAAGATTTGTAACTAACTGTGATTGATCTTCGGCAAATTCGATTCCGCCGTTTAGTCCAATCATTCTAACGTGCTTAATGACAGGAAACTCTTTTTGTAATTTTGAAAATTGTGTTTTAGAAAATTCACCTAATTTTCGCGAGCGCTCGACTAGATCAAGAGATTCAATTTCATCGATGGTTGCCAGGGCTGCCGCACAACAAATAGGATTAGCAGCAGTTGTAGTTGCATTTGCTGGAGACGCGAGAGAATCCATAATCGGAGCTTTTCCGATAATTGCAGAAAGTGGCATTCCGGAAGCTAGCGATTTGCCGACCGCCATTAAATCAGGTTCTAAATTAAAATGATCAATTGACCACATCTTTCCGCTTCTGCCAAAACCTTGGTTAATTTCGTCTGTACAAAATAAAATGCCGTTTTCATGACAGATTTTATACAGTCCCTGCATATAAGAAATTGGTGGCATAATGATTCCGGCGTCACCTTGAATGGGTTCGATTAAAATAGCCGCAATCTGGTCTGCTGGAATGTCGCGCGTAAACAAATCAGTGAGTTCTTTCAAATATCGTTTTGAAAAATCTGCCAGTGATTCACCAGGGAAACGCTTGTCTGGATTTGGGAAGGGAATGTGATGAATATCGGGGATCAAAGGGCCAATATCGCGGTGCATATTGCCATCGATAGCAGATAAACTCGCCGCACCTAAAGTTGTACCATGCCAAGAATTTTGAAAAGTTAAAATTACAGATCTTTTGGTGTAGCTTCGCGCAAACTTTACAACCGCCTCAGCAGCTTCAGATCCAGAAGTACTAAATGAAACTTTTTTCGGTGTTTTTCCGGGAGCCAAAAGTGCTAATCGTTTTGCCAATTTAATAGCAGGTTCATGATAAAAATAGCCAGAGATGTAATGAATCAGTTTGTCCGTCTGATTGTGAATGGCAGCTACTACTTTTGGATTACTATGACCAACGTTGACTGCTGATGCACTGGCTAGAAAGTCGATATAAACATTGCCATCCACGTCCCAGACTTTTGCTCCCTTGCCATGATCCACGACTAAATCAAACTTGGAAACACGGCCAGCTGGTGCAACGTATTGGTGATCTATTGCAATTAATCGTTGACGTTCAGGATTTTTTGATTGGCTCACGGTTAAACACTTCCTAATTAAACAAATTTGCATTGATTATAGCACAGCAATTTTTGTCCGTTCGTTTTATAATGAAACTATCAATAAAATACGGAGGATTAAGCATGAAACGCGTTTTAGTAATGGGGATAAATAATCTGGTTGGACAAGCTTTGTTGGAAATGATAAAAAAAATTGATGATTCTGAACTTCAATTTATGTTTATTGATAATGATGTGGCAGGAAAAAATGCTAAAATTGACTTTCAATCAGCAGATCAGTTAGCACCAAAACTTAAGTTAGCCGATATTTTGGTTATAAATACCGTTGATTGGGATGCAGATTACATGTTAGACGCAATAATAGATGCTATTGAAATGCAGACAATTAATTTGGATAAGATTATTTTTCGGACAGTTGCTGGCGTTAATGACGAATACCCGCTCGAAAAAATTCAGATTGCAAAAAAGGATCCTGTAGAATTTATAAAACAGCAACAATATGCGGGAAAATTAGTGGATGAGTCAGAAATTCCGTACACCATTATTCGGCCTAGCAACATTGCGGAAACTACTGGTCCGGATTATAAATTAATTGAAGAAGGACAATCGATGCAAGATGCGAAAGATGTGAGTGCGCACAGCGTTGCAAAGGTTATGATGCAAGCTATTCAAACGAATGATTTACTTAATCAATCGATTGGAATTTGTGGCTGAAAAGTTTGCCAAAGTTCTGTATAATAATAGTTAGATTCGAACATACGTGCGTATTTATTAAAAGATGAGCAAATTGTCTTTTCGCGTTTGCCTTAACAGTTTTCATATAGAAGATAAATTTTTTAAACATAAAAATTAGTTTTGAGAAAAGAGGCATTTAATGACATTAAAATTTATTCTGGGTAAAGCCAGCCGGGATGGACAAGGCGCGATGATTGACCAAGTGGATCAAGTGTTAAGTGAAAATTCGCAAAACCGTGTCTATTATATCGTACCCAATCACGTTAAATTTCAATCAGAATTAACAGTCCTAAATGAATTACGCAAACGGCATAGTCAAAATAGTCATACTTATGCTCAGAATCAGTTGCAAGTCTTTTCGTTTTCACGATTAGCTTGGTATTTTATGAAAAATGAGCCAATTTATCAGGTCCCTCGTCTATCAAAAGCGGGCGTAGCGATGTTAATCGATCGAATTATTTTAGAACATCAAGATGAATTAACTGTGTTTAATGGTGAGCAGACGCAGCCCGGATTTATTCAGCAACTTGCTAGTCAATTTGATGAACTTCAAAAGGGCCGAATATCGGCAGAAGATTTGGTGAATCTGACTGATGAAGTTAATAGTAATGAAAATTCTACTGTTGATTTAACTGCCAAGATGCACGATCTATCGATTATTTATACTGCTTTTGAAGAAGAAATGCTTGGAAATTATGTAGATAGTAATACGTTAATACAAGCCTTGTGCGAATATTTAGCTACTCAGGATTTAAGTCAAATGGTGTTTTTCTTTGACAGTTTTTCTTCATTATCAGCTCAAGAGATGAAATTAGTTCAAGTTTTAATTGAAAATGCCAAGGCCGTTGTTGTAGGACTGGTCTTGGATCGTCCTTATTATGACAAATTGCCCGAACCAGAGAACTTGTTTTATGAATCTGGTAAAACCTATTTCAAACTTTATCAATTTGCGCAGGCAAAGCATTTACAAGTACAAACGGATACGTATGCTAAAAAATCTCGGGTAATCTCTGATTTAGTTAAATTAGAGGATTTTTGGATAAAGGCCACAAATTTAGAACCAACCGAGGTCACAACTTTATCTGATCAAAACGCGATTCAGATTTTTCGAGCAGATAGTCGGCAAACTGAGGTGGAACAAATTGCGCGTAAGATAAGGCAGGCCGTGGCTAATAATCCCCAAATTCATTATCGTGATTTTTCGATTTTGACGCGTCATTTGGATACATATGCCACAGTTTTGAATCCAACTTTTGATGAATATGAAATTCCTTATTTTAATGATTTACAAATTTCAATGAAAGATCATCCATTTGTGGCCCTAATTGAGGCACTGTTTGCGGTTAAAGATCATTATTATCGTTATCAAGATGTCATGCGCTTATTAAAAACTGAGCTGCTGATACCAACCGTAGATGAGCAGCCAATGCCAATTGAAGCATTTAGACGGGCCAAAGATTTAACTGAAAATTTGGTTTTGAAAAATGGATACGAGGGTGGTCGCTGGCTTCAAAAGGAAGACTGGCAATACCTACGTTTTAATTCAACTGATTTTGGAACTCAAACTGATCAAGATTTGGCAATTACGAAACAAATTAATTTGATTAAGAACTATATTCGTCGCGTATTACCCCCATTTTTCAAAGCTTTAGATAATGCGAAAACTGGTAAAGAAGGGGTCACGGTTTTATACAAATTTTTGATTGACCAGGGCGTTGCCGATCGACTCAAACAATGGCGTGATGAGGCGGTTGATAGAGGTGATTTATCAAAAGCAGCTCAACCAGAACAGACTTGGCAAACTTTTTGCGATATGTTGGACGAGTATGTGGCCATTTTAGGTGATCGTGAATTTACAATTGATAACTTTTCAGCACTACTGAAGGCAGGCTTTGAGGGTGCTTCTTATTCCTTAATTCCATCGACTTTAGATCAAGTCATGATTTCGGAAACAGGAATGGCACAAATGGGTGATCGTAAGTACACCTTCATTATGGGAGCCACCGATGCGGTGATGCCGGAGCAATTTAATAACCAGGGAATTTTAACTGATGACGATTGCGACAAATTACAAGATGACTTAAAAGAGGATCAGTTTTTTGCCAGCAACAACAACCAACAAGCTCATTTTGAACGTTATTTGAACTATGCGGCGTTTCTGTCAGGTTGCAAAGGGCTAATTCTGTCGTATGCCAGCAGTGATGGTGAAGGCGCTGAACAGAAAATTTCTCCCTATGTAAAAGAAATTAAAACGCATTTCCAAATTACGGATTCACAAGTCTTAAAGTACTTTGATCGGCCAAAAGTTGACGAAGAATCGGTAGTTGATTTTTTGGGTTCGAAACGAAGTACATTAACTCATTTATTGCAGGTAAGTCGTGATAGTAAAAGTATTAAAAAAATGGTTAAGCCAAATTGGCAGTACATTTACCGTGTTTTAAACAACGATCCGCAATTAGGTGAGCTAACCAAGCGTGTATTTGAAAGTTTGACTTATAAAAATGAGCCTGTGAAACTGTATCCAGAAATTGTTCAGGGACTATATGGCGACACGATTAATACTTCAATATCAAAGCTTGAAGAGTTTTATCAAAATGAGTATGCCTATTTCTTGAAATATGGCCTTAAGCTGCAAGAAAGGAATGTCTTTGAACTTTCACCAGCAAGCACGGGAGAATACTTTCATATGGCATTAGATCACTTTGTGAAGCTAATTGGCCAGCAAAATCTGGAAATTAATCAGTTATCAGATTCAGAGTTGGATAATCTTTTAAATGAAGTAGTCAAGACAATTAAAACGGAACCCCAGTTTGAAATCTTGGGTAGCTCAAATCGAATGCACTATATCAATGACCAATTAAACCAAACGATCAAACAAATGCTGAAAATTTTCGTTTTACAAAGTGATAATTCTAAAATGCGGCCAGTTCAAACAGAAGTATTATTTGGTCATGTCGGTTCAGAGGCAGGATTGCATTCTCTTGACTTCGAGGTGGCACCAACTAAAAAAGTTCATGTGCGTGGCAAAATCGATCGGATCGATGAACTTAATTTAACTTCAGAAAATGGTCAATCACAGAAATACTTTGGGATTGTTGATTATAAATCCAGTGATCATGACTTTAACTTTAGAGATATTTACTATGGTCTGGCAATGCAGATGCTAACGTATATAGACGCCTTAAAACAAAATATTAACCTAATTGATCAGGATAAGGATTCACCACTGATCTCAGGGGCATTATATATGCACCTGCAAAACCCTGCCGTTAATGTAAACAAATTGCGTAATACGGATTCAGATACCGTTCAAAAGGAACTTTTAAAGCAAACTAAATATAAAGGGATTATCCTAAGTGATCCAGATTTACTGGATAATTTAGATACGAAACTAGATTCTGGTAGTTCTTTAATTTATCCCTTCAAGAAAAATAAAGCCGGGAAATATTCGTCTTATGATAATCATATTGTGACACAAGAGGAATTGACAAGGTTAATTAAGCATGCTGAACGAAAGATTGTGGAAGCTAGTAAGAAAATCTTTGCGGGCGAGTTGAAGTTAAACCCAGCTCGTTGGCCAGATACACATACGGCTCTGCAATACTCACCATATAAGTCAATTATGCAGTTTGATGAGATGTTGCCTGAAAATAATTATCATAAACTTGAGAATTTGAGCGGTAAAGATGTTTTGGCGAAACTGAAGGAAGAGGATGATGAGCATGGGGAAAAGTAGGTATACAAAAGATCAGCAGCAAGCGATTAGTCATAGCGGTCATAACGTGCTTGTCTCGGCCTCAGCAGGTTCTGGTAAAACATCGTTGCTCGTTCAACGAGTTATTAAAAAAATATTAGGTGGTACAGATGTTGATAAATTACTGGTAGTTACCTTCACGGATGCGGCAGCTAAAGAAATGCATGACCGAATTCAGGGTGCAATAAACGATCAAATTCGCATTGAAAAAGATGCCGGTCAACGACATCATTTGATCGAGCAGCTCACCAAATTAAATACGGCTAATATTAGTACAATTCATGCATTTTGTTTATCGATTATCAAACGATATTATTACGTGATTGATTTAGATCCCGTTTTTCGACTTTTAACTGATGATACAGAAGGGATTCTCCTACGAGAGGAAGTGTGGAGTGATCTGCGCGAGTCGCTTTATGAATCAGAGGGAGAAATATTTTCTCAACTTACAGCAAATTTCTCAAATGATCGCAGTGATGATGGTTTTACTGACTTAATGTTGCGAGTATATGATTTCGCAAATGCTACTGCTGATCCTAATAAGTGGTTGAAAAGTCTACCTGAGGTTTACAAGATTGATGGCGATCTTGATGATACAAAATTTTATCAAGAACAAGTCGTGCCGGTCGTTAAATCAGAGTTACAAAATAGTTTGGAAGAAGCAAGGTCACTTCAAAATATGATTGAAGTGGGAAGTACAGATCTAGATAAATTAAGACCCATAATTGATGCTGATGTGAATCAAATTAAAGATGTTTTGGACACGGGATTAAGTGATTGGGATACCTTACGTGGTAAGTTACAAGGATTTACATTTGGCACAATGCGGGGTGGTAAGCGTACTGATGACGTTAAAGCCTTTAAGCAACGTGTTAAAGAAATTCGTGGTGACACTAAAACTGGTTACAAAGCGCGTATTCAGGAACTAACTAATAAATATTTTAGTTTAGATAAAGTCCAAATGACCGAAGTCTTAAAGAATTCGGAAACTTTGGTTGTGGAACTATGCAAGGTGACCCTTGCATTTAAGGAAGCTTATGCGGCCGAAAAACGACGTCGTCAGATCCTCGATTTTAGTGATCTGGAACATTTTGCCATGCAAATTTTGAATGGTGATTCAGCAGAGTCTAAAAGTGCACGGACAGCCTATCAAAAACAATTTGATGAAGTGATTGTGGATGAATACCAGGATATCAACCCGTTGCAGGAGGCTATTTTAACAAGTGTGACGACTGAAGATCCTGGCAATATGTTTATGGTTGGGGATGTCAAACAGTCTATTTATGCATTCCGGTTAGCAGATCCTCATCTGTTTATCGGGAAAGATCAAGCATATCAAGCAGATGATGCGAGTGGTGAGCGAATAATTTTATCGCAGAATTTTCGATCTGTACAAAATGTTGATAATTTTACCAACTTGATTTTTGAACAATTAATGGATCGGAATTTGGGTGAAATTCCATATGATGAAGACGCCAAGCTCGTATACGGCGCGAAGTATTATCCTGATGATGCCTCAAAAGAAACTGAGGTTTTAGTTTATGATGATGAAAAGGCGGGTTCACCTCATAATTCTGAAGAGTCAACTAGTTTTGAAATTGACGATAAATCACGTGGCCAAGTTGCACTAGCGGGTCAACGGATAAAGCAACTGATGGCAGACAAAACACTTATTTATGATAAGGACAAGAAAGAGGAACGTCAGTTAGCATACAGTGATATTGTGCTATTAACGCCGACCAGAAGAAACAATTTAACGATTGTTGAGTTGTTTAAACAGATGGGAATCCCGGTAGTGGTAAATGATGCGCAAAACTATTTTCAAACTACTGAAATTGCGATCATGATGGCTCTTTTAAAGGTTATTGATAATCCCTACCAGGATATTCCTTTAGTTGCTGTTTTGCGGTCACCAATTGTGAATTTAAACGAAAATGAATTAGCGTTCTTACGAATTAATAATAAAACGGGTGATTATTTTCAGGCCGTGATGGATTTTTATAAACATTTTGATTCGAACTCCAGTCAACCCTTTCAAGCAAAAGTATTTAAAAAAATTAGCCATTTCTTGGAACAATTGAAGCATTTTCAGGATATTGCAAACCAAAATCAGTTAGCTACTTTAATTTGGACAATTTATAGTGAAACAGGTTTTCTTGATTATGTAGGTGGAATGCCAGCTGGACAGCAACGACAAGCCAACCTGCATGCCTTGTATGAGCGTGCTCGCGGTTATGAGCAGACTAGTTTTAAAGGCCTATTTCAGTTCGTTCGATTTATTGAACGGATGCAAAAACGGAGTAAAGACTTAGCAGAAGTTCCGATTAATAGTGATGAAGAAGCCGTTCAGGTTATGACGATTCATGGTAGTAAAGGCTTAGAGTTTCCAGTGGTGTTCTTGATGGATGCCTCGCATCAATTTAATACGGATTCTATGAAAGGTAAATATATTCTAGATTCCAAAGAAGGGATTGGGATTACTTATCTGAACCCAGAAACACGTGTCCAGGTTGATACGCCACAAAAATTGGCAATTATTGATCATGTCAAAAGAAGTAGCTTGGCTGAAGAAATGCGCCAACTCTATGTAGCGTTAACACGGGCCGAACAAAAATTAATCATTATTGGTGCGTGTGACACACAAGAAAAATTACTAAAGAAATGGCAAACTGCTTGGCGAAGTGACCAGTTACTATTAACTGAAGCGACCCGTTTAAATTCCAATAACTTTCTAGATTGGATAGGTGAGGCATTAGTTCGCCATCCGAAGTTTAATCAAGAATCAGAGGGAGAAAATCCTTTAGCCGCTTTAAGTGGAGATACTTCTGAATTTGAAGTTCAGTTTAAAACAAAGGCTGATCTGCAAGGAATCGTTGGGATTCAAACAGACAAAGAACAAAAGGATTGGTGGCAAGAGTTTGAAAAAGCCATAGGTGAATTAGATGTTGCCAGCATAGATGCGCAGAAAATTGATCGAGTGCTGAACTTCAAATATCCTCATGAAGTTGCAACCCAGACTACCGCTTATCAATCTGTTTCGGAAGTTAAACGCCTATTTGATGATCCAGACAGCCTTGAAATGGGACTTTCAACTGTAGAACAAGACCAAAAATTAAAAGCTCAAAATCGTTATGTGTCTAGTAATTTAGCGACACCTAAATTTTTACAAACTGCTGCCAAACCGAAACCAACAGAGATCGGGACAGCGACGCATTTAATTTTGCAAGAAATTTCATTAACGGAAAAGCCTACTGAAAAGAGTGTAAAAGATCTTATTGGCGAATTGGTTATGAACAAAGCTTTGGCGCCCGAGGTTGCAGAACTAGTTGATGTAGATAATATTTTAAGATTTTTTGATTCTAGTTTGGGGAAAATATTATTAGATGTACCAGAAAAAGTTCATCGTGAAGTTCCATTTTCTTTGCCGATGCCGGCCAACCAATTATTTAGTGGTTTTAAAGATTTTTCTAATGATGAAGAAACGCAAATCTTAATTCATGGAATTATTGATGGGTACGTTGAATTGGAAGACCGAGCAATTTTATTCGATTACAAAACGGATTACGTAAAACCGGGCAGTCCAAAAAATGGGGTTCAAAATATCATTAATCGTTACGCTGGCCAAGTTAATTTATACGCGGCGGCGTTAACTGATATTTTGAAACACCCAGTAGAGGAATGCTATTTGTATTTACTTTCAATTGGTGAATTGGTTGAAGTTCAGTAGTCTGATTACTTTAAGAACAATTGATAGGCTAATCTTAGTTCCTTGGGATCTTCATCCAGCAAGACAGTTCCACAATAAGCAAAGCCACATTTAGTAATCAGGTGTTGCATGAGTTTGTTGTCGGGGTGGGTATCAATTCGAACTTGGTTATAGCCTAATTGGCTTGATAATGTCAGCAAACCGGAAATCATTTTTTCAGAAAGATGTTGGCCACGAAAATCAGCGGACATGGCGATTCGATGAATTGAAGCATATTTTGCAATTGCTGGTCCTTCCCAGGCACCATCATTAATGACATCATAATTCTTATCGTGATCATGTAGCAATGCGGCGGTTCCAGCAATTTGTCCGTCAATCATCAGGACATAGCTTATTTGGTTGGTCACATCGGCCTGAAGATCAGGTAATGATGGATAGCCATCTTGCCACTGATCAATATTTTGAGATTTTAGAAACTGTTTAGCAGAGTCGATAATTTTAGAAACTGTTGGTAAGTCTTGAAGCGTTGTTTTTCTTAAATATGCAATCGTCAAGAGAGACACTTCCTTAGTAATTTTTAGGATCTAATTTTACCCCAAAATAATCAGAATGTCATCTGGCTAATAAGTATAAAATAAATAATAGGAGCCGTTTAACTACAATTATTGCAGTTAAACGGCTCCTATTTTTGTAGCTATTTAGTCAGTTGCGTCGTTTACTTTTTTTGCGGCCTTGTCTTTTAAATCAGCCTTTTTATCCTTGAGTTTTCCAGTTTCCTTTTGTGTCTTACCTTCTAACTCTTTGGAATTATCACCGGTTGCTTTTCCGGCTTCTTCCTTGGCCTTACCAATGGTTTTATCTTTTAATGCGTCGAACTTATCGTTAGTTTTTGACATTTCTAAAGCCTCCTTATGGTTTGTATAACCATTATCTTTGTTTTGGAGAGAAACGTCAACAAGTTTGCCTATTGATAAAATTTTATGGTTTTAGTTTTTAATAGTTTCTAAAAGTGCAAATGGTTGAAACTCAAACTGTAAGCATTATAATTACAGTTGAAATCAAGAAAAGGGGTTTTATAAATGAGTAAAGTTATTATCTTGGGGGCTGCTGGACATATTGCCCGACTTGCAGCAAAACAATTAATCAAAGAAACAGATGCACAATTAACATTGTTTGTGCGTCATCCAAAAAAGTTAACAGATGTTAATCAAGATCGTGAAACCATTGTGGTTGGTGATGTAAATAATGAGACTGAATTGACCGCAGCATTGAAGGGACAAGATCTTGTTTACGCAAATCTTGGACCAGATGATACAGATAAAATGATTCCTCACATTGTGAATGCCATGCATAAAGTGGGCTTGAAACGTTTGATTTGGATTTCCACATTGGGTGTCTTTGATGAAGTTCCTGGTAAATTTGGTGATTGGAATAAGCAAATGCTTAATCCAAGTGGCTATCTACCAACGCAATCTAAAGCAGCTAGTGAGATTGAAGCTTCTGATTTAGATTACACAATTATCCGACCTAACTGGTTAACGAATAATGATGAAGTTGACTATGAAACTACCGGTCGTCATGACGAGATGAAAGGAACAGAAGTTTCTCGAAAATCAGTAGCTGATTACGTTGTTAAACTCATTCAAGATCCGAAAAAAGATGTTCGGACCTCAACAGGTTTGAATAAACCAAATACAGATGGCGATAAACCAAGTTTCTATTAATTTTAAATAAACAAAAACGATCATTTGAACCTGGATGTGTTTAATCCAGGTTCAAATGATCGTTTTTTAGTTAAAATTATTTTTTGGTTAGAAACAATCGGTATCCAATGAATAATAATCCGCTGATCGATCCAACTGCAAACAAAGTGAAAATAATGCGGCTGATTATCAGTGTTATCAAAACGAGTGATCTGTCCATAATTTCCCTCCAAATGTTAAAGCGACGTTGTTTTAAAATTATGTGTGGCCGGATCATACACATGTTTAAATAGTAAATTGTCGTGTTTTTCAAAAAAAACATTGTCATTCTCTGAATCAAGATAGAAAAACGAACTTTTCCCGTCATTTTCAAAAAGTAAGCCAGCTTCAGGAGGGTTGATTTCCGTCAGGGATGCTGTTGGTGTGGCCAGGTGAGAGGCAATGTATTTTTTATTAATTGATAATTCATGGTTAGTTTTCCTCATTTGAAATTGTATTCGTGTTAGTTGTTTCATCAGTATTCAAAATATATTTATTTAAAATATCGGATGAGATTCCGGGCGTTTTTTTGACGATAAATTGCGCTACTGGAGAATCAGATAATTGGGCCTGATAGGCATCATTTGGTAAAAATTGGCTGACACTCAAAAGGATAAAAATCACAAAATAGGCAATGATAATGCTGACAATTCCACCAGCCAGACCGTTTACCTGCTTGATAACCGGAATCCATGTAATTAGACGTGACCAGCGGGCGATCAGACGAACTAGTAACCAACCAATAGCCATCAGGATTATGAAAGAAACGGAACTCATGACGGCCGTATTACCGGCAGAACTTTGATTATTACTGAAACTTGTGGATAGCAAACTGGCTACAGGGCCACACAAAACTTTGGCAAAGATGAAGACGGCAAAATAGCCAATTGTATATAGCAGTTCAACAACGAATCCTTTGTGGAGACCACTAGTAAATTTCCATAGTAAAATGGCAATAATGATAATTGAGAGAAGCATCGCGCCACCTCCTTTAAAGTAAGTACTTTGAATTTACCATAACTTAGAGGTGAATTACGAATAGCTTGAAAAACTTAACATAAATTAAATAGACGACTGGTTGTTTGAATCTATGGCATCAGTGAACAAGCGGTACCTAGTTAACTTTTTTAACGTTTCCGCGCCAAACCCAACCTTTTGCAGTACCATGTTGAGATTTAACGTAGTAATAGATTGCACCATTTTCTACTTTTTCTTGTTTTGTTGCTAACCATTTAGTTTTGGGATAATTTTTTAGATGATGCAATCTTTTGCCACCTGGTTTTGAGTAGATCCATGCAGTGCTATTTTTACGTATATACTTGGCCAATTGCATTTTTTGTGACCATAACACATAGTTTTTATTATAGAGAGTGACCCAATTTGTTTTACCAGTATGATCATTTACCCAATAATAATGTTTTTTACCAAGTCCATTTGCAAACCCTTTTTTCTCCACAATCCAGTCGTGACTGGCCGAATGATGAATGGTAATTACATCACCTCTGTGTAAATTTGCAGTAGCGCAATAGTAACTTAAATAGTCCGGATTTACTGGGTGAACTTTGCTGATCGTTGTTGTCTTGGTGACAATAACTTTTCTTGGAAACGACCACCAGTTAAAACTGTGTGCACTGACACTGGTTGGTATTCCCAGCAAAATAAGGCTTATTCCCAGAATTAGTGTGATTCGTAATTTGCGCATTGAAAAACTCCTCCAATTATTTATACAGCTTTTTATGTCGTCAGATTTGGACAAAACTGTTTACCTAAATGGAATTTACGCGATAACCAACCGAAATAATGGCATCTAAATTATAGAAATTAGTTAGTTTCGATTGAGTTTTTCCTTTTATGGCACCATGTTGAGTGTTTAGTGCAGATTTTGCACTGATCACTTTTTTATCTAGTTCGCCAGTTTCAAAAATATCTTTTAGGTGTCGATTTATGGTTGTACGATTAACCCCAAATAATTCGGCTATTGATTTTTGAGTTGCCCAAATGGTTTTATTGCCGATAATGACATCAATGCTGACTGCTCTATTATCAGTTTTGTAGAGTAAGAAATTAGCTTTTTCAGTATTCATTATTTTCTTCCATTTTTAAACTGGTCGCAATCTATCACTTTAGAATATGAACATTATGTAAAACTGATTATGACGATTTTTTGTTTGTGAATAACTCCGTGGTGGGCTTTTAGGAATAAACTCAAGCTTTTAATGTCATCAAGAGTATTAGACAAAGTATTTATTTAATAGTCCAAATATTTGTATCAGAGTTAAACTCCCATAAAATCTCCTCTCTCGTTTTTGCAGTGTATTGATCCCATAGGGCACCATTATCAAAATTAGTTGGGTTTCCACAGTCGGCTGGACTAAATGTTGAAATCCAATCACTATAAAAGTCATTTGTATCCGGTTTAATGGCGTAAAAACAAGTAGTATCGCCATAAATAATGTATCCTTGCACACCGTTTAAAATGACCTGCTGATATGTCTGTCCATTATGAAAGACCATGTCTTTAAAATCACTATTAATCTTTACCGAAACAGATGCGCCAGTTGTTCCAATTCTATTGAAATTTGAATCATAAAAGTTAACGCTATATATGATGACTCCATCTATTGCATTTTTATATGGCTTTTCCAAATTAAAAGCATTTTCTGCAGTACTGAAGTTAGATTGAGCCGTTTGAACTTTAGCAATTAAGTTTTGCACATTTGTATTAAATGATGTGTCGATATTGCTGGTTGAAAATTGATCTAACGAGTAAGGAGCTACAAATTGATTTAATTTAGTTACGGCGTCAGAATATGCCTTAATGGTTTTGTCGTTGCCTGTTTTATAAAAATCATCGCTTTTAGCAGAATTAAATTTATTATTAATGGTTGCTATTTGTTTATTCAATGCTTGCTTATCATTTATAGTGAGTGTGTGTAATTTATCATATGCACCTTTTGCGGAGTTATAAGCAGATTGTGTAGTTTGACAAGTATTCAGCAATTTAGTTTCATTGTTGATAAAACTAGAACTAATTTTGCTAGGAGAAGTTGTGCTCTTCAAATATGATGCTACATAGGTATCTAGCTTGGGTATCTAGCTTGGTTACAGCATTATTATATGCAGAGATAGTCTTACTACTATTTGATTTATAAAAATCACTATTCTTAGTTGATTTCAGAGCATTATCAAATTTTGAAATCTTACTCTTTAATACTTTTTTATTGGCTGGTGTCAATACATTTTTAGCGTATTTGTATGTAATCGTATAGGTAGGTTTTTTTGTTAATTTGGTGATCTTACTTGATTTAAGAGTAAAACCTGAATATTTTGACTTAGAAGCGGTATAACAACTAATATTTTTCTTTGGGGCTTTAAACTTGGAATTTAATTTGAGTGTTTGTTTGCTCGTTGCTAGTAGCTTATTACTTGGATCCTTGTAGTAAACAATCATTGAGGCACTTTTAATTGTCTTAGGTAGCGATGCGACTTTAATGGTAATAGTTTTGGTTCGATACTTTTTTTTCGATGCAGAAACTTTTAGAGACCAAGAACCTAATTTACTTACTTTGACTGAATATTTGCCTTTATTAGAGGCTTTTGAAGTACCTAACGTCTTTGATCCATGTTTTACAGTTATCTTTGCTGATTTTGTAGCAGTACCGGTAACTGTTTTTGATGCCGTATTAAGTTTTGATACTTTCAGAACGGTATACTTAGCAGATTTGGCCATAACAGTAGGTGCTGCAGTTAATGGTGTAATGATTGCCAAACATATCACCATTTTTTTAATGAATTTATACATAATAAAAAACTCCTCCAAAATATTTCAGCTTTTTTTGTCATCAGTTTTGGACAGAATTTTTGATTTAGAAACTAATTCAGATATCTAATTGTGTTCTTTATCAATCATTTTTTTAACTTGTTTATCGAAATCAGATGTTATTTTTTGAGTTTTATTAAATTCGTCATATTCCTTTGAAGCTTTATTTTTAGCGCTTTTCATGGAGATGGATCCATTATCGGGAAGTACTGCATATTCTCGAAATGATAAGAAACGATCAATGCTATCAGAAAATTCTTGCATAGTAAAAGTGTTGTGTCGTTCGGTTAGATCCTCTACATAATCAAAATAGCTGGATACATTACGTTCAAGTTTTCTAATTTGATCTTTATCTAAATAGTTTTTAGCAACTTGGGCATCTGATTTTAAAACGCGCCCATTAGGTGAATTTTTCCACGTGGTTAGTCCCATGTGTGGCTTGCTATGGTCAGCGTGTTTGTAAATGATTTCGGCGCCTGTTTGTCCTGTAATAGCGTAGTGAAATTTATTTTGCACGGTAGCATAGAAGTTTTTGGTGACTAGACTTTTAGGGTCGTAGTCTGAACTGATTTCCGCAAAGATATCTGTAACCTTCTGCCATACTCTTCTTTCACTAGCGCGAATTGAACGTACTCTTTCAAGCAGTTCATCAAAGTAATCTTTATCAAGCAAATTAGAGCCCTGTTTCAGCCGTTCATCATCAATGGCAAATCCCTTTATCATATACTCATCAAGGGTCCGGGTAGCCCACTGACGAAAGTGGGTAGCTTGGATGGAATTTACGCGATAACCAACCGAAATAATGGCATCTAAATTATAAAAAGAAGTTAGTTTTGATTGAGTTTTTCCTTTTATAGCACCATGTTGAGTGGTTATTACACTTTTTGTAACAACCACTTCTTCATTTAATTCTCCAGAAGTAAAAATATCTTTTAAATGGCGACTTATGGTAGCAATGCTAACTCCAAATAATTCGGCTATTGATTTTTGAGTAGCCCAAATGGTTTTATCACTGATAATGACATCAATGCTGACCGCTCTATTATCGGTTTTGTAGAGTAAGAATTTAGCTTTTTCAGTATTCATTATTATTTCCCCCATTTTTAAACTAGTCGAAATCGATCACTTTAGAATACGAACATTCTGTAGAACTGATTTTGACAATATTTTATCTGTGAATAACTTTTTTAGTCATCATGAATAAGTACGTGTTAAGCCGTTTTACTTTTTTATTTTTCTGCGTCTGTATTTTCGCGTATGAAAAACACTATGTTTAATTTTGTCGTTCTCATCATCAGTGTTGGCTGTAGCATTGCTTATGCCTATGGATAAAAACATAAACAGCGCAAAAGCTAGAGCTAAAATGCCACGTTTATTTTTCATTTGATCCTCTTCTATCTAAAATTCGAATAGGTTCCTTAATTAAATGCTGATTAATATATTCATTTCTCATAATCTTTTGAAACCGCCACGGTTTATTAAATTATTTTCCTACTGCCATTTATACTGTCATTTGTATCTTTTAATCAGTTGTATAAAAAATAAAAAGGTTGGTACAATAGGCGGTTAAAGTCGCCTATCCGTACCAACCTTTTTCTATCAATGGACCCTAACGGATTTGAACCGTCGACCTCTTACATGCGAAGCAAGCGCTCTCCCAGCTGAGCTAAGGGCCCAAAAAGCTTACTTAACCAGTATAACGCAAAACTGCAGAAGAAGAAATTTAAACTTTTGAGTACTTTCAAAGCTAAATAGACAAAAAGATAGAACAGATTGTATTCTGTTCTATCTTTTAACTTAACAAACTTATTTACTTAATCGTTTTCTCGAAAACCAAGCTAGACCGCTCAACAACACAACACCTATCACAACTAGTAAAACATCTCTGCCACTCCCAGTTTGAGGAAGGACACCTTTGATAGCTTTTTTAACTTTCTTAGCTAACGTTGTGTTTTTCTTAGTATGAGGTGTTTTATGCTGAACCCTTTGTACTTTTGGTTTAACAGGTGGTTTAGGATTTGGTTTATTGGGTACCTTAGGCGTCTTGTGTTGATTTGGTTTATTAGGCTTATTAGGATTAGGAGTATTTGGAATAAGCGTATTGGTAAAGCTGTTTCCAGCCTGTTTGCTTGTGTAACCAGACACTTTTTCTTCCTTAACTGTATAAGCAATTAATTTACCATTGGAATCATATTTCGCTAAATTAGAGAAACTATACTTCCAATCATCGGCGGCAGTAACTTTCTTACTGTCGATTTTATTACCATTCTTATACAAATCAATGGTAATGCTATCAGGCCGCGTATGATCCGAATTGTTATCGTCTTTCCAAGTCTTGGTTCCGCTGATATTAGTTTCGCCAGTAACGGTATTTGTGAAGTCATTGCCATCTTGTTTACTTGCGTAATCAGATACTTTTTCTTCGTTAACCGTGTATTTGTTTAACTTACCATTGGAATCATATTTCGCTAGGTTAGAGAAGCTATATTTCCAATCGTCGGCGGCAGTAACTTTCTTACTATCGACTTTGTTATCATTCTTGTATAAATCAATGGTGATGCTATCAGGACGCGTGTGATCCGAATTATTGTCGTCTTTCCAGGTCTTAGTCCCACTGATATTAGTTTCGCCAGTAACGGTATTTGTGAAGTCATTGCCATCTTGTTTACTTGTGTAACCAGTGACAGGAGCTTCTTTAACTGTAAATTTATTTGGGTTACCTTGAGAATCATATTTCGCTAGGTTAGAGAAACTATATTTCCAATCATTAGCGGCAGTAACTTGTTTACTGTCGACTTTATTGCCATTCTTATACAAATCAATGGTGATGCTGTCAGGCCGTGTATGATCTGCGTTATTGTCATCATTCCAAGTCTTTGTCCCACTAATTGCAGTTGGTTCAGACACGGTATTGGTAAAGTTGGTTCCATTTTGAGTGCCTGTATAATCAGGAACCTTTTCTTCAGAGACCGTATAGTTAATTGAGTTGCCTTGGTCATCATACTTTTCTAGATTTGAGAAATTATATTTCCAATTATCTGCGGCAGTAACTTGTTTACTATCTACCTTGGTACCGTTCTTGTATAAATCAATGGTGATACTGTCCGGACGTGTGTGATCGGCATTTCGGTTATCAAGCCATGTCTTTTCACCACTAACTGCGGTGGTGCCAGAAACAGTGTTGGTGAAGTTGGTACCAGATTGATTGCTTGTATATCCTGGCACCTTTTCTTCGGAAACAGCATATAAAATTCGGTTACCCTGAGCATCATATTTGGCTAAATGAGAGAAGTCATATTGCCAATTAGTAGCTGCACTAACTTGTTTGGTAGCAATTTGTGTGCCGTTCTGAGACAAGTTAACGGTGATGTGATCAGGACGCGTATTGTTGACGTTGTTGCTATCATTCCAAGTTTTGTTACCAGCAATTTCAGTTTCGCCAGTAATCGTATTTGTAAAGTCGTTATTCGTTTGACTACCTGCGTAGCCCGGAACAGCTTCTTCTTTTACGCTGTAAGTAATTAAATTACCATCGGCGTCGTATTTATCTAAATTATCAAAACTATATTTCCAGTTGTCAGCAGCAGTAACTTGTTTACTATCAACTTTGGTGCCGTTTTTGAACAAATCAACGATAATGCTATCTGGTCGGGCACCATCAGCATTGTTATTGTCGGCCCAAGTCTTGGTTCCACTAACGGAGGTTGTACCAGTTAAGGTGTTTGTGATGTTATCGCCATCTACCTTGCTGGTATATCCTGGAACGGCATCTTCTGTCACAGTATACGAATTATCTTTTCCGGTGGTGCTATCATACTTATCTAAATCCTTGAAACTGTATTGCCAATTGTCGGCCGCCGTGACGGTCTTGCTGTCAACCTTTGAACCATTCTTTAATAGGTTCACGGTGACACTGTCTGGCCGGGTATGATCAGCATTATTGCCATCCATCCATGTTTTAGTACCACTAATATTGGTTTTATCAGCAACGGTATTTGTGAAGTTGTCACCATCTTGTTTGGTTGTATAACCAGTAACAGGGACTTCTTTAACGGTATATTTATTTAAATTTCCTTGAGCATCATATTCATCTAAGTTTGAAAAACTATATTTCCAATTATCGGCCGCGGTTACCGTTTTACTGTCAGTCTTTGTACCATTCTTATAAAGATCAACGGTGATACTGTCCGGCCGGGTGTGATCAGCATTATTATTGTCTACCCATGTTTTTGTACCATCGACCTTAGTAGTACCAGAAACAGTATTGGTAAAATCATCGCCATCTTGCTTGCTTGTGTAGCCTGGAACCTTTTCTTCAGAAACAGCATATAAAATCCGGTTACCCTGAGCATCATATTTGGCTAAATGAGAGAAGTCATACTGCCAATTAGTTGCTGCACTAACTTGTTTGGTAGCAATTTGCGTTCCGTTCTGCGACAAGTCAACGGTGATGTGATCAGGGCGGGTATTGTTGGCGTTGTTGTTGTCATTCCAAGTCTTGTTACCAGCAATTTCCGTTTCGCCCGTGATCGTATTTGTAAAGTCGTTATTCGTTTGACTACCTGCATAGCCCGGAACATCTTCTTCTTTTACAGTGTACGTAAATGCTTTACCGTCGGCGTCGTATTTATCTAAACCATCGAAACTATATTTCCAATTATCAGCAGCGGTAACTTGTTTACTATCAACCTTGGTACCGTTTTTGAACAAATCAACGGTAATGCTATCTGGTCGAGCGCCATCCGCGTTGTTGTTGTCGGCCCATGTCTTGGTCCCGCTAACGGAGGTTGTACCAGATAAGGTGTTTGTAATGTTATTGCCATCTACCTTGCTGGTGTAATTCGGTACGGTATCTTCAGAAACTGTGTAGGGGATTTCTTTTCCGTTACTATCATTTTTATCTAAATTATCGAAACTATATTGCCAATTATCTGCAGCAGTAATTGTCTTACTGTCAACCTGCTGACCATTTTTTAAGAGGTTTATAGTGACACTATCAGGACGGGTATGATTGGCATTATTGTCATCAGACCAAGTTTTGGTTCCACTAACCGAAGTTTTATCAGCTGAATTCAATGTATTGGTAATATCAGTTCCATTTACTGCTACTGCACTCGTGTAACCATCTACTGGATCCTCAGTCACCTTATACTTATTTTCCTCAGTCCCAGTTTTATTTACATATTTATCTAGTCCAGTAAAACTGTATTTCCATTTATCAGCGGCAGTTACCTTTTTACTGTCAATTTTCGTATCATTTTTAAGCAGATTAACCGTTATACTATCCGGACGTTTACTGCTTGCGTTGTTGTTATCGTCCCAAGTTTTAGTCCCACTGATTGAAGTTGTGGCAGAATTTGTAACTGCAAGTTTCTGATTAAGATCTGTGTCTGAACCTTCTTTAATCGTAAATGGTATGGGTGTGTTGTCCAATTTATAACCATCTGGTGCTGCAGTTTCAGTAAATTTGTAAGAGCCGGATGCCAGTTTAGATACTGAAATGGTCCCATTGCTATCTGTTGTAAGATTTTGTTCAAATTTGGGATCATCGTCCTTTGTCAAACTGAATTCAGCACCTTGTAAGGATTTGCCAGTATTGCTGTCGGTCTTGTTAAGCGTGACTGAACCGTCATAACCGCCTGCAGTACCGCCGCCACCCCACGGAACATCTCGTTGGCTAGTGTTACCATCACCGGTACCGGTGCCGCTACCTGTATAGGCTGCGGATACTTTGTTTGACCAAGTGTAGCCGGTATCCGGGTTAAGATTAGGTACCTTTACACTGGCATTGTAAACAATACTAATGGCAGTAGTGATGTTGCCCAAATCAATTGTAAGAGTATTACCGTCCTGAGTTACTTTTGCGTCTTTATCTCCAGTTGCTGTAAATTCGCCATTTGCATAAGTCCCTGTTTGAGCTTTTAATGATCCGGCTATGTACTCTTGTCCAGAACCAAGGGTGTCCGTTAAGACAACGTTATTTACATTTTTGCCATCGCGATTTAATAATAAGTTCCAATATAATTTGGTTGGAATACTATCAACTTCACTTGGGGCATCAACCCAACCGTTTTTGTTGATGAATCCAGTATTAGTTGCACCGTTGTTGGTAGTACCTATAACGTTAAGCGATAGGGTTCCCTTTCGACCGTGACTGTTAAATGCTTGAGTAAACGTAATTGTCCCAGTATGTTCGCCAGCTTTTATAGTCACAGTACCAATTTGTGTGCCATCTTCATCTTTGATGGGTACAGTTGTATCAGACTGTGGCGTAACTGTACTTGGTAAAGTTACGGTTGCGGTGTCACCAACATTGATTGTAACGTTGTCAGCTATTGTCCAATTATAATTAACTTTATAATTTGTACCGTTATCCAGGCTAGTTTCATCTGTAACATTATTTCCAGAACTATCTGTAATTTTCGCACCACCGGCTCCCAAACCATCAACGGTAATCCCCGCAGCATTAGCTTTTTGAGAAGTCATGCTGGAAGGAGAAGGAAACGATGTGAAAATCGACATTAACATTGCGACTAGCATTAGAATCGCTTGGAATCTCCGTTTAATTGTATTTGTCATAATAAGCACCCCACATTTTTTAACTTTTAACTTACATATCATTTGCGAATAAATTGGTACACTTACATGTATATATTATCATTTATTGCCGGTAATACTTACATTAATTTGGTTATCTTTACTTTTTTTCAGAAACGTTTATGCAAATACTTCCGATTACTTGAATGCAATTTTTAATTAAGACATGCAAAATCTCCCCAAAATACTTAAGCTGTTATTTTTAAGAATGAGTCATTGATAGTGAACTCATTTATAAGGCTGTTCCATGTTTTAATTATTGTTCTAGGATATAATGAAGGTAATAAATAATACGAGGAGATGATGACGTGCGCACAAAGAAGATTTTAAAAGTAGCTGGCATATCGTTAATCGGGGTGGCTGCTAGTCTTGGAATCAGTAGTTTGGTGAGTTATCAGATGGGGATTAAAACCACTAGTTCGCAGAAGAGACATGCCATTCGTAAAGCCCATAAAAAGGATGACACATTAGATAGTTATGACTGGTATAAACAGTTGGTCAAACAAACCTGGTTTATTCGGGCTGAAGATGGCATTCATTTAGCAGCTGTTTACCTTTCCAATGATAGCGATAAAACAGTTATTCTGGCGCACGGCTACCATAATGTTCATGATCAAATGATTCCGTATGCGAAAATGTTCATGGATTTAGGGTATAACGTCTTAATGCCAGATGCACGTGGCCACGGTGTCAGTGATGGTCACATTGTGGGCTTTGGCTGGTTAGATCGGCGTGATTATATCAAATGGACTGAAGAAATTAATAAACGAAGTACAAGCAAGCAGAAAATCGTGCTGTTCGGTGTCAGTATGGGGGCAGCCACTGTTCTAGCGGCAGCTGGCGAACCTGATTTACCATCAAATGTGGATGCCGTTATTGAGGATAGTGGGTTTAGCTCAGCTCAAAAGGAATTTAGTTATCGTTTGGGCCATCACTACTTTCTTCCACCATTTCTTAGCACATTTGTGAGTCTTATGACACGCGTGACCGGTGGTTATTCACTTAAAGAGGCTGACATTGCTCATCAAGCAGCTAATATCTCAATTCCTGTTTTGATGATTCACGGGGATTCAGATCGGTATGTGCCGGTTGAAATGATGGCTGAGATTAAGGCTTCACTTGCAAAAAAGCTGCCAAAAGAAAGTCATAAAGTTCATGGCGCAGATCATGTGCAATCACGCAAAGCAGATCCTGAGAAGTATCAACAAACAATTGAAGAATTTCTAAAACAATGGGTAGACAAAAACTAAATATCTTATAATGAAGAGATTGGGAAAAGTGCTTTCCTAGTCTCTTATTTTTCTGCTCTTTAGTTTTATATCTAAAACGTGGAAAACAAGGCAGATTTCTCCGCTTAGCTACGATAACCAAATGATTCTCAAACCGAATCGTTAGGTTATCTAGGCTATGCTCGAAATCTAATCGCCTTATTTCCCACTCTTTTTTATAAAAATTATGATAATGTCGCTATTCGTCTGGTTTTCGGTTAAATTCGTATGGTAAACTAGAGCGTATTGATTATAAAATTAAGAGTGGTGAGTTTCGGTGACAGAAATAAGACCAAACTTCCTAATGATCGTGAACCCCTTTGCAGATGCTGGACAGGCTAAAAAAATTTGGCAAAAAATTGAAGTTCAATTGAAGGAAGAAAAAGTAAATTATAGAGTAGAAATGACAGATCATCCCGGAAACGGGGTTCAGCTTGCCCGTGATTTTGCGCTCCATCACAAGTTGGGTGAAAAATGGGTAGTTGTTGCTGTTGGCGGTGACGGAACCTTGCACGAAGTTTTAAATGGGCTTCATTTAGGTGGCGGAGATCAGATTCCCCTGGGCTATTTACCAGCAGGATCAGGAGATGACTTTGCCCGAGGCATTAAGATGCCAACTCAGCCATTAGCAGCAGTTAAACAGTTTCTTGAAGTTCAGCATGCAATTAGTTTAGATGTTGGAGTTTATAAAAATAGAATGGATTCACATGAGACCTTCTTTACAAATAATGTGGGGATTGGTTTCGATGCATCAGTGGTTCATGCTGCTAATGCTGGCCAAAAAGATAATCTAAAAAAATACCATTTACAATCAAATGCCTATGTTGCCTCTTTGATTAAGACCTTTTTTAGGCAAAAGCCGTTTGGATTGTCTGTGAAAACTAACGAGACTGAACAGAAGTTTTCACGTGCTTTTTTAGTCACCACAACAAACATAAAATATTTTGGCGGCGGGGTACCAATTATGCCACTTGCCGATTTGCATGACGGAAAATTAGATTTGGTGGTTGTTGAGCAATTAGGTGCACCTCGATTTATAAGATTATTTATCCAAATGCTGACAACTGGCAACCATCTTAAATCGCGAGTGGTGCATCATTTTCGAACCAGCCAATTGCATCTCGAAACTACTTTACCTGAAAACGGGCAAGTAAATGGTGAAAATATTCAAAAACAAAAGTTTAATATTGATTTCTGGGTAACACAGCGTCCTTTTTGGATAAAAGATGTGGCTCAGTAAAGTAAACAGAATTTCAGAGATAATTGGGGGGATTTTAAATTGAATGCTGTAACTATTTTTGTTCACGGATTTAATGGTGGTGTCCATTCAACGAGAAACATGATTTCATCGGCTCAGCATGCGGGCTTGGCCAAACAAGTTATGACAGCCACGATTACACGTTACGGCAGAATCACCATTTCTGAATCTAAAAATATGAGGGTGAAAAACCCAATTGTGCAAGTGCTATTCGAAAATAACCGCGCACCAGAATTTGTCCAGATTAATTGGTTACATAGCCTATTGATCCTACTAAAACGTGAATTTAATGTGATGGAATATAATGGTGTTGGCCATTCGTTAGGCAGCAACGACTTGGTAAATGAGGCGTTGATGTATGGGGATGACTTACGCGTTCCTAAGTTAAAAAAGTTGCTTACCATTGCAGGACCGTTTGACGGACTGCAAGGATTCCTTGGGGCTCAGCCGGTTCCAAAAATTCTTAAAATGGATTACCGACCCGTGCACCAAACCAAACATTTCAAACGGATGTTGACCTACCGCGATCATTTTCCTAAGGGCGTGCAACTATTTAATGTGGTTGGAAAAATAGAAGGCCATTTTGACAATGATTGTTTTGTGTCGGTTAATTCAGCCCGGTCAGTTAAATATCTTTTACATGGCGTTTTGAAAAATTATCGGGAACTCCTCGTTACTGGTGAGGAAGGTTATCACTGCAGTTTGAATCATAATCCGTTAGTTTTTAACTCCGTGAATGATTTCTTATGGACTGAGCATCCTAACCTACCAAATATGCAAACGCGAAGTACTGATGCACAAGCGTTAGAATCAAATGAAAACAAGACATTAGCTACGACTGCCGTTTAAATTGCAGAGGTAGCTATTTTTTAAGATTTAATTTAGATTTTTTATTTGAGGCGAATTATATGCTTTTTTAATAAACGACGTTCAAAATGAATGGTGTGATTAGAACAAAAGAAATAATTCGATTAAACATTAGCAGGGAAGAGGAGACTATTTAATGGTAGAAAATGTAAAAATTGGTAAGACAAATGTGATGGCAAACCCACTCGGATTGGGAACGAACGCGGTTGGTGGCCATAACCTGTTTCCCAATTTGAATGATGAACAAGGAATTCAAATTGTAAAAGCAGCGCTAGATCATGGCGTCAATTTTCTAGATACAGCCTATGCGTACGGATTTGGTCGTTCGGAAGAGTTGATTGGTAAGGCCATTCAAGGCTATGATCGCAAGAAAATCGTGATTGCTACTAAGGCGGCTCAAACACCGGGGCATCCTGATCAGCTGAATAATTCACCTGAATTTTTGAAACAGGCGGTTGAAGACGCTTTAGAAAGATTGCAGACAAACTATATCGATATTTTTTATATTCATTTTCCAGATGGCAAAACGCCGTTAAATGAAGCTGTTAAGGCGCTGGACGAAAAACGACAAGAAGGAAAAATTAAGGCGATTGGGATTTCCAATGTCTCGCTTGATCAAATCAAGGAGGCCAATAAAGATGGTCTGGTCGATATTGTGGAGAATCAGTATAGCTTGATTCATCGGGATGCCGAAAAAGAACTCATGCCTTATCTAAAAGCCAACCAGATTTCATTTGTGCCATACTTCCCACTAGCATCAGGCTTATTAACCGGTAAGTATTCAAGTACAGTCTCATTTGAGTCGGATGATATCCGACATAATAATCCTGATTTCCAAGGGAAACGGTTTGCAGAAATCATTAAACGCGTGCAAGAATTACGGTCGATTGCGGACAAACATCAAGGCACAATTGCCCAGATTGTTTTGGCATGGTACATTAAAAATCCAGATGTGTCGGTGGTTATTCCAGGCGCCAAGCAGGTTAAGCAGGTTGTAGCTAATGCAGGAGCGCAAAAAGTTACCCTATCTAAAGAAGAATATGGTACAATAAATTCATTGTTTAAAGACTTATAAAAAGTAAGTGCTAAGCAAAGAAATTTCAATTTACGGGAGGAATTATAATGGATGCACAAGAACAACAATTAACGGATCAAGAAATCCTTGATACGATTAAAACTGGTAAAAAAATGCTATTTTTCACAGCTGGATGGTGTCCTGATTGCTCATTCATTAAGCCAGTAATGCCTGAAATTGAAGCTGAATACAATCAATATGATTGGGTAACAGTGGATCGTGACGCAAATATTAAAATCGCGCAAAAATTCGGGGTTATGGGAATTCCTAGCTTCATCGCTTTAGAAGATGGCGAAGAAATTGGTCGTTTTGTGAATGGTGATCGTAAGACTCGTCAAGAAGTAGAAAATTTTGTCGATAGTATCGAAAAATAATCAAACGGATCATTAAAAGGGGTCTCTGTCAAATCGTATTGGTGGA
>NZ_JQBD01000059.1 GCF_001437255.1 Pediococcus damnosus | reverse complement strand
TCTCCACCAATACGATTTGACAGAGACCCATCTAATATTCAAAACCAGAATATTAGATGGGCTGGCTTATATTCTGGGATCTAACCGCTGATTTGATCACTCTCTTTAAATAAGATGCACACCCTTATCAACGTAAACCACGTCGCCGGTCATTCCAGTTGCCAGATCACTCATCAAAAAGGCAGCCACATTTCCGATTTCGGTTGTTGTAACGCTCTTTTGATCAACGGTTCTCGACTCCGATTCCTTTAACAATTCACCATGATGCTTAATGCCGGTAACTGCTAATGTCTTAACCGCACCCGCAGAAATTGCGTTTACTCGAATCCCATTCACCCCTAAATCTGAAGCTAAATAGCGAACGTTGGCTTCCAAGGCCGCTTTGGCAACACCCATCATATTGTAATTTGGAATGGCCCGAGTTGAACCAAAATAAGTCAAAGTTACAATACTTGAAGGGTCATTTAGGATTGGTTGTGCATAACGACTCACTGCAATCAATGAGTAGGCACTAATGTTTTGAGCCAAATCGTATCCTTCACGAGTAGTATGTACCAGCCCAGACGTCAATGTCTCACGGTCAGCATAAGCGATTGCATGAATCACACCATCAATTTTGCCATACTTATTACCAATCTCTTCGAATGCATTTTTAATGTTGTCATCATCAGCAACGTCACATTCTACTAATTCTGAATCTTCAGGAATAAATCGTTGTAAGCTCTTCTTAATTCGATCATTTTGATAAGTTAAAATAACCTTAGCGCCTTGATCAATAATTGCCTGGGTACATCCCCAAGCAATACTGCGTTTATTTGCGACCCCCATGATCACAATTGTTTTTCCATCTAAAAAGCCACTCATTTAATTCGGCCTCCAAATAATTTTTCTTTTAAAAATTCCGGTAACGTTGCTCACGTTGGCGTAATAACTCGTCAATCGGTAAATTAGCCAGTTCATTAAACTGATTTGCCAGAAAGTCACGTAGTGGGCCTAAATTCTCACCAGAGTGGTATTCATGAATAATCTGATCAATAATACCATTTTCTTGTAACCATTCTGGTGTTAAATTTAAGGCTTCAGCTGCTTGCTGGACCTTTGATGAATCCTTCCACATGATGCTGGCATAGCCTTCAGGTGACAAAACGGAATAAATACTATCTTCAAACATAAATACTTTGTCGCCACAGGCAAGCGCAATCGCGCCACCACTACCACCCTCACCAACAATGATACTAATGTACGGTACCTTTAGTTGCATGCCCACTTGTAAGCACTTGGCAATTGCAGAACCAATACCGTGATATTCAGCATCCACATCCGGCCAAGCGCCAGGCGTATTCACCAGCGCCAAAATCGGTCGATGGAATTTTTCCGCCTGTTGCATTAATCGAAGCGCTTTACGATAGCCTTCCGGTTCAGGGCTACCGAAATGACGCTTGATATTTTCTTCCGTATCAGCACCCTTACGAATCCCAACCACCGTAATCGGTACATCCTTTAACAATCCAATGCCACCGATTACTGCTTGATCATCGCCATCAGACCGATCTCCATGGAGTTCAAAAAAATCAGTTGTCAAACCACGAATGAGTTCATCCGTTGAAATTTTATGACTGTCACGGGCTGCCTGAACACGTTGATAAGCTGTTTTTTTAGCCATGACTAGCCTCCCTCTGATGCAGTCGCAAAAATTGAGAGATTGTCTGCTTTAAATTGGTCCGCGGAACAATCGCATCGATAAAGCCGTGATCCAAAACAGTTTCAGCCCTTTGAAAATTCTTGGGTGGCTGCTTCATAATTGTTTGTTCAATGACTCGGCGACCAGCAAATCCAACCAAAGCATGAGATTCGGCTAAAATAATGTCGCCCTGCATTGCAAAACTGGCAGTAACGCCACCAGTCGTTGGATCACAAAGAACCACCAGATAAAACAGTCCGGCTTTGCTGTGAGCCTCAACAGCCTGGGACACCTTTGCCATTTGCATCAGTGACTTGATCCCTTCCTGCATCCTCGCACCACCAGAAGCCGTAAACATGACAACCGGCAACTTTTCAGTGGTTGCTTTTTCGAACAATCGAACAATTTTTTCACCAGTGGCACTGCCAAGACTACCCATGATAAAGAATGGGTCCATAATTCCGGCCGCCACTTTTTGATGATCCAGTGACCCGATTCCAGTCAAGACACTTTCCTTAATTCCGGTTACCTTTTTTGCTTTTGCAATTTTACCCCGATACTTCTTATCGTCATATTGGTCGGGAACCGTTACGTCTGCATCCATTTCGTCAAAGGTATCAAACGTAATCTTAGCCCGCCTGCGAGCCGTAATTCGAAAACCAAATCCACAATTAGGGCAGGTTCGCTGCTTGCCCATTCTCATCGAAAAAAACGTTGTATGGCAAATTGGGCATTCTTTCATTAAGTTATCGGGGATTTTATCCATTCGCTTTTTTAATTCATCACGACTGGGCATTTTAAACCGACTTTGCAGCATTTAATCCCCTCCTACCAGCAAGAACATCATTTTCAATAAAACTAGTTGAGTAGGTTCCCTGTTTAAATCGATCAGATGTAACTAACTCATATAAAAAGGCTTGATTGGTTATGACACCCGTAATTTCAAGCTCACTTAACACCCGTTTCATCTTCGCAATGACCGCATTCCGGTCATTTAAATGAACGATTAATTTAGCGATCATTGAATCATAAAAAGGTGAAATAAAACTGCCGTTGGTCACACCAGCATCAATTCGGACACCCAATGACCCATCAGGGAAAAATAAATGGGTAATTTTCCCGGGTTGAGGAGCAAAGTTGTTTTCGGGGTCTTCGGCATTTAATCGACACTCCAAAGCATGTCCCTTAACAGTCGCATCTGCTTGAACAAAGGGTAATACTTCATTAGCAGCAACGGCTAACTGACCCTTTACCAGCTCAATGCCGGTAACTTCTTCGGTAATCGTATGTTCAACCTGAAGACGAGTATTCATTTCCATAAAGTAAAAATGGTGATCGTGATCCATCAAAAATTCGTAGGTTCCAGTATTTGTATAACCAAGTTTAAGCGTTGCCTTGGCAACAATTTCACCTAATTCCTGACGTTCTTCAGGAGAAATCAAAATACATGGACTTTCTTCAATTACCTTTTGATGATTTCGTTGCAGAGAACAGTCACGTTCCGGTAAATAGACAACGTGGCCAAAATTATCCGCAATCACCTGCATTTCAACATGTTTGGCATCTCGGATTAGTTTTTCAACATACATACTATCATCACCAAATGATGCCTTGGCCTCACGTTGGCACTGCTCGAATGAATCACGAAGCTCTTCTGGCCGATCAACCTCACGGATACCTTTACCACCACCACCGGCAGCGGATTTCAATAAAACTGGGAAACCAATTTTTTCAGCAATCCGTTCAGCTTGATCAACTGAAGTGACATCACCCTCGCTACCAGGGATCACCGGAACGCCCGCGGACTTCATTGCCTCTCTGGCGTTAGCCTTGTCACCCATCAGTGAAATCAATTGATGGCTAGGACCAATGAATTGAATATGACAAGACTCACACATTTCCGCAAACTCAGCATTCTCAGAGAGAAAACCGTACCCGGGATGAATGGCTTCACAACCAGTTAAAGTTGCGGCACTCATAATTTGGGCCATATTTAAATAAGAATCACTCGGCTGGGCACCGCCAATACAGATCGCCTCATCAGCTAAATGAACAAACAAGCTCTCCTTATCAGCACTGGAATAAACAGCAACTGCTTCAATATTCATGTCATGAAGTGCTCTGATAATTTGCACAGCAATTTCGCCACGATTTGCCACTAATACTTTTTTAAACATATGCTCACCTTCTTGTACTTAAAAACGTTTTGGAACGCCATTTGGATTCATTCCCGAAATGAGCCAGGTTTCTCATTCCACCGCAAATATCAGGTCGGCCTCACAAATCACTTGACCGTCTCGAATAATCGATCCGTGACCTAATCCAATGTTCATTTTGAGCTTTTTCATTTCCACTTCAAAGATTAACCGGTCGCCTGGTCGAAAATCATCTTGAAAAGTGGCGTTTTTTATGCCGCCAAAAAACACATTTTTCCCTTGATATTTTGGTAATGACAGAATGGCAGCAACCCCAGTCTGAGCCATTGCCTCAATCATAATTGGCCGTGGGACAACTAACCGGTTAACCGGCTGGTTGGCAAAGAACCATTCATTAATGGAAATCAGTTTCACCGATCTTGCCTTAACACCTGCTTGAACATCCAAAAAGCGGTCAATCATTTCAAAAGGATAGCGTTGGGGAATCACATCATTTACGTTGGGTGTCATTATTATCTATCCCTTCTTAACTTGAAACAGTGGTTGATCATACTCAACCATACTGCCATCCTCAACCAAGATATTTGAAATTGTTCCTGAAACATCACTCTTAACTTCATTGATCATCTTCATTGCTTCAATAACGCAGACAACGTCCCCTTTTTCAACTTTATCGCCCTGCTTTTTAAAGGCAGGCTTATCGGGACTTGGCGCGAAATAGATAACACCTACCAGCGGTGCTTTAATTTCGGCGACATCAGCTGCCGAATTAACAGCTGGCGTTGTTGATTCATTCTGTGATTGTTTTGACGTCGGTTTAGGTGCGCTAACAGTGTCATTAGGTGTTGTTAATGTTGGCTCACCTACAACAACTTGGTCACCAGCCTCAAGTTTACTCAATGCCAATTTAAAATCATCCTGCGTTAACTCAAAGTTTTTGAGTGATGATTTATCAAACTTATCTAATAACCGTTCAATTTCCTTCTCGTCCATAACTTTAATCACATCCCTTAAATGCAATTACAGCGTTGTGTCCTCCAAATCCAAATGAGTTACTGATTGCATAGTTAACAGTTGTTTTCTTATTGGTGTCATCAACTAAATCAACATCACATTCTTCATCTTGGTTAACAACACCCACATTTACCGGCATTTGGTTTCTTTGAATTGCGCCGATTGTTGCAACAGCCTCAATCGCACCGGCTGCGCCCAATGCGTGGCCAGTCATCCCTTTGGTACTGCTTACCTTAACATGATCATTCTTTGAGAAGACCACATTGATTGCCTTGGATTCAGCGCTGTCATTGGCATGAGTACTTGTTCCGTGCGCGTTAATATAGTCAACATCAGTGGCATCAATTTCAGCCTCGTCAATGGCCATTTGCATTGCCCGTTTAGCGCCGGTTCCCTCTGGATCAGGCGCTGTCATATGGTAAGCATCACTAGTCGTTCCATAACCAACAATCTCAGCAAGGATCTTAGCGCCACGTGCTTTGGCATGGTCATAACTTTCCAAGACCAGGGTTCCAGAACCTTCACCCATTACAAAACCATTTCGGTCTTTATCAAACGGAATTGACGCTTTCATTGGATCTTCGGTCTTCGATAATGCCGTAATTGCAGCAAATCCTGAAATACCAATTTCATTTACTGAAGCTTCAGTTCCGCCTGCAATCATTGCCTCAGCTTTTCCTTCTTTAATATATTCAAAGGCATTGCCAATTGCATTAGTCCCTGACGAACAGGCAGTCACAATAGCTTGACTGGTGTTACGGGCCTTGAAGGCAATTGAAATATCACCGGCAGCCATATTAACAATGGAATTAGGCACAAAGAAAGGTGATACCCGCTTAGGTCCTTTGTCGTGCATCTTGATGACTTGCTCTTGAATGGTCGTCAAACCACCAATTCCTGAACCATAAATGACGCCTAGTTCCTCTGGTTTGATATTGTCTTCATTCAAGCCAGCCATTTCCATCGCTTCGTGAGCACTATATAGCGCGTAATTGATAAACAGATCATTTCGCTTTGCGGTTTTTCGGTCCAAGCGCTTCATTGCGTCAAAGTCCTTGACTTCACCGGCAACAGAAATTCCAGTTGCTTCTGCATCAAATTTGGTAATCTTATTAATGCCAACCTTCGAATTTAATAAGTTGGTCAGAAAACTATCAACATCATTTCCGAGTGGGGTAACGGCACCCATTCCAGTAACAACGACTCTGTTCATGAATTTATCTCCTTTAGCAATTAAATTGTTAATCCACCATCAATTGTGATGACTTGACCTGTTAAATAATCATTATGCACCAAGAACGAAACTGCGTCGGCAATTTCTTCCGGTCGGCCAAATCGTTTCAACGGAATTTGATCAGTGAATTCTTTTTGACGACGTTCGCTCATTTTTCCAGTCATATCGGTTTCAATCATTCCCGGAGCAACAGCATTACAACGAATATTACGTAAAGCCCCTTCACGAGCGGCTGTTTTTGTCAAACCGACTAGTCCAGCTTTACTAGCGGAATAATTAGCCTGCCCAATATTACCATGCAAGCCTGAAATACTGGAAATGTTGACAATGACACCAGAACGACTCTTTTGCATTGACTTCATTGCAAACTTGGTCATGTTAAACGCGCCAATTAAATTTGTGTCAATAACTGCTTTAAAATCCGACAGCTTAGTGCGGCTCAATAATTTGTCGCGGTTAATGCCCGCATTGTTTACTAAAACATCAATTTGACCATATTTTTCCAGCAAACTGTCAATCATTGCTTGGGCATCATCTTCGTTGGCCACGTCGCCAACCAAATTATCAAAAGTAACTCCCTGATCACTTAATTGCTGCTTCACATCATCATCTAAAGCATGGTGCGTATTTAAAACAACTGTCATACCATCTTTTGAAAGCCTTTTGGCAATCGCTAATCCGATCCCCTTTGCGGCACCGGTTACTAATGCAATTTGTTTTGCTTCACTCATTATTTCACCAACTTTACATTTGATCTGACATCATTCAATGTCTTAACACTATCAATATGTAGTGTGTCAACAGTTGATAACGATTTTGCAAACTTCATCAACGTATCACCCGGACCGATTTCAATCATCGTATCACTGCCCAAATTGACTAAGGCTTTGAGGCAATCAATGAAATGGGTCGGATTAACCAACTGATCAACCAGCGTCTGTTTCATATTGGCAACATCAAATTGGGTCATTGTTGTATTACTAATAACAGGAAACTTAAACTCATGAAAGTCAACAGTTTGAATTCGATCAGCTAATAAATCACTTGCTTCTTGCATAAACGGAGTATGAGAAGCAACCGTCATTTTTAACGGAACAACCCGCTTAATCCCATGTTCATGAAGATAAGTGGTTGCTGCGTCCAAACCGGCCTGTGTACCCCCGATAACAATCTGCGAATCGGTATTAAAATTAGCTGGGTAAATATCACCTGCTTGAGCACCAACCCGGCAGGCTTCACGGACTAAATCAGCGTTTGCCTTAAGAACAGCTGCCATTTTACCCGGATGATCTTTTCCTGCTTTATCCATATAGCGAGAACGATCACGAACCAGCTTTAGCGCATCAGCAAACTGAACACCACGAGCAGCTATAATTGCACTATATTCGCCAAGGCTCAATCCAGCAGCGCCCACTGGTGATCCGAATTCTTTTTCAAGAATCCGAAAAATACCGGTACTCATTGCGACAATGGCGACCTGGACATTATTGGGATCATCCATAACCTCTGATTTACTCAAATCCATATTAAGTGCAGCAGAAGCTTCCTCAATGGTTTGACGATAAATTACCTCTTGTTGGTAAAGGTCCTGCCCCATCTCGGGAAATTGTTTTCCCTGACCGCTAAATAAATAACTTAATCTCAAAGTATCAACCTACTTAGTTTGTTGTTTAAAAACGTAATCTACCAAATCACCAACAGTTTCCATACCTTTGTCAGTTTCAGTTTCAATTTCGATATCATAAGTATCTTCAATTTTGTCAACAACTTCGAAGATATCCAAACTGTCAAGATAAAGATCATTCTTGAAATTAGTGTCTTCTTTAATTTTGTCTGCATCAACATCCAATTGGTCCACGATAATATCCTTTACCTTGTTAAATACTTCTTCTTTAGTCATCATTAATTTCCTCCAATATAGTTGTTTGTTTTTAATTTGATTAATTAATTTTCTATGAGCAATATCGTTAATAAGTCAGTAACATGGTTCCAACTGTTAAGCCACCACCGAAGCCACTTAACGCAATTGTATCGCCACGTTTGATAATGTTGTGTTTTACTAGCTGATCCAACAAGATCGGTTCGCTGGCAGCTGCGGTATTCCCAAATTCACCGATGTTAACCGGAAATTTGGTCATTGGCAGCTCGAGTTCATCCGCAATCCGCTCGACAATTCGAACGTTCGCTTGATGAAGGACATAGTGGTCAACATCTGTCGGTGCTAATTTAGCCACCGATAATGCATGGTTAACCGAATCGGGAACATTCTTAACCGCGAATTGATAAACACGCCGACCATTCATCTTAAAGAACGGCTTGAATGGTTGATGATCTGATGAAAATGGTGATGGCTGACCAGTCTTACCAGCCGTTAAATAGCCACCAAGACTGCCAAGGGTTGTCATACTATCTGCAAGATATGACCCATCAGCAGTTGTCTCGTTCGTAACCAAAACCCCACCGGCACCATCACCAAACAAAACGGCAGTGGATCGATCAGACCAATCCAAAAGCTTACTTAACGTTTCACCACCAATTAAAATGGCATTCTTTTTATGATCTGCCATCAGCATTTGCCGAATTAGCTTCAATCCATAAACAAACCCTGAGCAGGCTGCATCAATATCAAACGCCATCGCCTTAGTAGCACCAATGTTTCCTTGCACAGTTGCACTGGTAGAAGGTGTTAAATAATCAGGTGACATGGTTGCAACAACGATCAAATCAATATCGTCAGGCTGCAGTTCGCTTTGAGCAAGTAATTGCTGAGCAACGCTGGTACAAAGTGAGCTTGTAGTTTCAGTAACGGCAATATGCCGACGCTTAATTCCCGTTCGCTTAACGATCCACTCATCAGAGGTGTCCATCATCGTTGAAAGTTCATGATTATCAACAACTCGCTCAGGCACTTGACTCGCCGTAGCTACTATTTTAAAATCTTCAAATTTCATTTTGATGAAACCTCGTCAATAAATTTCTCAACGTTAACCAATGCCTGCCGCATCTTTCGAATATCGGATCCGTCAAATCCCTTTAAGCAACTTTCAACCAACTGGCGATGGAACGCATAGTGGGCACGATAAAGCAATCTGCCCTTACTCGTCAGCCCAAGGTTGATAATCCGACGGTCCTGTTGGTTAATCATTCGAATGATGTAGCCTTTTTTCTCAAGGTTATTAAGATTGGCAGTTAACGTCCCTTTACTTAACTTCAAAACACGTGATACTTCTGAAGTTGTTTTCCGATCATGAAGGCCAATTGTATGAATAAGATGCAATTCTTTTGCAGTGATGTCCTTAAATCGACTCTTTCGAATTTCACTCTCTTCAATTCGCATTATCTGATCATAAATATCTATCAAAGCCTCACTTATGAAATTGTAATCATCTTTAATTTCATCACTCGTCGAATTCATTCATTAAATCTCCTCATTCACTCTCGGTCTAAATCTTTTTATCTGGATTTGGAACAATGAACGTTAAGTCGGCGGAACAAGCCACTTTGTCTTCAACTTTGGCAGCGCATTTAACTTTACCCATGTTGTCACGCTGTTTTTCCATTTCAACATGTAGCTTCAAAACATCACCCGGACGAACAACTTTTCTGAATTTGGTATTATCAATGGCACCAAGGTAAGCTGTCTTGCCACGATATTTTTCCGTCTTGAGAATTAAAATCGAAGCTGCTTGAGCAAGCGACTCGATAATTAATACGCCGGGCATAACTGGATTTCCAGGAAAATGGCCTTGGAAAAATTCCTCGTTAATTGTGACGTTTTTGGTACAAACGATCGATTCACCCGGATTTAATTCATCGACTTTATCCATAAACAAAATTGGATATCGATTGGGAATTAGATCCATAATTTTAGCTGCATCTAATACACTCATTGCTTTCTTCCTTTCGGTTGCAAAACTGATCAAGTATCACGCCAGATTAATTCGACTTTCGAACTAAATTGTCAAAAAAATTTGGTTGATTTCACTTCATCCATGTCCAAATTTTGAACATCTCACATCATAACCTAAAATAGTTTGAAATTCAAACTATTTTGGTTAATGGCGTAATAACCGATAAAACTAAGAACTGAAACTTGAAAGCTAATAATCACGCCAAAGGCGTGTGGTTATTGGCTTTTTTGGCAAAAAAATAAACGCAAGCTCTCCTGCATTGTATACTTTAGTCGACCAAAACCAAGATACAAAGGAGACTTACGTCATGAATATTATAAGACAAAAAAATACAGAAAACGAGCTTCACAATATTGTTCATCAATTTACTTCCCTCATTGGTCTATCTAAACTCACCAAGTTGGTGAATTATCGCCGGCATTCAGAAATCAGCTTGATGAAGGTCATTGAATGGCTGCTCACGACAAAGTTCCTGGGACGCTCGCTTTATCGAGCCCATGAAACACCTAACTTTACCAGTCGCACCGTCAGAAATAATTTGAACGATGGCCGGATCAATTGGCAACGCTTGATTTGTCAAGTTGGGAGTCATTTAATCAAGCATTTACGACCGTTTATTGACCGCCGGCGGCGGTTAGCATTGATCATTGACGATACACTCTTTTCCCGTGAGTACGCCACCCAAACCGAATTACTAGCGCGAGTCTTTGACCATGACAAACAGTTATATATTAAGGGATACCGGGCTTTAACTTTGGGTTGGAGTGACGCCAATACATTCTTACCGATCAACTTTGCATTAATGTCTTCCAAGAAGCCACAAAACGTCCTTGGAAAATCAGCTAAAACAACCGATCAACGAACAATTGCTGGCCGGAGACGTCGCCAAGCACAGCAAAAAATGAACCTCGTTTCATTGCAACTTGTCAAGCAAGCCCTCGCAAATGGCGTTCTAGCTGACTATGTGTTATTTGATAGCTGGTATAGCTCACCAAAAATGTTCTATGAATTAACCAAGTTGGGATTAAACGGCGTGGGCATGCTTAAACGGTCCAGCAAAATTTACTATCAATATCGCGGACGGCAATATTCAGTTAAAGCATTATACAAGCGACTGCAGGCCTCAAAATATCAACCCAAGCAAGCTTATCAATACAGCTGCTTTGTCGAAGCGCACGTCGGGAACCAAAAATTCAAGCTTCGCTTGGTATTTGTGGCTAATCGGGCCCGTCAAGATGACTACCTAGTACTGGCAACGACTCAGTTAGGCCTTCAGCCACAAGAGATCATTCAACTATACGCCCGAAGATGGCAAATTGAGAATTACTTTAAAGTTGCCAAGCAATACTTGCGGCTCGACAAATCACAAGTTCAAAATTATGACGGGCTTTGTGGCCATTTAGCAAGGATCACCCCCACATACGTGGGGAATACACTAAACGATCCCCGTCATAACAGCATTTATAAATTAGTGAATGCCAGTTTTACATGAGTTTGATTCCTAATTCAAGAGTTATTTGAGCACCAGATAATACATAATATGAGCTGCTTTTAATTTAAAAGTGGTCTTCATAAATAATGGTGCCTACATGCTAATAAAAAATAGCCGCTTTAGCTCCGCAAGCTAGCGGTTGTTTAATATCGTCATATAGCTCGACATAGGAATCCTTGTTCATATGGGCACTCACAGTATAGCATAACAACTGGTTAACGTTGCACGCCTTGATCCACCTGCTTGCTCTTATGTTTTTAAGTTTTGTTGTGCTTATTAGGTAGATTGTAAAATTAATCCGAACGCTGTTCGGACAAAAAAGATCAGCTTCCTTTAAAATGGTGTTTACCACAAACCCATCTTTTAGGAGCTGATCTTTTGTCTAGTATAACCTATTCCGAACGAATTAAAATCGAAACCTTTTGTGAACTAGGGCTGTCCAATATCCAAATGGGCGTTCGGCTGAACCGATCACCGTCAACAATTTCTTATGAATTATCTCGATGTAAAACTTATCAGGCTGAATTAGCACAAACAGATGCCGAATACAAGCGATCACGATGTGGTCGGAAAACTAAGCTGAGCGATGAGTTAAAGCAAAAAATTCTCAACCATTTATGTCTAAGCTGGTCACCAGGAATGATTGCTCACGAATTTAAACTAGCTACTAAATCTATTTATAATTGGCTAAATCAGGGGAGGATTGGTTTCTCCTTGAATGATCTACCTGAACATGGCGTACGCCAACGGCGTAACGTTGACCAACGATCCAAATATAATCAATCTTTGGGGCGATCAATTGAACAGCGTCCCATGATGATTAATCAACGTAATCGCATCGGCGATTTTGAACTAGATACAGTCGTTGGTCCTCGTGGGCATAGTAAGGCAGTTTTATTAACTTTAATCGATCGCAAATCACGGTTCCTTTGGGCATACCGGTTAAAAGATCGGACGACAGCGACTGTTAATGAAGCACTAACTAAGTTCCTAACCACTTTTAATGGTCCGGTGCACAGCTTTACTGTGGACCGTGGCACTGAGTTTAGTGGGCTAGTATCACTTGAATCACAATATGGTATTAAGACCTATTACTGCCATGCTTATACTCCAGCTGAACGTGGTAGTAATGAACTCTTTAATCGGAATTTACGTTATTTTTATCCTAAAGGGACTCGTTTTGAGCACATTAGTGCTCAAGATTTAACGACGACGTTACTCTAAATTAACCAGCGACCGCTTAAAATACTCGACTGGCAAACACCGTATCGGGTTATGCTGACAAATTTGTCCAAAAATTCGGATTAAATTTG
>NZ_JQBD01000058.1 GCF_001437255.1 Pediococcus damnosus | reverse complement strand
ACTGAACGTTGGTTCATCATCACCATAGGTGGTCGTCTTGCTATCCATCGTAACGGATGCATCTTCATTGCCCGTGGTGGATGCTGGCGTAATGGTTAATTGAGCGGTATCAGTCGCCGTAATATTGTAATTGGCATTCACCGCATCACCTGCAGTCAACGCAATCCCGACTGTCTGTGATCCAGCTTCAGTTCTACTATTATTCGTCAGACTATAACCTAATTGTTCATCGCCGACGGCGCCAGTAATGTTGACTTTACCGTCTGGAATAGAATGACTTGCGCCATCATAATCAAAGGCATCATCATCTACCGTAATTGTCGCGTTGGCTTTATCAAT
This sequence comes from Pediococcus damnosus, assembly GCF_001437255.1. Lineage (GTDB taxonomy): Bacteria > Bacillota > Bacilli > Lactobacillales > Lactobacillaceae > Pediococcus > Pediococcus damnosus. Next base: position 12,490 of record NZ_JQBD01000058.1, on the reverse strand, counting down.
TGTAACCGACCCACTTGTCACATTGTCATTTGTCAACGTATAATTTTTAACAGCATTTTGAACAGTAGCTAAACCAGCAGCAGTTAAACTATAATCATAAGTTGCTGCATCCATACCATCCGTAGCAAACGTGACATCATTGCTGGTCAATGCAACCATAACTGTTGAACCACCGTCATCTCCAGTTCCAGCTGTAACTGAAACAGTAGCAAATAAACCAGTTTCAGCACTCGCGTTAGTACCATCGTAAGCGAAACTTGGTGTGCTTAACGTCGCCGTTGCGTTGGCCGCCGCAATTGTGTAGGTGCCTAAATACACGGGCGTAATTGCAAAATTTTTGGCAGCTGCCAACTTAGCTAAACCTGCATCACTAAATTCAATTTTGTAAATTCCCACATCTGTAGGATTAGCAACTGTTTTCCCATTCAGTGAATATGTGAAATCAGCGGATGTCCAAGCGGGTATCTGATCAAGTAGATTGGTACCTTCATTAGGTGTTAACGTGCCGCCGTCAGTTCGTGCAAAAACAACGCTCGGTACGTAGTCGGAAATAGCCGTGCCATCATAAACTTTTGTCGCTGTACCGCCTGACGTAACGGTTGCGGTGACTGGTGCGGCAGTAATTGTGTAATCACCTGAGTTAACGCTCAAAAAATCATACTGCGGGTTCGCCGCCTTAAAAAGTGCCAGGTTTTTCCCTGTAACATTAACAACACCAGGGTACTTCCCAACATCAGCCGATTTATAATAGATAGCATCGTTTTCTATGTCAGACGCATCTATATTGCTAACCAATACATTACCCTTTGAATCAGTAAGTACAAACGTTAAATTTTTATAATCATCCTGTTCACTAGTAGCACCATTATCTTGACCATCAAGACCATCATAAACCCGGGTACCCGAAACACTTGCCGTTACATTAGTTTTGTAGGTTAGCGTAATCGAAGTAACTGGATTACCACTGGCATCCGTTGCGATGACGTTACCATCTGCATCAAGTATAAATGAAACTTTTGTCGCAGGAACATTGACTGCATCAGTGGCGCCCAACGTGTAACCGTCAATGGCGACAGCAGTAGTTGCATTTGTCGTCAAATTATCTACATCACCATAATTGCCTGTAAACGTAGTGGTACCTGTTTTAATTGGGTTACCAAAATAATCTACGTAATTAACCGTGATTGATGCCTGATTAGCAACGTAGGTCACAACATCTGTTTCATCAGCTGCACCAGCTGCTACTGCCGGAATTGTTGTCATTGCAGCCGCAGTTGCCCCGTTTATGCTGACCATTGATGTATAGCCAGGTATCTGAGTAACATTTACTGCGTCATACCCTTTAGCAGTTTCTTTGGTTGCATCAATAGTTGATGCTTCTGTGGCCTGCTGGGTTTGAGTTGAAAAATTGCCAGTTGCACCAGTAGGTACATTATCATAGCTAACCGTTTGAGTCCCAGCGTTTTTTAAATAAGTAACCGTAATCTCATTAGTAGCGCTCGTATCAATATTGGTATTAACAACCGTCACAGGATCAGTAGCCGCACCAAATGTATAACCATCTATTGCCTTTGCCTGATAAATACCAGAAGTAGCTGTATTACTATCTAAAGTATTAGCACCTGCTCCAAAAGTAGAACCAACGTTAACGGTAATGGTATTGTCAGTTGAAATTGGAGCACCACTTTGATCTACGTAATGAACCACAACCGGCATTGTCACACGAGTTCCTGTAAATGCCGTAACTGTAGCCGTTTGTGTGCCTGCTGTACCACCAGTTGCACCAAATGCAGCCAATGACACTGCCCGACTTAACGTAGTAACAACGTTTCCAGTAGATTGAACACTTGTTGTATGAGCTGCATCCAAATAAGATGTGTAGTTCAACGTTCCCGTCACAGTACCCGTTGTTTCATCAACACTTGTAGGTGTCCAAGTCAATACATAATATTCGCCCTTCGTCACAGCAGCCGTCTGATTTGCACCCGGTGTAACATTAGCTAGCGGTGTCAATACCATATTTCCATTGGCGTCCGTTGGGCGAATTGTAAGATGATTCCAAGTCGTATCATTTTTGGAACTATCAACATAGAAATCACGACCAACAAAAGTTGTGCTCTTTAGTCCATCAATTCCTACATCAGCTGTCGTATTCGAGTTATTACCAGCATTTTGCGGGTCAACCGGCTGAATAATGATGCCTAATCCACCACCAGTGCCATTATAAGCAGTACTTGAATAACTACCAGTAAGCGTAAACTTTTGCGAGGTATCCACTTGGTTATCAAAAACATAAGAACCATTTTGTTCTTTGCCATTCGTCAGTGTAATTGTACCAGGAGTACTCGTTATAGCGGCTGCACCAGTAGTCTCAAATGAATCTGGAATATCATCTGCAGTCAGATTACTAGTAGCTGCATTCGCACCAGCGGGATTTGTGCCATCTAGACTACCTGTATTAACTGGATCAACCGCTTTTTCAGTTGCTGAGGGTGCTACTGCATCCGTAGCCAAAGACTTAACTGACGCAGTTCTATATGATGGAACAGCTTCTTTTGTAACAACATCGCTTGCCTTTGAACTTGTTGTTTCTGCTGAACTATTCTTACTTGAGGTGGCAACTGAACTGGTTACATTCGACGATTTGTTCTGATCGGATACAACACTAGAACTAGCAGCACTTGATCCATTTGAAGAAGTTGCTGAGCTTGTTGCAGAGGAACCTGTTTTCTGTGCTGTACTGCTTGACGCTAAAGCAGTTCTATCTGTTGAAGTAGCTGCCGAGCTTGCATTAGAACTCGACTTATCATTTGAACTACTTGTTACTGCATCAGTCTCACTACTCTTTGTTCCATCACTTGCAGCAGACTCACTCCCAGAACTTTCGGACGAAGAACTGCTGCTTGCAACTTCCGTTATCGGTGTTTTCGAGCTAGTATCTGCCTCAGTGGCAGCATATGCTGTCGGATGGCCAAAGAAAACGCCCGTTCCGAAAAACAAAACAGTTATGCCGGCAAACAGCCAACTTTTTCGCACTTTATACATCTTAAAATGTTCCTTAGCCTGTCCCGTATCCTGTAATAATTTCAAACGTTTCAATTTTCTTTGACGATTATTCATAACACACATCTCCCTATTTGTAAGGAATACTAAAATATCCCAAATGTAACTAATCTCATTATATCACCATTAAAATCAAAGTAGTCTAAAACGTTCTAAAGATTTTTTGTAAATATTCATATTTTAACCAAAAACCTAATCAAAACCGATTTATTACTCGTCAAAGAACTTTTTTATTTGAATTGAATGTCTATTTTTATCAGCAAGCGTTTCAAAAGATACTTATAAATACAAAAAACAGCTTATTATATAAAACAGTACTTTTTCTTATATGCTAGCTTGTTTAAATTGTAATCTTTCCAGCTACAGTATCAGTATTTAATACCATTTGGGAAAATTCTAAGTAAGAACAGATAAACTTTTGATAAAAGATTACCTGATTGCATGTCTCTAATTAAATTCTTTTCTATTTTGTTTGGCTGTCCCTATCTGCTCAATCAACAATTACCCCCAATTTTGACTCTTGAAATACAAAAAAGGAAACTCGAAATTCGAGTTTCCTTCATTTAAACTATTTCTTTTTTGCAGAAGTCTTACGACGTTTTGCATCTTTTTCACGTTCATTCGTACTTAAAATCTGTTTACGTAAACGAACATGCTTTGGTGTGATTTCGCAGTACTCATCTTCATTGATGAATTCCAATGATTCTTCAAGTGTCAAATGAGTTGGTGTTTTAATCTTAGCCATATCATCTGATCCAGCAGCACGGACATTGGTCAAGTTCTTACCACGGGTGATGTTGACAGAAATATCATTTTCACGACTATTTTGGCCAACGATCATACCTTCATAAACATCCAAGCCTGGGTCAACGAAAACTGTGCCTCGGTGTTCAACACCCATGATAGCGTATGTCGTTACTTTGCCAGAATTGATAGAAACCAAGGCTCCATTACGACGACCTGGATTCCACTTCTTGATAACTGGTAAATACTTAGAAAATGTATGGTTCATAATTCCGTAACCACGAGTCATTGATAAGAAATCAGTTGAATAACCAATCAAACCACGTGATGGTGCAAGGAATGTCAAACGAGTTTGACCATTATCAGTAGTTTCCATGTTCTGCATCTCAGCTTTACGTTGTGACAAGCTATCAATGATTGAGCCTGTGTATTCATCAGGGGTATCAATTTGAACTGATTCAAATGGTTCACAAAGCTTACCATCAACTTCTTTGTAAATAACTTCTGGACGAGAAGCTTGTAATTCATAACCTTCACGACGCAAAGTTTCAATCAAGATTGACAAATGTAACTCGCCACGACCTGATACAACCCAAGCACCAGGATCGTCGGTATCATCAACTCGCAATGAAACATCTGTATGCAATTCTGCCTTCAAACGTTGTTCCAATTGACGTGAAGTTACAAACTTACCTTCACGACCAGCGAAAGGTGAATCATTGGTTCTGAAAGTCATCTGTAAGGTTGGTTCATCAATTCGGAGTAAAGGTAATGCTTCTTGATGAGCAGGATCAGTTACAGTCTCACCAACGAAAATATCTTCCATTCCGGAAACAGCAATCAAATCGCCAGCTTTGGCTTCATTAATTTCCAAACGTTTCAAACCAAAGAATCCAAATAACTTCGTAACTCGGAAGTTCTTCGTAGATCCGTCAAGTTTCATAACTGTAACGTTATCGCCAACTTTAATTTTGCCTCGGAAAATTCGACCAATTCCCACACGACCAACAAAGTCGTTGTAATCTAACAAGGCAACTTGGAACTGAAGTGGTTCTTCACTATTATCAACTGGAGCTGGAATCGTTTTAACAATTGTGTCAAACAAAGGCTTCATTGTGTGTTTTTGATCGGCAGGATCTGCTGAATAACTAGAAGTCCCATTAAGGGCACTTGTATAAACAATTGGAAAATCAAGTTGATCTTCGTCAGCGCCTAAAGCAATGAATAGATCCAAAACTTCATCAACTACTTCGCTAGGCCGTGCACCTGGGCGATCAATCTTGTTGATAACAACAATTGGTGTCAAATGTTGTTCAAGGGCTTTTTTAAGCACAAAACGTGTTTGTGGCATAGTTCCTTCAAATGCATCAACAACTAATAGCACACCATCAACCATGCGCATGATTCGTTCAACTTCACCACCGAAATCGGCATGCCCTGGGGTGTCCAAAATATTAATCTGTCTGTCGCCATACTTAACGGCTGTATTCTTAGAAAGAATCGTAATACCTCGCTCACGTTCGATCGCATTGGTATCCATTGCACGATCCTCAATGTGGGTATGTTCATCCAATGTATCTGATTGTTTCAGCATTTCGTTCACCAAAGTTGTCTTACCGTGGTCAACATGGGCAATAATTGCGATGTTTCGAATATCATCTCGTCGTTTCAAAAGTGTTTCTCCTTTTCCTGGGTATCTCCATAAAAAAACTGCAACTAGTTTGTCACAGTCAGACTACCTAATCATATTTAGTATATCTTTTTGTGTATTTCTGGTCGACACTAATACATCATTTGATGATAGCATATCAACCGGTGTTCCGTCAACCTTTGTTACTAAAAGTTCAAGTGTTTCGCTCAAGATCTTCCCTGCTGCAAAATCCCATGGCATCAAATGGGAAATGTAACCGTTTTGCTTTCCAGTTAGCACCTGAATAAATTCCATTCCGGCGCTTCCAAGAATTCGAACGCCAGAACTCGCTTCATCGATTGCTTGCAAATTGTAGCAATCGTGAACCAACATTGGCCCACTCACACCTAGCAATCCTTCTCGTAAAGTAAGATTGGCCGGAGCTTTAAGTTCATGAGACTGGGTAAACACCCCAATCTCAGGACCACCTCCATAAATAATATCAGAGGTAACATCCATAATATAGCCCAGCACGCCCTTGCCGTCAATGTACAAGGCAATCATAATGGCAAAATTATCACGTTGTTTCACAAAGTTCAAAGTACCATCCAACGGATCAATAATCCATACGTGGCCATGCATGTCCTTGACATCGTCGCCTGATCCCTCCTCACCCAAAATTTGAGCTTGTGGATCAAACTTACGAATAAAACTTACTATTTTTTTCTCGTTGCTTTTATCAATGTTAGTTACCAAATCTTTACGACTAGTTTTTTCCGAAACAGCCAGTGGATCACGCATTTCACGTAACACATCCATTCGGAGTTCTTCAAGCCAGCCGCGAATGATTTGATCAGTTTGCTGTAAATTATTCATTTTAATCACCTATTTGTTTAATGGACCGATGCGTTTTGCATTAGAAGTTTGGGCAGCTTTAACAGCTACATATATATCAAAACCGGAAGATTGCAGAAACTTTTTCGTTAGTTGTTTTTCTTCAGCCTTGCTTTTGACTATTTGCTTAAATTCATGATACTGCTGCAAGAAAAGTTGCCGATCAATCCCGTTTAAGTATGCCGTCTCAACGGCAGTATACAAAGCCACGACGGTCGTGATCTCTTCAATTTTCCATTCTGGTTCTAACGGATACGCATAATTTTCGCTCAATACCGGATCTCCCTCTCATAAAACTGAATATTTTTATTCTACCGCAAAATAGACCAATTTAAAAACATTCTCCCCCTTTTAAAGCTAATCAAGTATGGTAAAATTATTTTGAAGAACTATTTGGAGGTTTTGACAGTGATTAAAATGAATGACATTACCCGCGATGGGGATCCCGTTTTACGCAAACGGGCTAAAAAAGCTACTTTTCCACTCTCTGCGGAGCAAAAAGAGCTGGGCAACAAAATGATGGAATATTTGATTAATAGTCAAAATCCTGAAATTGCCGAAAAATATAAACTACGTGCCGGTGTCGGACTGGCAGCACCACAGGCAGGCATTTCCTTGCAAATGGCCGCAGTTCTCGTCCCTGGTGACAAGGATCAACCGCCTCTGTTTAAAGAAGTGCTTGTGAATCCTGTAATTATCAGTGAATCTGTTCAAGTTGCCGCTCTTGAGGAAGGTGAAGGCTGCCTCTCCGTTGACAAAGAAATTCCCGGATATGTGCCAAGACATGACCGCATTACCATTAAATACCAAACCGTTGATGGTGAAGATAAAAAGATCCGTTTGAAAAACTATCCCGCAATTGTTTGCCAGCACGAAATTGATCATCTAAAAGGAACCCTTTTCTATGATCATATCAATAAAGAAGAACCTTTAAAGATCGATGATGACGCCATTTTAATTGGCTAATTAAAAAATCAGCGTTTAACAGGATTAATTCCTATTAAACGCTGATTTTTTTATTCTACACGATGTAAGTCTTCAATATATTCTCTCGTCGGATCATTAATCACATTTGCGACATCAACATGCAGATTTTCTTGATATAACCAAATATCCGTTACATAAAAAACTGGGAACTCATAGTCACTATGAATATGATGCTCGGCAGCATATTCTTCAATTGACTGATTAATTTGATGGCGCAGTTCTTCAAGTTGACTCTTTTTTAAATCGGTTTTCCCAAACGAAAATTCGAAGGCCAGCACACCGCGTCCCCAAATATCCGCCACCAATTTAGGTATTGCTTTAGGCTGTCCAGATTGGATAATATTTTTTTTCACTAGTGTGGCTGCCACTTTGGTCATGGCTAACCCCACATTCTTTTTACTGGTAGTTTGCAGCATCACTAGAGCTCGTTTTCGCTTAGAGCGTCGAACTGCTACCCAAATTATCAAACTAATCACAACGACAGCAAGTAAAACAACTAATATGATCATATTTAAGCTCCTTAATTTGCTACCTCCATTTTAGCATATTTCTTACTTAAACAACGACTTACCGCCCACCGATTCTATACTTATGAAGGCCAATATGCTAAAATAGTCTTGATAGTTATTAGTGACACCTGCATTCAAATAACAGGCCAACGAAATATTAAACTTTTTCAAAGGAGCTCACAATATGGTTTTTAAAGTGTTATTTCAGACAGCAGCAGAATCCACCCCAAAACGTGAAGCAACTAAAGCGATTTATCTTGAGGTACCTACTAAGGAAGATGCAATTCAATTGGTTGAAACCCACACCGATTATCACATTGAGTTTGTGGAACCACTTGAAGGTAAATTTTTGGAGTATGAACAAAAGAACCCCGATTACAAAATAACCACATTTTAAATTGTTATCAAAAAGATTCACGAGTAGTTTTCCTACTTGTGAATCTTTTTTTATCCATTAAAAAAGGTTCTGACAATATTGTCAGAACCTTCATTTTTTATTTATTTTACGGTACCAGCAAAACTTGGTGCAAAGTAGCTACTGATTGTTTCAATATCTACATTTTGACCAGGTTGTGGTGCAGCTACATATTGGTTGTTACCAATGTAAATAGCTACATGGTACGTTGCACCTTCTGAACCCCAGAATAAGAGGTCACCAGGTTGAGCTGCCGAAACAGACTTTTGAGTTACTTGGCTTTCAAGAGAAACTGTATAATGTGCTAAGTTAATCCCTTCGGCATGTGCATAGACATATGAAACTAATCCTGAACAATCCATACCACTTAAGCTAGAACCACCCCATACATATGGAATGTTGGCATTGGCTAATTTCACTGCCAAACTAACCACTGATCCAGATGTTAATGCTGAATTAGAAGTTTTGTTTGTGGTAGTTGAAGCGCTGCTTGCGACAGGTTTGTTACTTGTTGCAGCTGATGAAGCAACTGGCTTTGCAACTGCAGAAGAAGCTGGTGTTGCAACTGAAGCTGTACTTACAGGCTTAGCAGCTGTTGTGCTTGATGCTACACTACTTGGTGCAGCACTAGAACTTGCTTGTGAAGCAACGGATGGTGCTGGAGCACTCGATACAGCACTACTTGGTGTGGCATTAGAACTTGCTTGTGAAGTAGTAGATGTTGTTGAAGCACTTGATACAGCACTGCTTGGTGCGGCACTAGAACTTGCTTGTGAAACTGAGTTAGAACTTTGTGAAGCAACACTAGGAACTGCAGAAGATGGAGCTACACTACTGCTTGCAGAACTAACAGCTGTTGTGCTACTTGCAGAAGTTGAAGCTTGTGAACTACCCTGTGTGGATACTTCATTATTCGTTGAAACAGTATCACTAGCAGCTGAGCTCGTTGAACTTGAAGCAACAGTTGCTGAGGTACTTGTTGCAGCTGTCTCAGCTTTACTTGAACTAGCAACTGAAGCTGATGATGGTGTACTCTCCACAGAATTTTCTGCAGAAGTACTTGTTGATGATGTAGCAGCACTATATTGAACAGTAGCTGCAGAACTAGAAGCCTTTGCAGCTGTACTACCAGCAACAGGAACTTTTAATGATTGACCAACTAAAATCAAGTTATTGTTTAAGTTGTTTGCATTTTTAATTGAAGCAACCGAAACACCATTGTCTTGAGCAATTTGCCAGAGACTATCACCGGATTTAACGGTGATATTTATGTATTGTGAACTTGCTTTAGGTTGTGCCTGATCATTAGTTCCTGGAATCTCAACATTTTGACCAATCAGAATAATATGTGAATTCTGATCAATCTTGTTTAATGTCTCAATACTTTTAATTGAAACATTATACTTTTGTGAAATACCCCAAACTGTATCGTTTTGAGCGACCTTAACAGAATCGGCATTAACACTTTGTGTAGCTCCAGCAACGAACAAACCAGCCGCTCCAGCAACACCTGCGAGAACTATTTTTGTTTTTGTAGAATTACCATGTGATTTAACCATAAACACAACTCCTTCGAATTAGTTTCTAAACTATTAAATAATCACTTTTCATACATTTAGAATAAACTTATTAAATTAACTAGGTGTATTGTAGCATGATATTTCTTAAAAAAATAGCCCTTTTATGCGCATATTTTTTAGGTAATCTTGGAAACAATACATGAAAGCTTACTACGAAAGTTGTTAAGGTATCCGATTTCCTTTAAAAAAATTTAATCTTTTTAATCACCGAATCTCAAACAGAACGCCTGTTTTGTCTAGTGTTACAAACGTGTTACATAAATTTGCTTATATTACAGCATCCTGTAACATTACCATAACGGGCTTCAATTTTGAATTGAACTTTAAGTGCATAAATATTAGTAATCTAGCGAACTAATGTTTATATATTCATTACACTATAATCAAAACTACAAGCTTATTATGTAAATAGTTTCACTATTTATTCATTCCAACTAGCTTGAACCCGTTTGAATGCCGCCAATTTATTTGAAGCTTGGGTAATTGAACGCCCGACGACAATATAGTCAGAACCAAATATATGAGCTTTCTTTGGGGAAACAACTCGTTGTTGATCTTGATGACTCTGTCCAGGTAATCGAATTCCCGGAGTCACACACAAAAAGTCTTTTCCGATGTTTTTGTGAATCATTGGTGCTTCTGGTGCCGCACAGATAACACCATCTGCGCCGTTACTTACGGCCAACCTGGCCAAGCTAAGAACTGACTCTTGTAACGTCAATCCAATATGTAATTCCTCGTGCAAAACTTTCTCAGAGGTTGATGTGAGTTGGGTGACTGCTAAAAGCTTAGGTATTTTTTTAGTACCCGCTCCTGAAACCAAACCGTCATGGGCAGCCTGAATCATTTTTGACCCACCAGCTGCATGGATCGTTACCATATCCACCCCAAGTTGACTTAAAATCTTAGCGGATTGAAAGACGGTATTGGGAATGTCATGCAATTTTAAGTCTAAAAAAATTTTACAGCCTCGGACTTTCAGCTGCGTCAGAATTTGATTGTCTTCCCGATAAAAAAGTTCCATCCCTACTTTTACAAATAAAGATTGCGATGTGGGAAACTGATCGATAAAGGCTAATGCCTCTTGACCAGTTTGAAAATCTAAAGCAATAATAATTGGATTCATCTGATAAAACTCCTTTCAAAAAAGTTCCTGGTTAACAGACAGTCAACAGGAATCCTTACGATCTCCTTTTGCCTCTCTGGGCCAAATTAAGAATCAGTTATATTTGATTTTTATTAAGCCTATCTATTTATTTAATGTCTGTCAACTGCTTAAATATAGAGTTTTTGAAACCCCTTGTAATTTATTTTAAAGACGTGCATAATCAATAATTGAAAAAATAAAGATTGGCAGCGATCAATCATTTTGGAGGAATTATTATGGAATCAACACTTGTACACCAAAGAACCACAACTTATCAAAAACACGTGATTGCTTCAACAGCTTCAGGCTTTGTCCTTGAAAACATGGATATCATGTTTTTATCATTCACCCTATCCTCCATCATCAGTGAACTACATATTTCTAGTGCTGCAGCTGGTTGGATTGGGACGATCACTAACTTTGGCATGTTAGTTGGTGGCGTTATATTTGGAATCTTAGCAGATCGTATCGGGAGAATTAAAACTTTCTCTCATACGATCTTTATTTTTGCTTTGGCCACTGGAGCTATGTATTTTGCCAATAATCTCGTCCTAATCTACATCTGTCGCTTTCTCGCCGGTGTCGGGGCCGGTGGTGAATACGGAATCGGCATGGCCATTATTGCTGAAAGCTTTCCTCGTCATCAAGTTGGCAAAATCACTTCCGTTGCTTCAATTGGTGGCCAAGTTGGCGCACTAGTTGCCGCGTTCTTGGCTGCTTGGATTCTTCCGAGCTTTGGCTGGCATACACTCTTTCTTTTCGGAATTGTGCCCGTCATCTTAACCTACTTTGTTAGACGGCACTTGAAAGAAAGTCCCAGTTTTCTTAACGCCCAACCTACTAAAAAACCGACCATAACGGCCTTGGAAATGCCCTAAAAATATTATTCAAATCTCCACAAGCCACTCATCAAACGTTGAGCTTAATGGTTATGACTATTGTCCAAATTGCTGGCTATTTCGGCCTTATGACTTGGCTTCCTTCAATTATGCAAGCCCGTTTGCATTTAGGAGTTGGTAGTTCGTCGCTATGGATGATTTCAACCATTATTGGCATGAGTTTAGGCATGGCAGTATTCGGTCTCTTACTGGATAAATTTGGCCCTCGGTTAACCTTCGGGATCTTCTTGCTAATGGCGGCCGCATCGGTTTATCTGCTGCTTGCAGCCCAGAATATGCAAACCTTAGTCCTGTTCGGAACGGTCGTTGGGTTCTTCTCAAATGGAATGTTTGGTGGATATGGCGCGGTCATTAGCCAGCTGTATCCAACCGAAATTCGGGCTACGGCAAACAACATCATTATGAACGTTGGCCGCTGCATTGGCGGATTTTCATCAGTTTTGATTGGCGTCCTCCTTGATCACTTTTCCATTACCATTGTCATTTTAATGTTATCTATCCTGTATATCATTAGTTTTATCAGTATGCTATCCATCAAAAACTTACGAACCCTTAAATAAACAGCAAATACAAAAATATGGTATTAGGATTAAAGGGTCTACACTTTCTGGTATTGGTGAAT
>NZ_JQBD01000057.1 GCF_001437255.1 Pediococcus damnosus | reverse complement strand
AAGAACAGAACACTGACAATGAGCGTTCTTGAAATTAAACGTCATATGGGCTCGTTTAAGCCGTTTTAAGTGTTACATGCATAATTATATTAAGACTGCTTTAAAATCGCTTAGAAGTAAAAATAGGTGCCTTAAGTGGCCGAATTGACGATAGCTGAGCTAGAAAACGGGATAGGAGCTTTTTAAATGACCAAACCCAGCAAAGAAATCGAAACAATTGATCAATTGTTGGCTGACCCCTGGGCAGTCAATATTCAAGACATTTGGGAACAAGCAGCCCATAATCCAGATCCTGATAAACGCAAGCTGTTTGACGCGCTACACACTTACCTCTTAGATAAACGCCAAGAACAAATCATCAATGAAAAGCATTTCGTGATTTAACATGGACAGGTCAAATAATCAGTGACTGAAATAGAAAGGAGGCACAAAATATGGCTAAAACTCGAACATATATGGACAAGTATAAATTCACAGCTGCAGAAAACCAACGGTTTGCCCGAGCAAATTTTACCAAGTTAGTGCATACTAATGCTCGTTTTGAAGGCGCTAATACCACTTTGCCACAAACACAAACTATTATGGACGGTATGAGCGTAGCAGGAGTACCTGTTGAAGATGTTTTGACGATTATTAATTTAAAGCGTGGGTGGCAATATATCACTGCTCAAAATTCCCCTTTAACGTTAACCATGGAAAAACAAATCAACAAGATTGTGGCAGCGGAAGACGCCTTAGTACCAGGAGAATTACGGCAAGGAAAAGGAGGAGTTAATTTAGGTAGTGACGACTTTTTTGAACAGCCTTTAATTAACGAAAAACAAGAACAATCCTTTTTACAAAAAATCTTGGCTGATCCACGAACGACGATTACTGATAAAGCATTGACTGTCATGTATCATAATATGCGCCAACAAATCTTTTGGGACGGGAACAAAAGGACGGCGACTTTAAGTGCTAATAAAATTATGATTGACGGTGGTGCAGGCTTAATCAATGTGCCGTTAGATAAGTGGAATCAATGGAACGAACTAATTGCCAATTATTATCGAACTAATGACATGGCTAAAATTAAACGGTGGACATATGACAATGGCATTCAAGGATTACAAATTAGAGCAAACTTAGCGCTTAAATCAGTTAAAGACAAAACTAGTAAAAGAATTTAAAAACAGTTAAAAGATTTTGCGGATCAGAACCCAGAAATCAAGCCCAAAAATGATCCAGAAAATAAAAACGATCGGCCTAGTTATTAGGCTGATCGTCTTTAAATTTCTTCGGTTTATGGGCATTAACGTAATTGGCAAATATTTTTAAAAGTTCTTCGGTTTGTTCAACCGTAAGATTATCAGCTTGAAAGTATTTTTCGAGCAAAGCCCCTTTTTGAATTAATCGGCGAGAACGGGCTTTGCGGGCTTGCCGATTTTCGTAGTATTTAGATTGCCGTAATTTAAAAACTTCTCACTCAATTTTTTGTTTTAAACGCGCTTGTTGCTCAACTAGTTTTTCATATTGATTAGGCATAGTCATTACCACCTAACTATTATTGGTTATTTTGAGCTTGATTTAAAAAGGCGGCAACTTTTTTAGCAATCATTTTAATCTGCGGAGTGGTAAGTGTCCCATAATCCAAATTGGCTGATCTAATGATTTGCTTACCGAGGTTTTGTTCAATCTTATTTTTTTCAGCTTTAATCTTTTGATTAAGCTGTTTTAATTTAGCTTCTTGTTTTTCTAAGTTACTTTGAGACATAACGATCCCTCCAACATAACGATCCCTCCAATCGTATTAAAAATAATTACCGACACTATATCATTCAGAGAATGTTAAGTCAAAGTATAAAATTTGAAATAGCGAAGCGGAAGGCATACACTAAATTAAAGTTAAGAGAATCAGAAGACCGAGTTAAAAGAGGTCAATGCGCACTTACACCCTTGACAATTGTCAAGGGTAGATTTAATCCCCATTTTGATGGGGATTATTTGTATTAGAAGGCTAGCGCCAACGATAAAAATCCTAGAGCCAAATCTCAAGATTAATCAATCACATTACGAAGGATCCAATGACTATAAGCAAGACGAGCACCGGGAGTTATTACCCAAGGGTGATTAATTTCGAAAATTTGAATTTCAGTTGCTAAGTAAAGTGGGGTCTTGCCATGATTAAAAGCAAAAACGGGTTGTGGAAAATCAGGCTTACTAGCAACTTGATGAACACTTTGACGAGAGTTCATCTGCCAACGAATTTTTAAATCTTCACGCGACAATAATTTTGGCAGGTGTGTTTTTTCAATTTGAGCTTGTTGTTGCAACTTTTGTGTAAACTCTTGTTTAGTCTTGTTTTGATGCCAATCATCAAAAAGATCATACTTGTTGGTTTCAAAATCTAAATCCATAAAGCCAGCCTCCTAACCAAAATCAATTTTATCCAGCATCGTTTCAGTACTAGCCTGGTCTAAGCCTAAATAAGCTAAAGTCATCGCCTCACTGGAATGATTGAGCAGATTCATGACTAAGCCAATATTATAATTTGATTGCGTGTAGACGCGATAAGCCCCGGTTTTGCGCATTGTGTGGGTCCCTAGATAATTAATTCCTAACAGATCGCCAACCTTGCTCATGATTTTGTAGAACTGTTTTTCCGTGATATGTCGTTCTGGGTGCTGAATCGAGGGAAACAACCAGTCAGAAACCAAATGGTTTTCTTGCAACCAAGCTTGATAGGCTAATAAATCAGTTTGCACGGGTTTTAAGTAGAGCAGGTTAGCTTTACCGGTCTTTTGGTCGTGTATAAACGCATTCTGACGCACGGTGCCGTTTTCGTTAAAGACATCTGTCCAACGAAGCTTCATAACGTCGCTCACTCGCAACAGAGTCGCTTTACCCACTTGAAAAACGGTATAGTTACGCCAACCAGCTTTGAAATTATGGAGTAACGTATCTTGCACTTCTTTGAGCACATTTGAATCTTTGATTGGTAAGACAATTTGTTGCATAGTTTGAGCTCCTTTAAAATTTTTGATTTTTAGTACAAATTAAAGTACAATATTAAGTACAATGAAAGGGTGGTAAATATGACATTAGCATTAACACAGAGCGACTTTCGCGCTAACCTAAAAAAATATTTAGATCAAGTTAATGACGAAGACGAAACCGTTTATATTGCTCGTTCAAATAGTCGCGCAGTGGCCATCGTTTCGCAAGAAAAAATGGACTGGTTAGAAAGAGCATTAAAAGCGAAAGAAGGTTCGTTAGACTATGCAATTGCGCGTGATCAGTTAATTAAACGCCATGTTTTACCTGATGATGAAATTGTTGAATCAAATGATGATTATTGGGGTCAGTTTAAACAATGAAAAAACTAAGATTTAAACCGCGTGCAACCTTTAATGCTGATCTAAAACGGTTAGCCAGTTTAGACCAATCTATTATTGATGAAGTTCGAGCAGCCATTGACCTGTTGCTTGAGCAACAACAATTACCATCAGAATTTGAAGATCATGAGCTTAATCGGCGAATGAGCGGTTATAATGAATTTCACTTACGAGATACCCCGAAAAACAAAACACCAAGCGAAACTAACGATGTCCTGGTGGTTTATACGATTGATAAAGATGAACTAGTCTTAATTGGAATTCGAGTCGGATCTCATGATCGTTTATTTCCTGGTCAAAATCGTTCTAAAAGGTATCGAAAAAATGACGAATAGAAGAAGTCATTTTTATAATATGAGAATAAATAACCCCTAATATCTACATTATAGATATTAGGGGTTATTCTTTCAATGCTTTTTAGGGGCAATTTTATAATTAGTGCTGGTAAAGGATACAGTGCCATTGCCAACGCCGCTTATAGAAGTGGTGAAAAATTATTTGATAATCAAGAAGGCCGCCACTATTTGGTATTTGACCAAGAAAACCGGTTCAGCAACGGTATTGAGCATTGCTACTATTTTAGGAATGCTGCCAATGGTGATTCTTAGTCCGTTTGTTGGTCCTATGGTTGATCGGTGGAACAAAAAAGGCCTCCTAATTTTCCCGGACGTTTTTGCTGCCTGTTTCGCTATTATTCTTTCCGTATCCGGAACGGTCTTTCATGTATTTCCACTTTGGCTCATTTTTATTTCATTACTGATGCGGTCTTGTGCGCAAACCTTCCAGATGCCAACGATTCAATCGGTAATGCCCACAATGGTGCCAGACAAAGAAATTACCCGTATGAACGGCCAACTGGGAATGGTGCAATCCGCGAATATGATTATTGCCCCAGCACTGGGCGCGTTTTTATTTGCGTTTATCCCCATCGAGTACTTGATTCTGTTAGACGTACTTGGGGCCATCATTGGGATTTGTATTTTAACGTGGGTTCAAATTCCTAACAATGAAAAAATTGATCAGCCAATGCATGTGCTCCACAACACCCGCTTGGGGATCAAACAACTTACGAACAACAAGGGCTTGTGGTACATTACGTTGATCGGCGCCGTCTTCACACTAACCTACATGCCTGCTGCCAGCATGTATCCACTCATGACCATGAAATACTTTCAGGGAACCGTTAGTCAGGCTGGCTTAATTGAAGCCATTTATTCAACTGGCATGCTAATCGGCGGCACTATCATTGGCCTCTTTGGTAAGTGGCAGGACCGGATGAAGCCCGTAATCATCGCGTTTTTCCTGGTTGGCATTCCAACCGGTATTAGCGGCATTTTGCCAGGTAACCAAACCGGATTTTTATGGTTCGCAGCTTTAAACATCATTGAAGGAATTGCGACCCCATTTTTTACAACGCTTTTAATGGCAATGATTCAACAAAGTTATCCAGCAGAAGAGTTAGGGCAGATTCTAGGCGTTTTGAATTCTTTGTTGAATCTGGCTGGACCAATTGGCTTAATTTTTGCCGGTCCCCTAGCTGATGTGATTGGCATTGAACGCCTATTTGTGATTGCAGGAATCGGTGCTGCCATTTGCGGGGTGGTCGCGGTGTTAATGCCAATTACCAGGCAATATGACATTAGGCTGCATCAAAAATTGGCGAAATTAACTGAGCAACCAGATAAGTAATTAACATGATGATCATAAAGAGGAGAAAGACCAGACTACCAGCTGATCTTTCTCCTCTTTTTGTCATCACTTAATTACACGTTTTTAATCTTTTCACCAGTCAATCCCATCGCATTAATTGCCACGATAATTGTCGACATCGCCATGACCACAGCACCAACGGCTGGGTCTAGAATGATTCCAATAAATGACAACACACCGGCAGCGAGTGGAATTGCGACAATATTGTAGCCTGCTCCCCACCAGAGATTTTGAACCATTTTCCGATTTGTGATTTTAGCCAAATCAAGAAAATGTAAAATATCGCTGGGTTCTGATTTAACCAACACAACATCAGCGGAATCAATGGCAACATCGGTTCCGGCGCCAATTGCAATTCCAATATCGGCCGCGGCAAGACTTGGTGCGTCATTTACGCCGTCACCAACCATGATGACGTGATTGCCCTTTGCTTGATAATCAGCAATAATCTTTTGTTTATCATCTGGTAATAGGCCTGCATGGAATTCAGTCAATCCCAGTAAGTTAGCAACGTGTTCCGCGGCTTTTGGATTATCGCCAGTGAGCATTACGGGGGTAATTCCTCGCCTCTGAAGACCACTAATTAATTCCTTAGCACCCGCTTTGATGGTGTCGCCTTCAGCAACCATTCCTTGAACTTGGGTGCCCTGCAATAGGAAGCTGACGGAATTACCCTTAGCAGCCCATTTATCAGCAGCGGCCTCGTCAAACCTGATCCCTTGCTTCGTTAAATAGTTACCATTAACAATCGTATAGTCAGTGCCATCAACATTACCGGAAATACCAACGCCCGGAATATTTTGAGACTTTTCAGCCGCAACGACTTCAATGTCCTTCGCTTGGGCTTCAGTAATGATTGCTTGGGCCAGCGGATGAGTCGAATTATTTTCAAGGGCGGCCAGTCGGCTTAATAACGTTGTTTCGTCAATCCCATCATTTGGAATCAATGCATTCACCGTAAATTTACCTTCTGTTAACGTGCCAGTTTTATCCAAGAGAACGTGGCTAACATGTTGACTTGCTTCAATGGCTTGGCGATTTCGAACTAATAGCCCATTTTGAGCGCCAATCGTAGTAGAACGAGAAACCACTAATGGAATCGCTAATCCTAATGCATGCGGGCAAGCAATCACGAAGACGGTCACCATGATCGTCATTGCAGTCGCCAATCCCTGGGGTAACCAGGCAAAGAAAGCAATAATCCCAACACCAAATGCCGCGTAAAATAGATACTTGGCAACTAAATCAGCTTTATCTTCTGCTTTAGATTTAGCTTGCTGGGCATTTTGAACCATTTTCATTACTTGAGAAAGATAGCCGGAGTCACCAGTACCACTAATTTTAACCGTTAGCGTCCCGTTATTGTTAGTTGCACCACCAATGACCTTATCGCCAACGTTCTTGGTAACGGCAGCAGATTCACCGGTTACCAGTGCTTCATTCACGGTCGACTCCCCAGCCGTAATAACACCATCGGCTGGAATACTCTCACCTGAACGCACTTGGAAAGCTTGACCAACTTTTAAATCAGATACTGGCACTTCTTTTGTTTCACCATTATCTGTAACTAGATGGGCCGTCTTAGGCAACAGGGCCGCCATCTTTTGTAAGGCATCCCCAGCCCCCATCAATGCATTCATTTCAATCCAGTGTCCTAGAAGCATAATTAAAATCAGGGTTGCAAGTTCGAACGAAAAATCCATTACATGATTTGCCGGGTTCAAGAAGTTGTTGGCAATAAATGCGTACAAACTGTAGAAATACGAAACGGAAATTCCAAGGGTTACTAGCGTCATCATTTCAGGAGATTTATCCTGAATTTCCGCTTTAGCCCCCTTTAAAAATGGAATTCCGCCATAAAAGTAAAGTGCTGTATCAAACAAAACGATGATAATGCCAACAATTAGCGGTGAACTGAAACTAAGGATGGAAACGTTTAAACCCATGATTGGTGCTAACAGTAAAACTGGAATCGCTAAGACAACGGAGACCCAAAATTTAACTTTCAAATTTCCCATATGCATCATTGAGCCACCGTGCATCATCATGTCGGTCCCAGCCATATCCATATCACCGTGATTCATGTTCATTTGGCTGTGATCCATTTCGGCCATATCATGATCCATATGACTCATATTTGATTCATTATTTTCCATATTCTTAGCACTCATGTTTTTCATGTTCATATGGTCCTCTTTATTTGCCATGATTATCGACCCCCTAAAAATAAGTGTGCGTAGCAAAGCGGTTAGAAGCCGGAAAATAAGTTCCTTGTGTGGAAATCCCCGGGCTCGGGATTTTTCCACCAGGTTCTTATATTTAGGCTTCTGCTTTGCGGAGCACCATGCCACTATATGAATGAGAATTACGACAAAAATTCATAAGTTTCCGCCATCAGAAATCCCAGATTCTGGATTTTTGTGCAGCAATCCTAAAAGTAAACAGAACACCACAGTCTTAACACGTTTGATCACCTGGCAAGCAGTTACACTGAACTTCCTCGGGCGCTGTTTTGGCCTTTTCAGCTAGAATCGCCTGTAAGTTCGCAATATCCGCCCGTGAGAGTTCCCTTGACTGAATAACGCCGGCAATTGTTGAACCAGCCCGCATCGCACACATATGGTCAAACAAATCATCTGCCGCTGCCGCCATTGATTCCTTCTCGCCAACAACCGGCTTATACGTGAATGGTCGACTGCCGCCATGCTGCGCAACCGCCTGTTTTTGAATCAACCTGTGAAGTAGCGTTTTGGTTGTTGAAGCTGACCAGCCTTCTAATTCGTTCATAGCATCGATTAGTTCACGACTAGTCGCATGTCCCATTGTCCAAATTGCTCTCATAACCATCCATTCAGAATCGGTGATGGTTACATTCTTTGCATCCTTCAATTGGCTTCCTCCATTAATTGAATTCTAAGTTTACGTTTGTAGCCTCTTAACACTTATTAGTTTACAACTGTAGTTACAATAATGCAACCTTTCTGCCAGAAAATACCATGACATTAAAAAAACGCCTAGATAATATTCCAGGCGTGGTTTGATACGATATGTTAAATTAATGATCTGGGAATTTTTGGTTTTCTTGTTAGTATGGTGAAATGCCTCTTAGAACCTGTCTAGTATCTGCTGAATCTGGTAGAATTGTGGAAAACCGACTGAGGAGTTTGTCATGCCAGATTATCCAAGCAATATTTCTCGAGCGCAATTTGCGTTAATACAACCTGATTTAGAAAACTTCCGCAAGCATACAAGACCGCGTCGTTATGATCTTTATGACGTATTCAATGCCATCCTTTATCACTTACGAAGATACCCCGAAAAACAAAACACCAAGCGAAACTAACGATGTCCTGGTGGTTTATACGATTGATAAAGATGAACTAGTCTTAATTGGAATTCGAGTCGGATCGCATGATCGTTTATTTCCTGGTCGAAATCGTTCTAAAAGGTATCGAAAAAATAACGAATAAAAGAAGCTATTTCTGGTATATAAAAATAAATAACCCCTAATATCTACATTATAGATATTAGGGGTTATTCTTTCAACGTTTTCGAGGGGTTATTTGTAAGAAATGGACCCTAATATTAATTTAAATGTTTCTGAAGTCGTATAAAAGATCAGATAGTGTCTGGTTTTTTTGTATGAAATTTAGTAAATACTTTCTAGTTATTATAAATTGTTCACCGGAACCTCTAACTTTAGTTGCTAATAGTTGCTCTTGATCAGGATTTGGTTCTGGACCTGTTATTTGAAAACTATGGATTATTCGGTCACGCTGCTCTACAAGTTCTGAAAACAGACTAATTATATTTTCTGGAATAACATCGGAATATTGTTCTTTCATAACTTTATGCAGAATATTCCCTGAAGTTCGATCAATTAATTCCCACCAGTTGTGTTGATCACCACTGATTTTAAGTATATTTTCTATAATAAAAGCATTGTTGGAGTTAAAAACACTTATAGCAGAACCAAGAAGCTCCCTATAATCATCATTCGGTAATGACTGTCTTGTATATTTTTCGTACATTATGTTTCACCTCTTTTAACATCTAATATAGAAACGTAAATGATATAATGATTAAGTCGTTCGTCACCCTTGTCATGCGGAGAGGGGGTGAAAGCCATGTACGATTTAATCGACAACATATCTCTAAGATTATTAGATCATGCTTTAGATTAATTACTACTATTGGGTCTATTTGATAGAAATGGATAGTCAAATTCTTTGCATGTTAGAAAACATTAGTAGTAACTGATGAATATGTTTTTCTCGTTCGATTATTTTTTCTTTATTGTAATAAGAGTCATAGTCATCATCATCATCATTTAAAGCGATGTTTAGAGTTTCGTTTACTGAATCGGTAAAATAGTTATCATCGCCATATAGTAAAAAGTCTTCAATGATATCAAATTCTATAGGCAATTTATCGGGTATTTCGTCACCGGCTATTTTTTTTATTTGGTTGTAAGCTAAATTATAGAGTAATTCTTCTCGTGTAATCCTTTTTTGGATAAAAATATCGTGTAAAGAATCATCAATATTTAAAAAAACAGTTTGAGCATTACTATCATCATGTAATTCATACGTGTAAACATTCATTTTATATGCAAATTCTCGTATGATAGCGTAATATTTTTTAGCTAACTTATTTATACATTTTCCGAGGTCATATAGATTCTTTTCTTTATCACGGGTTGATGGTTCATCATTTTGTTCCCAGTGAGTTAATAAGTCATTTAATAACTTATTATCAGGGCCATATCCGCCTACACTAAAATCCTTTGGATGAAATCTACCATACCTAAATGATTTATAAAATGTATCAAGGATGTTCAATAGATGGTTTTCATCTGTATTAAGTTCGATTGTTTTAGATTTTAACTGATTAATGTAGGCAACAATATTCAGATTGCGATGATCCATTAAACGTTTAGTTTCAGGTTTCGAAAATGCGGACATGTCATCTACATATTCAAAAATGTTGTTTTTAAAGACATCATCATCTGAAAAATTAGACTTCATTTTTATATTTAAAAATGAAGCTATTTTATTGGGGCTTTCTTGGTTTATCAGAAACAAAAGAATTATTTTTTCTAATCTTTCAAATGCTACACTAGTATTAATTAAGAAAGAAAAAGCGTAACCCTCATTAAGATAGGTAAGCTCGTCCTCTTTTCTAATTACTGGACTATTGTTTTCGAGGGAATTAAATCCGTTATATAGAAGTTCACCACAGACACCAAGTTCTCTTCCAAGATAAAAATTAAAGAAAGACTCTATAGGATCCATTTTTTTCTAACCACCTTTTGTATTTATTAATAGCATCTTAGAAACATTGTAGTTCGTTATATGAAAAATATCGTGGAAAGATTGGATTGAAGGTAGATTGTCACCAAAAATGCCACCAACTATTATTGGTGTTGTTCTTAAATGTTTTCTTTTGTCTATTACCATATTCAGCAACTCTATTTTCATTTTGCTTGTCGTTTTTATCCTTGCTATGACGGGTATTAGCGTTATTCGACAAGGCATCGTCCTTGTCGTTTGATTGTTGCTGTTGAGTTGCACTAGAAGGTTCAAGCAAGCCGCTCAATTTCCTAACGTGCTCTTTTAATCGATGGTTTTCTGAAACCGTTGCTATCTGTAATTTT
Source organism: Pediococcus damnosus (assembly GCF_001437255.1). GTDB lineage: Bacteria > Bacillota > Bacilli > Lactobacillales > Lactobacillaceae > Pediococcus > Pediococcus damnosus. The sequence continues at coordinate 2,184 of NZ_JQBD01000057.1, read as the reverse complement.
TGTTGCTGATCTAAGGCCTGTTGTAAATTTGCAATTTGTTGATCTTTAACATCAAGTTGTTTCAGCAAGATATGATCAATATTTTCGTTCTTGTCGTTTTTATCTTGCTGATTTTGTTGTCGTTCTTGTCGTTTTTGCTTGTCAAAATTAGCAAGCAGTTTAACGCCTTGATTGTCTATTTCTAGATGGTTTTTGACTTTATAAGTGTGTTTACTTCGAAAGCCATTAATGCTATTAATACGTTGATTAATAGCTTGTTTTGATAATTTCAATTCTTCTGAAAGTTGTCGAATAGTCTTGCCCAATAGTTTCACCACCTAATTAATCCGCCTTAAATTATAAGTTAAAAACGACAAGAACACCAATCGACAAGCAAAGCTTAAACTTGGTTGTCGTTCTTGTCGTTTTTTAAAATAGGTATCAATCTTCAAGCTAAACTATAATTGATTTGGTTCTGGTTGTTGCCACCGATGAATGTTGCTTTAACAGCAAATAGCTCAAATTAACAACAACTAAAGTTTGCAGCTAGTTTTTTCCTAATGGCTTGTTTTGATACACCAAATTCGTCAGCAAGTTCCTTAATTGTTTTAGGCATTGTTTCCAAACCCCTTTTGGAGTTCAGCAAGCATTTCTTGTCTTGTCTGATCTCTTATTGTTTTATCATGCTCAATCTGTCGTTCGGCTAAAATCTGTTTTTCAGTTGAGCCTAGTGGTAGGCCTTTAACTTTATCGGTAGCACGCCATTTTTCTTGTTCTGTTAATTCACCATTATTCTGGATATTAAAAAGTTTTTGACGCTCACCTTGGAACTTACCTTGAGAAAAGTCGTTTGCGTCTTTTCTTTCAGGCTTCCAAGTAAAAGTATAACCAATCACTGGTTTCCCACGACCTTTACCATATTTTTTTCGTATAGTTAGGCCTCTAAACAAAGGGGTTAGTTCTTCCTTAATTGGGCGAATAACCCTAGATTCAACGTTCGCAGGCTTACTCCAATAGCTTTGTGGAATATCTAGTAGTTCAAAGAAGTCATTTTTAGAAAAATAAGCATAACCAGTGGTTCGGAATTGTTTAAGAATACGAAAAGTTGTTTTTGCGTAACTACTCTTTAAATCTCGGAACTCTGTCAAAGCATAACGAACCCAACTTTCGAGATTATTTAGAAGTTTCAACGCTTTGGGATAAATTTGAATATCAACATAAGGAACGTCTGCAGATCCCTTAATTTCAAATCGAGTGAACATGACAAACATCTCTCTATCAAGACCATCTTTACTTCGAGAGCCAAATCTAAGACCTAGTATTTTTTGATATGTACTTTGTATGTCATCAATAAACCGATTATTTGCGGTTGGCTTATAGGCACTTAACTCTTTTAACTGATCAAAGGTAAATCTAACAGTATCATCACCTTTATCACGCATTCTAGAAACTACAGAAAAGAACAAGTTCATTTCTACAGGAGTAAACCTTCGCAAGGGGATTGTATTTAATTCAGGGTCATATTTGACTAATTCATTGCTCATAAAATAACCTCCTTGAATAATACTACCTTATTTGAATACAGGAGTAAATAAATGTAGTCGATAAACAGACAAAATGTAGTCGATAAACAGACAAAATGTAGTCGATAAACAGACAAAATGTAGTCGATAAACAGACAAAATGTAGTCGATAAACAGACAAAATGTAGTCGATAAACTTCTGTACGCCTTGGGGGAGTAAGGCGCAATAGGGGTCTAAAAGAGGTTTAAAAGAGGTTTATAAAAGAGGTTTAAAAGAGGCACCACTGTACGAGGCCAAAACCTAGAATCAAAAAACACAAAGGAGTGAGCCAAAAAACAGGCTCACATTAAACTCCAGTCGCTATGCTCCTTGCGCCTCACTACGTTCGTTGCCTAAAAGGTGTGGCAAGCCACATTAATTCGGGCGCTGACGCCCCGAACCCCGTCCAAGCTGAGCCAGCTTAACCGCCTTTTCACTCGCCGTTAGGCAGGAAAGCAAAGTTTTATAGAAACTTTGGCTTTCGCCAATTCAGTGTTAAGACTGGTTCAGAGCTGTCAATTCCTTATGCTCCCACGCTACGCTCGTCCGCTACCATTGACAGCAAACAGTTAGTTTTTCTGAATCTTAACAAGACTTTAACTGCTATATTTGTTTTTAAGGGCCTTATTTCTCGTTTCTAGC
>NZ_JQBD01000056.1 GCF_001437255.1 Pediococcus damnosus | reverse complement strand
TTCGTTCAAGTTATTTCTTGCAATCTGCCATTCCAAAAAGTTTATCCAATGCAAATTGGTTTAGTCTATAGTGCCGTTCAGTCCAGAAAAATGAATGCTGTGCTTGGTTATTCAACTGATGGACGAATTAAAAGCTATGATTTAAAAGTTTTAAAAGATAATAAACAATTTTTCCCACCTTATACTGCGAGTCCTATGGCAAGTGATAAGATTTTAAAGGAGCATCCAGAATTGAAACCAGTTTTATTGAAATTAAAGGGAAAAATTTCATTAAGCACAATGCAAAAACTTAATGCTGAAGCTGATAATGACCTAATTGAACCACAGGTGGTTGCAAAACGGTTTCTAGAGCAACATAACTATTTTGATGGGAAGGATGGTAAATAAAAATGGAACATTTAAATATTTTTCAACAGCTAATTTACTATTTCTCACATAATGGTATGTATGTCCTAGCACAGTTTAATCGACATTTTTTAATTTCAATTTACGGAGTATTGTTTGCGGCTATTGTAGGGATTCCATTAGGAATTTTAATTGCACGACACAGCAAACTAAGCTCAGTCGTAATTGGGATTGCTAATGTCATTCAAACTGTGCCATCATTAGCTATGCTATCAATTATCATGCTGGGCTTAGGTTTAGGGGTGAACACAGTCATCGCGACCGTATTCTTATATGCTTTGTTACCAATCATCAAAAACACTTATAGTGGTATGCAAAGTGTGGATCCTAGTATTTTGGATTCTGGCAAGGGGATGGGAATGACACGTTTCCAGCGTTTGTATATGGTTGAACTACCACTTTCAATGTCAGTGATTATGGCTGGAATTCGAAATGCTTTGGTACTGGCAATTGGAATTACTGCAATTGGGACCTTTGTGGGTGCAGGTGGTCTTGGGGATATTATTATTCGTGGGACGAATGCAACTAATGGGGGAGCAATTATTTTAGCTGGTGCTTTACCAACTGCTTTAATGGCTATTATTTCTGATTTGGTATTACAATGGGTACAAAATCGCCTTGATCCTGCTTATAAGCGATCTAAACAAACTAAATAAGTTAGCTAACGCGTTTCAAAAAACGGATGTTAGTTAACTGAAGTAAGTATGTGATATTTTGATGATCGCTCGATAAAATGAATCTATCTTCAGATATGGCTGTCAAGAAACCAGTAGTTTCATAAATGGCTTCAGTCCCATTAATTTGAATAGTTACTAAATAATGATCTTGAATAGCTCTTTTTAAGAAAGCATTCAATTGAAATAGGGGCATTTGGGGTTCAATGCCCTTAAGACTTGGTTCTGAAAACAGTTTTTGATATGAATTAGAAACGAAATTAGATATGTGATTATTATTATGTTGTAAATTTTCCATGATTTCCACCTCGAACATTTGTTTGCCTCTTCATTATACGAACGAACGTTCACAATTGCAATATTAAATATAAAACATTTTTTAAAATCCACAAAATCGCGTCAGAGCCTTGATTGAAGCTTGAAAAGACTGTTTAAAAAAGCGATAATAAGAGTACATTATATTTAGGAGATTTTAATTATGGCAAAAAGAGGGATGCTTATCGTTTTATCCGGACCATCTGGAGTTGGTAAGGGAACGGTACGTAAGGCAATCTTTGATCAGGGTGGCAATGATTTTCAGTATTCGATTTCAATGACAACGCGAAAACCCCGTGAAGGCGAAGTGAATGGTGAAGATTATTACTTTGTTTCCAAAGAGGAATTTGAGCATAACATTGAGACTGGTCAAATGTTGGAGTATGCAAAGTACGTTGATAATTATTATGGAACACCCTTGAAGTATGTCAATGAAACGTTAGATCGTGGCAAAGATGTTTTCTTGGAAATTGAAGTGAACGGAGCTTTACAAGTAAGAAAACGATTGCCTGAAGGAGTTTTTGTATTTTTAACCCCTCCCGATTTGATGAAATTAAAACAACGCATTATAAATCGTGGGACGGAAGATATGGAAACCATTAACAAACGGATGACAAAAGCTGTCGAAGAGATTCGAATGATGCAAGACTATGATTTTGCCGTCGTTAATGATAAAGTTGAGAATGCGGTTGAAAGTATTAAAACAATTATAAAAAGTGAACGATTCCGAGTTGAAAGGGTCTTTCCAGAATATGAAGAAATGTTAGGAGATAAATAAAATGATTTTATATCCCTCAGTTGATGATTTATTGGAACGCGTAGATTCACGTTACTCTTTGATTATGCTAGCAAGCAAAAGGGCTCATGAATTGGATGCTGGTTCGCAACCTCTTTTGGATAAGTACGAATCAACAAAAAGTGTTGGAAAAGCACTTGAGGAAATTGTTGCAGGTGACATTGTGATTGATCCTGATAAAACAGAATTTTAATGATAATTTGATGTAAGGTCTGAGAGAAATTTCTTTCAGACCTTTTTTCAATTTTTTAGTAAGCGAGGAGAATGACTATGTGGAAAAATAAACACATTACATTTTTTATAACAGGCGGAATTGCAGTTTATAAAACTGTGGAACTGATTCGTACCTTCCAAAAAGCGGGAGCAGAAGTTCGGGTGGCCATGACGAAAACGGCAACTCAATTTGTAAGTAAAAACACTTTTCAAACCATTAGCAAGCACACTGTGCAAACTGATTTGTTCGAACAAGCCACACCTGCAGCCGTGGCTCATGTAGAATTGGCCGATTGGACGGAACTTGCAATTGTGGTACCAGCAACCGCAAATATTATGAGCAAAATGGCTGTTGGAATGGCTGATGACTTTGTAAGTACGACGCTTTTAGCACTTTCTGTCCCTGTCGTGATTGTTCCGGCAATGAATGTGCATATGTGGAATAATGCTGCTACCCAAAGGAACGTTCAAGCTTTGAAAAATGATGGTGTTCACGTTATGGAGCCAGATGACGGGCCACTTGCGGAAGGCTATTCCGGCAAAGGACGTTTTCCAGACACCATGGCAATTTTTGACTACGTCACTAATCTGTCAGAAAATTTAGTTAATTCGAAACTAGCTAAATTTAATGGCAAACGAGTCCTTATCACTGCTGGCGGCACTCGTGAATATATTGATCCAGTTCGCTATATTTCTAATAAATCGTCTGGTAAAATGGGGTATGCATTAGCTAAAGTTGCTCAAAAAAATGGTGCATCAGTTACCCTAATTTCGGCGAATGTAACTTTGCCAGTTCCTCAAGGAGTTAAACTTGTTCAAGTGGAGACAGTTGCAGAGCTATCAAAGGCTGTTCATTCCTATTTTGCAACTACAGATGTGTTCATTATGGCAGCTGCAGTTTCTGATTATCGGCCCATTCACTTTGTTGATCACAAAATAAAAAAGTTGGCTGAATCTTCTAATTTAACGATTAAACTTGAAGAAACTCCTGATATTTTAAAAAGTTTAAAACAAGTCCGAACAAACCAAATTGTGGTTGGATTTGCAGCTGAAACTAATGATCTTCTTGATAATGCGAAAAAAAAGCTGGATTCTAAAGGTGCGGATATAATCGTGGCTAATGACGTTTCTCAAGCAGACATTGGATTTGGTTCAGAAGATAACGCTATCACAATTTTACAGCATGATACCGAAAATATTAAAGTTTCTAAGGCTAATAAACGAATTATTGCGAGAAAAATTTTGGAAGTAATTGCAAAACGATTTACATAAAGCAGGTGAAAAGATGGTTCAAATTGCCAAAGTAATTGTTGACGTGCCCACTATGCAAACAAATAATCCCTATTCGTATTTGATTCCAACCCAGATTGAAAATGACATCCAAGTTGGAATGCGTGTGGTTGTGCCATTTGGTAACGGTAATCGAAAAATTCAGGGATTTGTTGTTGCACTTGAAACTAAAGCTGAAGAAAAGAATCCTCTCAAAAGTATTGAAAGTTTAATGGATTTGGAACCAGTTTTAAATCCAGAGCTTATTAAAATGTCTAGTTGGTTAGCGGATAGTACTTTTTCCTTTCAAATCACCTGTCTTCTAACGATGTTGCCAAATGTTATGCGGGCAAAATATACTAAGCAGTTGAAAATCATCGATTCTCAAGTTTCAATTGAAGATTTAGCGACTATCTTGCCTGAATCTGATTGGGATGATTTCCAACCGGATCAATTAACTTCAAAACAGCAAAGTGATTTATTGAAACTACGAAAAAAGAATCAAATTGAAATTATTTATAAAGTTAAAAACCAAGCACATTCTAAGCAAGTATTTCAAATTAAGTCACAAATAAATTCTGAAAACGAATCTAAAATTTTGAACTCCCTTCGAAAAAATGCAACCAAAATTCGTGACCTCGTTCACTATTTAGCGGCGCATCCGAATGAAATTAAACAAACTGAAGTTGAAAAAAAATTAAAGATTACGGCTGCCACGATTAAGAGTGCCGAAGAACGTGGGTGGCTTATCCGTAAAAAAGTCGAACAATACCGGGATCCTTATGCAACAAACGCGAAATTGACTTTACCACTGAAACTGAATTCAGAGCAACAAAGTGCATTGGATCAAGTAACTGACAGTATAAAAAAGCAGCAGGCACGAACCTTTTTATTAGAAGGGGTTACTGGAAGTGGAAAAACAGAGGTCTATTTGCAAGCAATTGCCTATGCATTAGCACAAAATAAAACGGCTATTATGCTGGTGCCAGAAATTGCCTTAACGCCCCAAATGGTTAGTCGGGTTAAAGGCCGGTTTGGGAAACAAGTGGCTGTTTTACACAGTGGCCTTTCGGATGGCGAGAAATACGATGAATGGCGAAGAATTAAACGACATGAAGCTCAAGTAGTGGTTGGCGCTCGATCAGCGATTTTTGCACCGATTGAAAATGTGGGTGTCATTATTATTGATGAGGAACATGAAACCAGTTATAAGCAAGATGATACGCCTCGTTATCATGCCAGAAATGTGGCGCAATGGCGGAGTGACTATCATAATTGTCCCTTGGTGCTGGGCAGCGCAACTCCTTCACTGGAGTCTAGAGCGCGTAGTGAACGGCATGTTTATCAATTGCTTCGATTACCGGACCGAATTAATGGTCATCCGTTGCCAGAAGTGAAAATTATCGATATGCGGGAAGAATTACAGAGTGGTTCGAATCAAAATTTCTCGGATCCGTTGTTGGCGGCCATTAAGGATCGTCTGAATTTAAAACAACAAAGTATTTTAATGCTAAATCGGCGGGGTTATTCTTCATTTATCATGTGTCGGGATTGTGGGTTTGTTTTAAAATGCCCAAATTGTGATATTTCATTAACTTTGCATATGGACAGTCGCCGAATGAAATGTCACTATTGTGGTCATGAGGAGCCAATTCCTAAGCAGTGTCCAAATTGTCACAGTGAGAAAATCCGTTATTATGGAACGGGGACTGAAAAGGTTGAAAAAGAACTTCAGGCTCAATTTCCAGAAGCCCGAATTTTAAGAATGGATGTTGATACGACGAGACGGAAAGGCTCCCATGAACGAATTTTACAAAAGTTTGGCCGTCAACAGGCTGATATCTTATTAGGAACCCAAATGATTGCTAAGGGCTTAGACTTTCCCAATGTGACCTTAGTTGGAGTTTTGAATGCAGATACAGCTTTGGAATTACCAGATTTCAGATCGAGTGAACGAACTTTTCAGCTTTTAACTCAGGTTAGTGGTCGCGCAGGGCGAGCTGACAAACTTGGTGAGGTATTTATCCAAACATTTAATCCAGATCATTATGCGATTCAACTTGCCAAGACCCAAAATTATGAAAACTTTTTCCGAAAAGAAATGTATATTCGCCATCAAGAAAAATATCCGCCATATTATTTTACACTTCAAATTACTGCAGCTCATAAGGAAGAAAAAGTTGCGGCTCAAAAGATGTATACTGTTTTAGATGAGCTTAAACCAGCACTAAGTTCGAATGCAATTGTCCTCGGACCAACTCCGAAACCAATTGCGCGGGTTAAAAATAAATATTATTATCAAATTGTGATTAAATATAAAAAAGAACCCCGTTTACACGAGGCGGTCACAAAAATTTTACAGGAGTCTCGGGCTGACTATCGGTTAGGAATTCAGCTTTCCATTGATCCAGAACCACAATCGTTTATGTAGGAGGAATTCAATAAAATGAAATCAATCATATTCATGGGGACACCCCAATTTGCAGCGCCCATTTTAAAAAGTTTAGTTCAAGATGCCAATTATGACGTTGTGGCGGTTGTGACGCAACCAGATCGACGAACAGGACGGAAGCACAAAATGACCATGTCACCTGTCAAACAAGTGGCAGTCGAAAATGATATTCCAGTTTTTCAACCGGAAAAAATTAGTGGATCCGAAGAAATGACAGTTTTAATCAACATGCACGCCGATTTGATTGTAACTGCAGCCTTTGGTCAATTTTTGCCAATGAAATTAATTAACTCGGTCAAAATTGCCGCGGTAAATGTGCATGGCTCCTTATTACCAAAGTATCGCGGCGGTGCACCAGTTCAATATGCTATTATGAATGGAGACCACGAAACTGGTGTGACACTAATCTATATGGTTAAGAAAATGGATGCTGGTGAAATGCTAGCACAAAGTAAAATCCCCATTGAATCTACAGATGATGTCGGTTCTGTGTTTGAAAAGCTAAGCATTTTGGGACGTAACTTATTAATGAAAACGTTGCCTAAGTTGATCGCAGGAGAAATTGAAAGTGTTCCTCAAAATGAAGATGAGGTTACATTTTCGCCAACGATTAAATCAGAGGAAGAAGAAGTTGATTTTTCTAAAAGTGCTAAACTTGTGGATGCCAAAATTCGAGCACTCCGTCCTTTTCCAGTAAGTTATGTGATTCTAAATGGCAGTCGGATAAAGCTATGGCAGGTAACACCATTAACAGAAACAACAGAGCTTTTACCAGGACAAGTAGTGAAAAAAACAAAGCATGAGCTTCTTATCGCTACTGGCGAACATGGCGTGGTGAGTTTGGATCGCGTTCAACCAGCGGGTAAACCACAAATGGACATTACAGATTACTTAAATGGTAGTCAGGAAGCATTCTATGAAGGCGAGCAGGTTATTAAACTATGACAGATAAAGAAAAAAATCCCCGAGCACTTGCAGTTGACGTTTTATTGAGAGTAAGTAAGGGCGCGTATTCAAACATTGAATTAAAAAATACGATTGCTGAAAGCAAATTGTCCCAACTGGATATTAATTTACTGACGGAGATCGTGTATGGCGTAATTCAGCATAAATTAACCTTGGAGTTTGATTTAGCACCTTTTATTGGACATAAAAGAGTAGAAGATTGGGTTAAACAACTTTTACTTTCAGCCGTTTTCCAAATGGTCTATTTAGATCGAGTTCCCACGCGGGCAATTTTTAATGAAAGCATTGAAATTGCCAAAGTGCGTGGGCACAGTGGAATCCGAGCGTTTGTAACGGGTGTTTTACATGAAATGCAAAGAGTAGGAATTCCCGAATTAAGTGCTGATCAGAAGGATTACCGAAGCATCAAATATAGCGTAGCCCCATGGCTCGTTGAACAATTAGACAAAGAGTTAGGCACCACTAAAACTGATCAAATTTTGGAGTCCATTAATCACCCTTCACGACAGGCTGCTCGTGTAAATACAAATGCAACCACACAATCGGAAGTGATTGATCAGTTAAATGAAGATGGTTATCAAGCTGAACCAAGTAAAGTAGCGAAAGATGGCGTCATTGTCACTGAAGGCAGTATTGGTAAGTCACCACTTTTTGGAAATGGTGCTTTAACAATTCAAGATGAAAGTGCCATGCTCGTCGGCGAAGCCATGCAATTGGATCCCGGCATGGAAGTGCTTGATGCTTGTGCTGCTCCTGGTGGTAAAACAACCCATATTGCTCAAAAAATTGGTGAAGAAGGACACGTTCTCGCACTGGACCTTCATCCTAAAAAAGTAGGATTGATCAAGCAAAATGCTAAACGAATGGGTCTTGACGAGCGGGTCACCACAAAAGCATTAGATGCTCGTAAAATTGATTCGATTGTTGAAGATGATTACTTTGACCGAATTTTAGTTGATGCACCATGTTCAGGAATTGGATTAATGCGCCGCAAGCCAGAAATTCGTTATGAAAAGACATTAGAAGATAGTCAGAACTTACATAAAATCCAATTAGGAATTTTAAATGCAATGGCTCCTAAAGTTAAAGATAACGGTATAATAACTTACAGTACATGTACGATATTAGAACAAGAAAATGAAAAGACAATTTCAGCGTTTTTAGAACTTCATCCTGAATTTAAATTGATTCCTACACAGACGGTTAAACATTTAAAAGAAGACCGTTCTGTTCCATATCTTAATATTTATCCGGATGATTTTGGCTCTGATGGTTTCTTTATTGCTTGTTTACAAAAGAGAGCGTGATAATTTGTGAAGTATGCATTTCAATCTGATATTGGTAGCCACCGTGACGAAAATCAAGATTATGTCGGCGTTTTTAAGAATAAAAAGAACGTTTTATTTAGCATCGTTGCTGATGGCATTGGTGGTCGCCAAGGTGGAGATGTGGCTTCAGAAATGGCGGTATCTCATTTAGGGTATTTGTTCCAAAGTACCGATTTTGATGACGTGACTAATGCAATTAAGTGGCTTCAAATAGAAGTTACTCAAGAAAATGATGAAATTTTGGAAACTGCTCAAAAATATTCAGATCTAAATGGGATGGGGACAACAATTGTAGTTACCATTATTTTGGAAAACCAATTTATTGTGGCTCATCTAGGTGATAGTCGTTGTTATTTATTTAAAGGAAACGAATTGAAACAACTTACCTCTGATCATTCATTAGTGAACGAATTAATTAAAAATGGTAAGTTATCACCAGAAGAAGCTAAAAATCATCCCCAAAAAAATATTATTACAAAAACGTTGGGAATCTCAAGTAACTCAGACATTGATGTGCACACTTATGCGTGGAAAGTGCATGATCAACTTCTTTTGTGTACAGACGGTTTAACTAATATGGTGTCAGATCAAACAATTGCAAATATTTTGGGTGGCCCTCTTGAGTTAGAACAAAAATGTTTAAAATTAATTGAATTGACCAATCAAGCTGGTGGCAGAGATAACGTAACTGTGCTCATCATTCAGGCGGAAGATGAGGTGGATAAGTAAATGACACCAAATCAAACGCTTAACGGACGTTATCGAGTTATTAGTTCGCTTGGTGAAGGCGGAATGTCCGATGTTTATTTATCGCGTGACCTTATTCTCAAGCGAGATGTTGCTGTAAAATTAATTCGTTTTGATCTTCAAAATGACGATAAGACGATCCAACGTTTTCAACGAGAAGCACTTGCAACCACAGAAATTGTGCATCCAAATATCGTGAGTGTGTATGATGTTGGTGAAGATAATGGGATTCACTATTTGGTTATGGAGTATATTGATGGTACTGATTTAAAACAGTACATCAAAGACCATTTTCCCATTCCTTATCAAAAAGTTATTGATATCATGGAACAAATTTTGAGTGGTGTGGCAGCGGCTCATGCACACGGGATTATTCATCGTGATTTAAAACCACAAAATGTGTTAATGGATAAGAATGGTAGTGCTAAGATTTCAGATTTTGGAGTTGCCGTGGCCCAGCAAGACCAAACAATCACGCAAACCAATGCAGTTGTGGGATCAGTTCACTATTTATCTCCGGAGCAAGCCCGTGGTCATCTGGCAACCAAACGATCAGATATTTATTCATTAGGAATTATTTTATATGAGATGTTGACCGGGCGGGTACCATTTGAAGGTGAAAATGCAGTTTCAATCGCCATCAAACATTCTCAAAATCAAATTCCTCTTGTTCGTGATTTTGATCCTAGAATTCCGCAGGCCTTGGAAAACGTTATTTTAAAGGCAACCGCTAAGAACCCATTTGACCGATATGCTTCCGCTACTGAAATGGCAAACGATCTTAAAACATCTCTTTCACCGAGCCGTGCGGATGAACCACGTTTTGTAACACAGTCTTCAAATGATCAAACAATTATTGCGAAAGCTTCTCATTTTGGACCTACGGCAATTAAGGATGTTGCCGAAGTTAAGGCCATTTCACAACCAAACAACGAAAAAAAATCAACAAGCACCGTTACTAAAAAAAGACGAAATCGTCATCCATTGAGGAAAAAGATTGCCATCTTCTTGGGGTTATTGACATTATTTATTGTTGGGATTGCCGTTGCCTTTTATCTGAGTTTTCCTAAAGTTGTTTCAATTCCTGATGTCTCTGGGATGACCCAGAATGAGGCGACAGCTGTCTTGAAAAAAAAGAATCTAAAAGTGGGTCAGATTACTCGAACGGGAAATCAAAAAGTTGACTACAAACGGGTTATAGAAACGTTACCCAAAAGTAAAAAGCAAGTTCAAGCAGGGGTCGCAGTTAATATTGTGATCAGTCAGGGACCTAATAGTTATGTTGTTGAAAATTATATTGGGAATTCTTATACCCAAGTAGCAAAAAAGTTACGGGCAAAAGGATTTAAAATCAAAAAAACGAAAGTTCAGACAATGCAGTTTGATCATGGAAAGATTATTTATCAAAGTGTTGTTCCTGACCAAGTCGTTGTTCCGAGAGCAACGACGATTCGTTTTTCCGTCACAGAATAGATTGAGAGGTTTTTAATGCACGGAGGACAAATTATTCAATCACTAAGCGGTTTTTACGACGTTAAAACTGATAATAAGATCTATCGTACAAGGGCTCGTGGAAATTTTAGAAAGCAAAAAATTTCACCACTGGTTGGCGATTGGGTTGAGTTTGAAAGTCAAGCCGAAAATGAAGGATACATCTTAAAAATTGATGAACGACGTAATCAGTTGGTACGTCCACCGTTGGCAAATATTGACCAGGCAGTTGTGGTGACTGCCTGTGTCCAACCCGATTTTTCGACTAACCTGTTAGATCGACAATTGGTAACATTAGAAGAAAAACAAATTAAGCCAATTATTTACTTTACAAAAGGAGATTTAGTTGATGAGAAGCAACAACCTGCTTTCGAGGAAAAGGTTGCAGGCTATCGTAAAATTGGTTATGAAGTTTATTTAGATTGGCAAGCCTTCGACGATGAAGCAATTAAAAAATTAGAAAGTGACTTTGCTAATCAATTAACTATTTTTATGGGTCAAACGGGAGCAGGAAAATCAACATTACTTAATCATATTGATCCGAATTTGGCTCTTCAAACGGGTGAGGTATCAACAGCGTTAAATCGTGGGAAACATACCACTCGAAAAGTAGCATTATTCCCTGTTGGAAATGGACTAGTTGCGGACACACCGGGTTTTTCAAGCTATACGGTATTCGAAATGCAATTAGAAGATTTGAAAGGCTTGTTTCCAGAAATTGCAAATATTGGTTTAAACTGTCGGTTCCGTGAATGTTTGCATATTAATGAACCTAATTGTGCAGTTAAAAAGGCTGTTCAGGATGGGGAAATCATGCAAAGTCGCTATGATAATTATGTTCAATTTTTTAATACGATTAAAGCACAAAAACCTGATTATCAACGGAAAGGTTATACTAAGAAAAGAGGAAAATAAGTATGATTAAAGTAGCCCCATCAATTTTAAGTGCTAATTTTGTTGATTTAAAACCAGACATTGAAGTTGCCCAGTCAGGAGGCGCTGATCTTTTACATATTGATGTGATGGATGGTCAATTTGTGTCGAATCTAAGTTTTGGTCCCGGAATGGTTGAAGCTATTCGACCAATTACCAGTATGCCATTAGATTGCCATTTGATGATTGAAAATCCTGAACGATTTGTGACACAGTTTTGTCAAGCGGGTGCAGATGTTGTGGGTGTTCACGTGGAAAGTACTCCGCATATTTATCGCGCATTAGAGATGATTAAACAACATGGTGTAAAAGCAGAGGTTGCATTGAATCCTGGGACACCAATCAGTATGATTCACGAGGTTTTACCGATTGTTGATCAAGTATTAGTGATGACGGTTAATCCAGGTTTTGGGGGTCAAAAATTTATTTCCCAAATGCTTCCAAAAATTCAGCAGTTAAACCAATTACGTCAAACTGGGGATAACAACTTTGCCATTGAAGTTGATGGCGGAATTTCTGACCAGAATGTTGCATCCGTGTATAAAGCTGGTGCGGATATTGCGGTTGCCGGTTCTTATGTATTTAATAATGAAGATCCAGTTGCACAAATTAAAAAATTGAAAACAAGGACTACGGAATAATGCAAGTTAATATTTTGGCAGGTGGTCCTAGACAACAATACCCAGAAAATCTATTTAATCAGAAGGCTGGTTGGATTGGCGTTGATCGTGGCGCATTGATTTTAATTAAAAATCATATTAGACCACAGTTGGCGGTCGGTGATTTTGATTCAATGACAGTGCAAGAACTTGTAGAAGTAAAGAAGAATTGTTCTGAAATTATTCAGGTAAATCCAGTTAAAGATGATACCGATACTGAATTAGCATTAGCAAGTGCTTTTGAACAATTGCACGCAGATGAAGTTCATTTGTATGGCGCAACAGGTGGCCGTTTAGATCATTTATTGAGTAATATTTTTATGCTTCTAAAGCCCAAATTTAATCAGTATGTTGAACAAGTGAAGATAATTGATCGACAAAATTGTATTTACTTTTTTAACGCCGGTCAGCATTGTATTAATGTCTTGCCAGATTATAAATACCTGTCATTTGTTTCATTAGGAAAGGTTGAAAACCTAACGTTGCCGGATGAAAAATATCAGTTACATAATCAATCTGATCAGTTACCGGTGGCTTACGTAAGCAATGAATTTTTGAAATCAACTGCAAGTTTTAGCTTTTCTAGCGGTACGGTAGCGGTGATTTATAGTCATGATGCGAATTAAACAAAAATTATAACTACAAAAAAAGATTGAAGCAATTGCTTCAATCTTTTGGATCTACACTTTCTGGTATTGGTGAATAA
>NZ_JQBD01000055.1 GCF_001437255.1 Pediococcus damnosus | reverse complement strand
TTTTCCTACATTTTACGGGTGCCTTTTACAAAAATTCCAAAACCAGCACTATTCACTAAAATATCTACCGAACCAATATCCTGCAAAACATGAGTTAACTGTCGATCAATTGCGTCTGGATCAGATACATCTAATTCGACCACATAAGCATCAGTTTGTGAAATCTCTTTGCACTTATCTGCTACTTTACGCAAAGCCTTTAAATTACGCGCACATAAAACAACGTTTGCGCCCCGTGCAGCCACCTCATATGCCACTAACTTACCTAAACCACTTGAAGCACCTGTAATTAAAACCAATTTACCATTTAAATCACGTAGTTCTCGCAATCTTGTTAGCATTTGATCACTCCTCATCTATTTGAGCGGAATATGAATTACATCAAAATCATGAACAACTTTTGTGGCTTTAAACACTGATTGAGCCTGCTTTTGCAGGTCGTTTGCCATTTTACCAGTATAACGTGCCGAAATATGCGTCAAAATTAGCCGCTTCACATTGGCTTCTTTAGCAATCCCGGCTGCTTGAACATTAGTTGAATGGTAATAATTCCGAGCGAGCTTACTTTCATTTTTTGCGAAGGTACTTTCATGAACTAATACATCCGCATTCTGAGCCAAAATCGGACTGTTTTTAGTCTTCCGGGTATCCCCTAAAATCGCAACAATTCGTCCAGGCTGTGGTTTCCCTAAGTAATCCTTACCATCTATTTTACGTCCATCATCTAATGTAACCGTCTCACCTTTTTTTAAGCGTCCATATAACGGTCCAGATGGCACATGTAATTCTTTTAATTTATCAACTTGCAGTTGCCCTTGATGATCTTTTTCGACAATCCGATAACCAACACTCTCAATCCGATGATCCAATCGCATAAACGAAACTTTGAATTTGTCATCTTCAAAAATAACACCCTCATCACCTAGTTCAACAAAGCGAATTGGATAAGACAGATGTGAATCAGAAATTCGCATTGCCGTTTGAACAAATTGGCGAATTCCTTTAGGCCCGTAAATAACCAACTCTGATTCACCGCCCTGAAATGAACGACTGCTCAACAACCCAGGAAGCCCAAACAGATGATCACCATGCAAATGGGTGATGAAAATTTTGTCAATTTTACGAGGCTTAATGGTGGTTCGTAAGATTTGTTGCTGTGTGCCTTCACCGACATCGAACAACCAAATTGAGTTCCGCTCATCTAAAAGCTTCAATGCAATACTTGTCACATTTCTAAATTTACCGGGAACTCCTGCTCCGGTTCCTAAAAATTCTAAATCCATAACGATCGTTCCCCATTTACTCTTGTTTTTTAAAACACTACCCTAAATACCATACCACATTTTTCACCTAATTTGCTATGCAATGTCTCATAGTTTACACTTCAAATGGGTTCTGTAATCAATTATAATTGATAATGTAATCTACAAACCAAATTCATGGGATATAATGGAGAAGGTCACATGCGTTTAATTGATTTTAATCTTTCTGTTGCAGCACTAGATCCACAACTGAAGCTTTACTTTAAGCCTGCAGATCAGGCTGCCCTACCGGTTTCATCATTGCAACTACTTAATCAATGGTTAATTGTTGTCCCCGGATCATCACCGCTAACACTTGATCAATTTGAAGCCCGTGTTCAGGCAATCAGTGGGTCTCGTCAACTCGCTTACTCAGAAACTAGTCAAATCAAACTTTTTGGCTATCATCTGCGCGATCAAAAAATAATTTTAGGATAAGAGTGGTAAAAAAATATGAAAAAATTTATGGCATTCGTTTTACTTGGAACATTATTTTTGGGTGGGTGTACCTCCCAAAATGCAGATTCTCATTACCAAAATAAGGGTAAAGAAACTTTTACAAATCAAAACAAAAACGCCCATAAAAAAGCTAGTTCATCCAGCTCAAAAGAAAGTTCTGCAAGCTCGGATTCAGCTTCAACTAATAGCGCCGATAACACCAAAAAATCAAGTAGCTACAGTGTTCCAACAAAAATTAAAAAAAGTACTAATTACGTTCCCCATGGTGATCTAACTAACAAGAAACAATTTTCTTATGATAATTTTGGAACTAAATTAACTTTAGATAAATATAAGAAAACGGACCAAGTTATTATTAACAGGCCATTGCGATATCAAATTAGTCAAACACGGTTATTAAAAAATGAAGCCAAAACGGCTAAGGCAAAAAAAGTGGTAGCTGATGCTTTTAATAACACCGATATTAGTAGCACCTATTACACGTTGCAATTAAAGTACACTGTCCAAAACGAAAGTAACCAGATGGTCATCATTGGTGGCTTAAACTACATAAAGCTTTCAAATGATTATGCCGGAACGCCAATTAGCAATATGGTTGATAGTGTCGCTGGTAAGAAACTTGCGGCTGGTAAGAAATTAAATACCAACGTTGTCGTTTTGGTCCCAGCATCTCTCGTCCACACACTTAATAGTTGTACAATTCAATTTTCAAGTGCTTATAGTTTATCTGGCAAGACCCTTTCAAAAGATTCTTTAGATTCAAAAATCACTTTTTAAATAAACAAAAAGTCCAATTTACTTGCTTCTCTTCCGAGATAGTTTGTAAATTGGACTTTTTATTTAATCTGTACTGCCATACTTCACAATTGCTTTAGTAATCAAAGCAGTATACGCCTTGCTACCTTCAATATTAGGATGGACATGATCTTGATAGAACCAATCAGAATTTTTCTGACTAACCCCATACCAATCAACGACATGCACATTCTTATATTTTTGGGCCGCATCTGCTATTTCTTTATTAACTTGAGATTGCCAATTTTGGGTAGGCACATGTACATTTACCCAGAATATCTGTCTTTTAGTCCCAATGATTGAAACAATGGATTTTAACTGTTCACTAGTAAATGGACCGTTAGTCCCTAAATTAAGCAAAACATTACTACTCAAATTACCTTGTGAGTCCATTTCTCGTAACAAACTCGCTGCTTGCCAAACTTGACGTCCTACCTTAGCTGAAATGTAAGCAGTTGGAAAGACTTCCTGCAAATCATCTGAGGTATCTGCCATAATCGAATCACCAACTCCAGTAACTGACATCTTTTGGGCAATTTTTACTTCTGAAGGTTGCAGATCATACTTCGTTTTAATTGTTTTTTCTTTAGAAGTTAATTTAATTGCTTTTTCTTTTTTTATTTTTGCAACTTCTTCAGCATGCTGTTTCTTCTTTGCTGCGGCTTCTTTTTGCGCCTTTAAAGCTTTATCATTTTGTTTTTCAGATTTCTTCTTATTTTGTGTAATATTAATTTGCAGAGCACTATGGTGATTGCCATTATTATTTGAACCATTAACAATACCAACTAATGCGATTACTAGGACAACAACAATTGGAATAATCCAGTAACGTCCCTTTTTATGCTGTCTGAATAAAGTATTGAGAGCTTGAATTGGGTGCGCGTAATTAAAGTGAGTTAACGGGGTTTCAATAAAGCGATACGAAAGATCACTGATTACCACAATAATAGCTGCTTCTACCAACGCATTCCATAATGGATGAGCGGCAATATTTACAACTGCCCTTTCATAAAAGATCATCACAGGAAACTGATACAAATAAATCCCATAACTCCGTTTTCCAATCCACGCGAAAACCGGATTGCTAAACCACTTGTTAAAGCTTGCTCCAGGATGTGCGATCACAGCAATCAAGATTACCGAAAAGATGGAGAAAATCAGCATTCCTCCACGATAAGCAAAACTACCAGTTCCACTCAGATCAAACGCCATCCAAACAATAAAGATTAGCGAGATTAGTCCCAATATATTTAGGAACCATCGCGCATTTTTCTTTAAATGAGGATTAAGATGCGTCGAAGGCCAGAAGAATGCTAGTGCGGCACCCAACAAATACGGAGTCATCCGCGTGTCCGAACCGTAATAAACCCGGTTCGTATTACTTGGATCATAAAGAATTAGCATCAACAAAGCAGACACAATCGCTAAACCACTTAAGACACCCAAAATATGACTACGATTTTTAAAGGTAAACAACAGCGCAATCATCACAACTGGCCAGATAAAGTAATACTGGCCAAGCACAGATAAATACCATAGATGGGTAAAAGGTGATTCGCCATTATAGCGATCAAAATAGGACTGACCGTTACCTATTTGCCACCAATTATAAACAAATAAAAGGTTTGTCCATAAAACACTTTTGATGTGGGTAAGAAGATTTTGAGCAAATAACGTCATGTAAGCTGTACTTGCTAGCAACACAACCACCAAAGTTGGATAAAGCCTTTTCAAACGGCGCCCATAAAAGGACCATATTTTGATCGATCCATTTTGATCCCATTCTTGAACAAACAAGTCAGTAATTAAATATCCCGAAATTGCAAAGAAAATGGGAACTCCCAAATAACCACCTTTTAAGTCATAAGGAAGAAGATGATACAAAATAACGCCCAACAACGCTAGCGTTCTAAGTCCATCGAACCCAGATATGTATCGGCTATGTTTCAGCCGTTTTGTATGTGTTTTTCCCGAAGTATTTTCGTTTTTACTTCCTTGCTTACTGGATTTCCCCACAGAAGTTGTTTTTTCTAAATCCATATGCATCCCTCTATAACCGTTTAGTCAACGAATTCAAATGTAAAATCTAAGATTCGAACTGAATCTCCGTTCTTAATGCCTGCCTTACGCAAAGCATCATCCACACCCATCCCGCGCATTTGACGAGCAAATCGAATCATACTGTCATCATGTTCTGTATTAGTCATCTTAAATAATCTTTCGAGCTTTTCGCCCGTCAATACCCAAACACCATCTTCATCTTGAGTAATTGAAAATGGTTGTTTTGGTTCATAGGCATAGGTGACTGAATCATCCGAAACAACTGGTGCCGGAATTGGATCAGGTGTATTTTCAAGCACATCTGCTGTATGTTGCATTAAAGGTTCTAATCCTTTATGGGTAACAGCTGAGATTGGAAAGATATCCGGCGTTTCAGTATTTTTGGTTGATTCTTGAATTTTCTTTTCAAACTCTTTTAAATTATCTTCTGAATTTGGCATATCCATCTTGGTTGGCACAATGATCTGACGTCGTTTAATTAAGTCTGGATCATATTTGCCTAACTCTTGATTAATCTTTTGATAACTATCAAACGGGTCAACTTCTTCGACAACACTCATATCAACAAGATGTAATAAAACTTTTGTCCGTTCCACATGACGGAGAAATTCAAATCCTAGTCCAACCCCTTGTGAAGCGCCTTCGATTAATCCAGGAATATCTGCAATTACAAAATCCCGCCCATCATCCAAACGTACCATCCCCAAGTTAGGAACCAACGTTGTGAAATGATATTCAGCAATTTTAGGCTTAGCACTTGTAACAACTGATAATAAAGTAGATTTTCCTACGGATGGGAAACCAAGTAATCCAACATCAGCTAATAGGCGAAGTTCTAACTGAATACTTCGCTCTCGTCCCGGTTCACCATTTTCGGCAATCTCTGGAGCAGGATTTTTGGGACTAGCAAAGTGAATATTGCCCCGACCGCCACGGCCACCTTTGGCAACCACCAGGGTCTCATCGTTATCCACTAAATCACCAATAACCTCGCCAGTTTCTGTGTCTTTCACAATTGTTCCACCAGGGACATTAATCACAAAATCTTGAGCACTCCGCCCAGTCATTTGTTTATTCATGCCATTACTACCAGATGGCGCTTTAAACTTACGTTGATAACGAAAATCCATTAGCGTTCTCATCCCAGAGTCCACTTTCAAAACGACATCGCCACCACGGCCGCCATCACCACCGGCTGGACCACCATTAGGAACAAACTTTTCGCGTCGAAAAGCCACGATGCCGTTGCCGCCATTACCGGCCTTTATATTAATTTTAACTTGATCAACAAACATATTTTTCTCCAATGCTATTTCAACTTGACTTGTTGTGACTAATACTCTCATTTTAGCAGAGAATCGCCTTAATTTATACCATTTATTAAATTTGCTTTTTTCAGAATTCAAACTTGTATCAGTACTTAATGGTTATTTGGTTTTCAGCATGCCATTTAAAGAAATTTTAATTGTTTTTGCCACATTTTCAGAGATTCCCAATTTTTGCAGATCTGCAATTGGCGCCTCTGAAATATGCTTCATGGATCCAAATTTGCGCAATAACTTATTTCTGGTCTTGGGCCCAACCCCAGCAATATCATCTAATCGTGAGCTCAAGGAGTGCTTTGTATGCACTTGTCGATGGAAAGTAATTGCAAATCGGTGAACTTCATCTTGAATACGTTGAACCAAGTAAAATCCCTGACTTTTTGGATCCAAAGCTACGTGGCGATCATCTGGCCCAAATAATAGATCAGCCGTCTTATGCTTATCGTTTTTCACCATCCCAGCCACTGGGATTTGCAAGTTTAATTCGTTTACCAAAACATCTTTTACAGCATTTAATTGAATTTCGCCACCATCCATTAAAATCAGATCTGGCATTGGCTTATGCTCTTTTAATAACCTCGTATATCTGCGGCGAATGACTTCCCGTGTACTAGCTGCTTCATCAGCATGATCCACTGTAACCAGCTTATACTTACGATACATTTTCTTATCTGGCTTACCATCCGTAAAGACCACCATTGCCGAGACCAAGTCTGTTCCCTGAATATGAGAATGATCAAATGCTTCAATTCGGTGGCCAGTAGGAATTCCTAAGGCGTCTGTAATTTCTTTCATGGCGCCCACAGTTTTAGAATCGTCCAATTCCAGCAACCGAAACTTCTCTTCCAATGTAATTTGTGCGTTTTCTTTCGCAAGGTTCATCAAATCACGCTTTTGTCCTCGTTGTGGCGTGCGAACCGGAATCTGCAGGATATCACTCAGCACTTGATTATCCAGACCCTTTGGTACCAGAATTTCATTCGGTAATAAATTATTTTTTTGATTATAAAATTGTAAAATAAATGAAGTTAATTCTTCTGTTGCTGTACTTACAACGGGAAAAAGTCGTTTTTCTCGTTTCATTAATCGTGCTTGCCGGATGAAAAATACCTGGATTGACAACCACCCTTTATCAATATAAAAGTTAAATAAGTCTCGCGGTGTATTATCGTTAGAAATAATTTTCTGTTTTTCAACCGTGACTTCGATATAGTGAATTTGATCACGGATATCAGCCGCTCGTTCAAACTCCAAGTTTTTAGCCGCATCATCCATTTTTGTAACTAGCTGTTTCTTAACCGTTTTTACGTTACCATTTAGAAATGATTTAATTCGCGTAATCTGCTTATCATAGGCCTCTTTTGGCACCGTTTTAAAGCAGGCCCCGAGACACTGGCCCATATGATAGTACAAACATGGCCGATGTTGAAATCCTGTACACCGCCGTAATGGATAAACCTTTTGCAAAAAATGCAAAGTTTCTTCAGCTGCATAGACATTCGGATACGGACCAAAATAATAGGCCCCGTCCTTTTTTAAATCCCCAGAAATGATCATTTGAGGATCGCGCTCATTGGTAATTTTTATATATGGGTAACCCGTTCCTCGTTTTAACTTGATATTAAAATAAGGTTGATACTTTTGAATTAAAGTAATTTCAAGCAGAAAAGCTTCCTTATCACTAGAAGTCACAATGTAATCAAAATCAGCAATTTCTGAAACCAGTCGCGCAGTCTTTCCATCATGGGAACTCTTAAAATACGAACGCACCCGATTTTTTAAATTTTTAGCCTTCCCGACATAAATAATTTGGCTATTGATGTTTTTCATTTGATAACAACCGGGCAAATCCGGTAATAAAGCTAACTTATGTTCAATGTGTTCCGACGCCAACTGGCTTCACCTCCTAGTGTAAACAGCTTGTAACATTATACCACCTTTCAATATTAGTCGCAACCAAAAAGCAAACGTACATTCGCTCATCTATCTGTATATTAAGATATCAAAAAAACATCCGTCAAATTTTAGATTTCACGCATGCTTTCCAAATTTATTAAGTTATTGCATCAGAATCTTAGAAAGAAAAACTTGAGCCCGATGTGTTTTGGGATGGTCAAAGAAATCTCCAGGAGTACCCTTTTCTTGAATATACCCGCCGTCCATAAACCAAACCTGATCAGCGACGGAACGCGCAAATCCCATTTCGTGAGTCACAACGACCATCGTCATTCCGGCTTTAGCCAAGTCTTTCATAACCTTCAAAACATCCCCAACCATTTCTGGATCTAGCGCTGAAGTAGGTTCATCAAACAACATAACTTCAGGTTCCATCGCTAAGGCCCGTGCAATGGCCACACGTTGCTGCTGACCACCTGATAAGCTGCTAGGGTATTCAGACCCCTTATCGGCCAATCCGACCTGTAGCAAGAGTTCTTTCGCCTTTTTGGTCGCTTGCTCATCAGTTAATTTTTTAACTTTCATAGGTGCCAATTTAAGGTTATCTAAAACCGTCATATTTGGGAATAGATTAAAACTTTGAAAAACCATTCCCATTTTTTCGCGTAACTCGTCAAGTTGTTTTTCATTTAAAGTAGTTAAATCAGTACCCTCAAACAAAATGTGACCATCAGTGGGCTGTTCCAACAAGGTTAAACAACGAAGGAAAGTACTTTTTCCGGCCCCTGATGGACCAATTACACAAATAACTTGGCCTTTTTCAACGGTTTCAGAAATATCCTTCAAGACTTCAGTATCATGATACTTTTTCTTTAAATTTTTAATATCTAAAATGTTAGTTGGCATGTTTCATTCTCCCCTCAAAGTAAGATAGAACTTTTGAAAGACTAAAGGTAACGACAAAATAGAGTAACATCGCAACAACGATCGGCGCTACACCACGATAGGTATCGGACTGAACAATTTTCAATTGATAAATCAGATCTGTCACACCAATGATTGAAACGATTGAACTTTCCTTAATTAAGGAAATAAATTCATTACCCAGTGCGGGCCAAATATTTTTAATTGCTTGCGGCAAAACCACATAACGCATCGTATAGTTCTTTGAAAGTCCCAGACTTCGCGCTGCTTCCGTCTGGCCCTTATCAATTGAATTAATCCCTCCTCGAATAACCTCGGCCACATAAGCACCACTATTTAACGAAACCGCAATAATTCCGGAAGTTAGAGCCGGTATATTCACAACTAGGCCAATTCCAAAGTAGACAAACATGATCTGGACCATTAAAGGCGTTCCCCGAATAAATTCGATATAAGCTGTAGAAACTGCCTTAAATAATTTGTTACGACTCAATCGCATAAATGCAAGAATTGTTCCTAAAATGAAACCAAAGAATACTGAGAAAGCCGAAATTAGCAAAGTATAACCAATTCCTTTGGCAAAATATTTCCAATAATGCCACATTGAAGTATCAACTGTATTTGTTTTCATGTGACTACCAGCATCTTTTAAATACTCTTTATTAATTAGATCCTTCTTTTTAATTTTAGCAAGACTCTTGTTTACTGCTGCTGCAAGGGTGTTTGAACCTTTTTGAAATGCAATCGCAGAGCTACTTTCATCTTTACTTAAATTAAAATTACCATTAATCAAACTAAGCTGTGAGTTGTTTTTTACATAAGCTTCAGCACTTGGTTTTTCCATAACAATTCCATCAATCTTATTGGTTTGTAACGCAAGAATTAAATCCGCACCCTTATCAAAACCTTTAACCTTCACATTTGGAATCTGTTTTTTTGCCATATTATATTGCATTGTTCCGGTTTGAGCACCAACCGTTTTATTAACAAATGAATCTTTGTTTTTGTAAATTTTGTTATCTTTCTTATTAATAACAATATCTTGTCCACCTTGATAGTAGATATTAGAAAAAGTTACACTTTTACGACGAGCTGGTGTGGGATTCATCCCAGCCATAACCATATCAACTTTTCCCGTCTGTAAAGCAACAAGTAAAGAATCAAAATCCATATTTTTGATCTCAAGTTTGACGCCTAAATCTTTGGCAATTTGTTTAGCGATACTAATATCCATCCCAACATCAACACTTTTACCATTCTTAGTGGTTTGGAATTCGTATGGCGCGTAATCAGGACTAGTCCCCATTACTAAAACACCCTTTTTCTGAATCTTGGCAAGTGATTGATCATTTGAACTGGTATTAGCACCGGCTGCATGAACATTGCCAAACGGAATCATTGTAACTAGCAATCCAATAATTGCGATAATCTCAATAAATTTTTTCTTCATAACTGCAACTCCCTACATTCAATAGAATATATGAAGTATAAACGCTTTTGGTTTTTTATGCAAGCTTATTTACAAATTAATTGTTTTTATTCATCTTTACCACATATATTCATCTATTAGTGTATATTAAAACGTTTTCAAAATGTTTACATTTACATTTTTAAAAATTGCGATCATCATTTCTTAGTTTCTATGATGTTTCAAAATAACTGACAGATAATATAAAATCTGGTATGATAGCCTCATGAAGAATGTAATTATTAGAAATCGGCACTAAAATTGAAGGAGTAATGATTAATGGGTTTAAAAGTAAAACAAGAAATTAATTTAGAAAAAATGTTAGATAAGTTTGTCGCCCCAGTAGAGGATAAAAAAACAGCTGACAAAAAGAACAAATTTTTAAAACGCAGCAATAACAATGAAAAACAAAAATCATCAAAAAAATGAGTGAAACGACGTCTTAGCCGTTTCACTCATTTTTTATTCGTTACTTGCAGGATAGCGTTGATTTAAAGTCTCAATATTTTCCTGTGCGATTTGCTCAAAGGGAATATCTGCCCACTCGGCAATTTGTGATAAATACCACAACACATCGCCCATCTCTTTGGTTAATTCCTCGTGGTTAAGATCCTTACCGTGAAAAGTGTAGTTCTTAACAAGATCTACAACCTGACCACTTTCACTTGCCAATCCCAATGCGCAATTTGTTAAAACTTGCTCATTTCCAAACAAGGTCCGATTAGCCTTTTTTTGATAATCATTAAATTCCATGTTCTAGTCCTCCCCAATCCGTTTCTCAATCCAATTCCAAACCTCATCCTTACCCATCTTAGTTTGAGCTGAGAATAATTGAAACTCATCAGGATCACTAATTTGAAGCGTTTTTCTGATTAAGCTCTCGCTCTTATTCCATTTACCACGCACAACTTTATCACTCTTAGTTGCAACCACTAATATGGGAATTCTGTAATAATGCAACCAATTATACATCATCACATCGTCTTCGCTAGGCGCATGACGAGCATCTACCAGTGAAATAACCCCTTTTAATTGAGGACGGCTGGTTAGATATGTTTCAATCATCGTTCCCCATTTTTCTCGTTCGGAACGAGAAACTTTCGCGTACCCATAACCAGGGACATCGACAAAATATAATTGATCTTCAACATTATAAAAGTTCAAAGTTTGCGTCTTGCCGGGCTGTGATGAAGTCCGCGCATAGCTTTTTCGATTAATTAAAACATTTGTCAGGGAAGACTTTCCTACGTTTGAGCGTCCCACTAAAGCTATTTCAGGATAACCAGTTGTAGGATATTGCGCTGGAGCTACCGCGCTCATGACAAGCTCCACATTATGAACTTCCATTTCTTGAACCACCTTTTTAATCTGATTTAATTTTAACACACAAAAGTTAAAAAAAAGATGGTTTCTATTTTCTAGAAACCATCTTTTAAATTCGAACCTAGTTTAAGAAGCTTTTTTATCTTTTAAAATTAATTCTGGTTCCACATGATCAACCACTGTTCGTTTAGTTACTGTAACTTGTTCGACATCATCACGAGATGGAATGTCAAACATAATATCACGCATAACTTCTTCAATAATGGAACGTAACCCACGTGCACCTGTGTTACGAGTAATGGCCTCTTCAGCAATTGCTCGTAAAGCTTGCGGTGTAAAGTGTAATTTGACATCATCTAATGATAATAATGTCTGATACTGCTTAACTAATGCATTTTTGGGCTCAGTCAAAATTCGAACTAAGTCATCAGTTGTAAGTTTCTCAAGGGCCGTCAAAATTGGTAATCGACCAATGAACTCGGGGATTAGACCAAAGCGTAATAAATCTTCGGGAATAACTTGTTGCATCAAACTCTTAGATTTATCAACTGTTTTTGTAGAATCAGTTCCGAACCCAATTACCTTATCACCTAAGCGACTTTTGACAATGTCTTCAATCCCATCAAACGCACCACCAACAATAAACAAAATGTTAGTTGTATCGATTTGAATAAACTCTTGTTGTGGATGCTTCCGTCCGCCTTGCGGTGGTACATTTGCAATTGTGCCTTCTAGAATTTTCAAAAGAGCCTGCTGGACTCCTTCTCCAGAAACATCACGCGTAATTGAAACATTCTCACTCTTTTTAGCAATCTTATCGATTTCATCGATGTAGATAATGCCCTTTTCAGCTTTTTCAACATCATAGTCAGCATTTTGCAAAAGTTTTAAAAGAATATTTTCAACATCTTCACCAACATAGCCGGCCTCAGTCAAAGTCGTTGCATCTGCAATGGCAAAGGGCACGTTTAGAATCCGTGCTAAGGTTTGGGCCAAAAATGTTTTTCCAGATCCAGTTGGTCCAATGATGCTAATATTACTTTTTTGTAATTCAGCATCTCCTTCGTCAGCATTTTCCATCTGGTTAATTCGTTTGTAGTGGTTATACACAGCTACCGACAAAGTTCGTTTAGCCTCTGTCTGACCAATGACATAGTCATCAAGTTTAGAGACAATTTCTGCTGGAGTTGGCACATCGGAAAACTCTTCAGCGCTCTCTCTAGAAACTTCTTCATCAATAATTTCCTTACATAAATCGATACATTCATTACAGATGTAGACACCAGGACCGGCGACAATTTTCTTTACCTGATCTTGAGTCTTTCCACAAAATGAACATGTGATCGTTCCTGTGGTATCGGTATTATCTAACAACCAACTCACCTCTCTATTATTTATACGTTTATCATACCAAAATCCACCATATTAAGCTAACAACTCGGTTTAAAAAAGAATCCATCAAATAAAACGGGTCTACACTTTCTGGTATTGGTGA